>NZ_JBIAQF010000011.1:0-337731 GCF_042888885.1 Streptomyces sp. NPDC002742
AAACGCCCGGTTACATTCCGAACCCGGAAGCTAAGCCTCACAGCGCCGATGGTACTGCAGGGGGGACCCTGTGGGAGAGTAGGACGCCGCCGAACTAAAATTAGAGCTCCGGCTCTCGGGAAATTTTCCGAGAGCCGGAGCTTTTTTGTTTTCCGACAGACTTTTCCGCATGACGTCTCCTCCTCGCCTCCCCCCCTCCGCGCTCCGGCGTCGGGGCTGCGGGTAAGGTCAGGGGGCATCGTTGGCTCGTTTCCCACAGGAGGCCCCCGGGTGGAGGTCCAGGAGACCCGTGTTCAGACGGACCGGGTCCTCACCATCCCGAACATCCTCAGCATGGCGCGTCTCCTCGGCGTACCCATCTTCCTGTGGTTGATCCTCAGGCCGGAGTTCGGTGGTCCCAAGAGTGACGGCTGGGCGCTGCTCATCCTCATGCTGAGCGGTATCACCGACTATCTGGACGGGAAGCTCGCCCGGCGCTGGAACCAGATCAGCAGCCTCGGCCGGCTGCTGGATCCCGCGGCCGACCGGCTCTACATTCTGTCGACGCTTGTCGGGCTCACCTGGCGCGAGATTCTTCCGATCTGGCTGACGGCCGCGCTTCTCGCACGCGAGCTGGTTCTGCTCGTGATGGTGTGGATCCTTCGGCGCCACGGCTATCCGCCTCCGCAGGTGAACTTCCTCGGGAAGGCGGCCACCTTCAACCTGATGTACGCGTTCCCGTTGCTGCTGCTCAGTGACGCGAGCGGCTGGATCGCGACACTCGGCGCTATTTTCGGATGGGCGTTCGCCGGATGGGGTACAACCCTGTACTGGTGGGCAGGAGTCCTCTACGTGGTGCAGGTCCGCCGGTTGGTCCGAGCGGACACCATGGCCGATTGAGCTCGGCCCGATTGGGCGGCTGTAGTGCCCCGATGGCCCGCGCTCGAAAACTGCGGGACAATCAGGACGGGTGAAGTCGGCTGTACCGTCGTCTCTTCAAGGAGGACGCTTCCGACATGAAGGCCGTCGTGATGGCCGGAGGCGAAGGCACACGCCTTCGCCCAATGACCTCAAGCATGCCCAAGCCGCTCCTGCCGGTGGTGAACCGCCCGATCATGGAGCATGTGCTGAGGCTGCTCAAAAGGCATGGGCTCAACGAGACCGTCGTCACCGTTCAGTTCCTGGCCTCGATGGTCAAGAACTACTTCGGTGACGGTGAAGAGCTCGGCATGGAGCTCACCTATGCCAATGAGGAGAAGCCACTCGGTACCGCCGGGAGCGTCAAGAACGCCGAGGAGGCGTTGAAGGACGACGCCTTCCTCGTCATCTCCGGTGATGCTCTCACCGACTTCGATCTCACCGAACTCATCAACTTCCACAAGGAGAAGGGCGCGCTCGTCACCGTCTGCCTGACGCGCGTCCCCAATCCGCTGGAATTCGGCATCACCATCGTGGACGAGGAAGGCAAGGTCGAGCGCTTCCTGGAGAAGCCGACCTGGGGTCAGGTCTTCTCGGACACCGTGAACACGGGCATCTATGTCATGGAGCCCGAAGTCTTCGACTACGTCGATGCCGATGTCTCCGTCGACTGGTCCGGCGACGTCTTCCCCCAGCTGATGAAGGAAGGCAAGCCCATCTACGGCTATATCGCCGAGGGCTACTGGGAGGACGTCGGCACTCACGAGAGTTATGTGAAGGCCCAGGCCGACGTCCTTGAGGGCAAGGTCGACGTCGAACTCGACGGGTTCGAGATCTCCCCGGGCGTCTGGGTGGCCGAGGGCGCGGAAGTGCATCCCGACGCCGTACTGCGCGGGCCGCTCTACATCGGTGACTACGCCAAGGTCGAGGCGAACGCCGAGATCCGCGAGCACACGGTCGTCGGCTCCAACGTCGTCGTCAAGAACGGCGCGTTCCTGCACCGGGCCGTGGTGCACGACAACGTGTACATCGGTCAGCACAGCAATCTGCGCGGCTGCGTGGTCGGAAAGAACACCGACATCATGCGCGCCGCTCGGATCGAGGACGGCGCGGTGATCGGCGACGAATGCCTCGTCGGTGAAGAATCGATCATTCAGGGCAACGTCCGCGTCTATCCGTTCAAGACCATCGAGGCCGGCGCCTTCGTCAACACCTCGGTGATCTGGGAGTCGCGCGGTCAGGCCCACCTCTTCGGCGCCCGTGGCGTCTCCGGGATCCTGAACGTCGAGATCACCCCGGAACTGGTCGTGCGCCTGGCGGGTGCCTATGCGACGACTCTCAAGAAGGGGTCCACCGTCACCACGGCCCGCGACCACTCCCGAGGTGCCCGCGCGCTGAAGCGAGCGGTGATCTCGGCGTTGCAGACCAGCGCCATCGACGTACGCGACCTGGAGAACGTACCGCTGCCCGTGGCCAGGCAGCAGACGGCCCGGGGCAGCGCGGGCGGAATCATGATCCGGACGACACCCGGAGTGCCCGACTCCGTCGACATCATGTTCTTCGACGGGCAGGGTGCCGACCTGTCGCAGGGCGGTCAGCGGAAGCTGGACCGGGTGTTCGCGCGGCAGGAGTACCGGCGCGCGTTTCCCGGGGAGATCGGGGACCTGCACTTCCCCGCCAGCGTCTTCGACTCGTATACGGGATCACTGCTTCGGAATGTCGACACCACCGGTATCGCGGATTCCGGGCTGAAGGTCGTCGTCGACGCCTCCAACGGCAGTGCCGGACTGGTGCTGCCCAGCCTGTTGGGCAAGCTCGGTGTTGACTCCCTGGTGATCAATCCCGGTCTCGACGAGTCCAGGCCGACCGAGACGGCGGAGACGCGGCGGGCCGGCCTGGTACGGCTGGGCGAGATCGTCGCGTCCGCGCGGGCCGCGTTCGGAGTGCGCTTCGACCCGGTGGGTGAGCGGCTCTCGCTCGTCGACGAGAAGGGGCGGATCGTCGAGGACGACAGAGCCCTGCTCGTCATGCTCGACCTGGTGGCCGCCGAGCGGCGCAGTGGGCGAGTGGCGCTGCCGGTCACCACGACACGGATCGCCGAGCAGGTGGCGGCGTACCACGGCACTCAGGTGGAGTGGACGACCACGTCGCCCGACGACCTGACGCGAGTCGGCCGCGAAGAGACGACGATCTTCGGTGGCGACGCGCGCGGCGGCTTCATCATTCCCGAGTTCAGCGGCGTTTTCGACGGTGCTGCCGCGTTCGTACGGCTCATCGGTCTGGTGGCGCGGACGCAGCTCACGCTCAGCCAGATCGACGCGCGGATTCCGCGGGCGCATGTGCTCAAGCGGGACCTCGCGACTCCGTGGGCCGTGAAGGGGCTGGTGATGCGCCGGGTCGTGGAGGAGGCGGGAGACCGCTTCGTGGACACGACGGACGGCGTGCGCGTCGTGGAGACGGACGGGCGTTGGGTGATGGTGCTGCCGGACCCTGCCGAGGCCGTCACCCATCTGTGGGCGGAAGGCCCGGACGACGCCTCCGCGGAGGCTCTGCTCGACGAGTGGGCGGCTGTTGTGGACAGCGCCGGCCGCTGAAACGATCTTCACCCTTGCGTGCCGGACAAGTGTCCCCAAGGGGGCCTGTCCGGCACGTTGGTGGGGCCATTCGGAGGTAGCACCCGCGACGTGCGACGATGTGCGGCATGCCGCAGCAGCCCCCCGTTCGGAGCAACGCTCCGCGCCCCCCGCGCCCGGACGCCTCCATGTCGCTGCTCACCAACGTCATGGACCACAGCCTCGACGAGGGGTACGCCGAGGCGGCCGCCCGCAGGGAGGCCGAGGGCGCGGTCGGCATGCCGAAAACGGTCCGGGCCAAGCTGGGTCTTGCCGCGGGTCTGGTGCTCGCCGCGCTCGTTGTCACCGTGGGAGCGGCGAACGCTCGGCTGGCGGCCCCTGTCGTCGCCAAGGAGCGCCAAGAACTCATCGACCGTATCGAGCGCGAGACGACGGCCGCGGACAAGCTGGAGAACGGCGTCGACACCCTGCGCGCCGATGTGAGCGCCCGCCAGCGTGTGGCGCTGAAAAAGGACGGCGGCGGTGAGCAGGCCGACCTCGTGAGCATTCTGTCGGGTGCCACCGATGTGCACGGACCCGGCGTGAGACTCGTGGTCAACGACGCGAAGGAAGCCAGCACGGGCGGTGACGGCACCAATCCGCGGGAGACCTCGGGATTCTCCGACACCGGGCGGGTGCGGGACCGTGACATGCAGCGTGTGGTCAACGGCCTGTGGGAGTCGGGCGCCGAGGCCGTCTCCGTCAACGGACAGCGGCTGACCGCCCTGTCGGCCATCAGGGCCGCGGGTGACGCGATACTGGTCGACAACAAGCCGCTGGTGCCGCCGTACACGGTGCTCGCGGTGGGGGACGGCCAGCGGCTCAGCACCCGGTTCCAGAACAGCTCCGACGGGCTGTATCTGCACGCCCTGCAGGAGAACTACGGCATCCGGACCAGCATTTCCGCCGAGGGCGACGTCCGGTTGTCTGCCGCACCGAGTGTGATCGTACGTACAGCAGAGCCGAGCACAGAGAAGGGCACACCGTGATCGCCGTACTGGGCCTCGTCGTGGGAGTCGTGGCTGGATTGTTGGTCCGGCCCGAGGTTCCGGCGGTTGTCGAGCCTTACCTTCCGATCGCCGTCGTGGCGGCGCTCGACGCCGTGTTCGGCGGTCTGCGCGCGATGCTCGACGGCATCTTCGACGACAAGGTCTTCGTGGTCTCGTTCCTGTCGAACGTGGTCGTCGCCGCGCTGATCGTTTTCCTGGGTGACAAGTTGGGCGTGGGTGCCCAGCTGTCCACGGGTGTCGTGGTCGTCCTCGGCATCCGGATCTTCTCCAATGCCGCGGCGATCCGCCGGCACGTGTTCCGGGCGTGAGGCCGATGACCAACGAGAACGAAGACGAGACCACCAAGAACCCGCTGCGCGAAGAGCTGCCGGAAGAGGTCCCCGCGGCCGCGGAGGAGCCCGAACCGGAGGCGGCCGAGGAGAACGGCACGCCGTCGCTGTCCGGCCGTCAGAGGCTGGGCAAGGGGTTGTGGCCGCCGCGGGTCTCGCGTGCCCAACTCATCGTCGCCGTGCTGCTGTTCGGCCTGGGCTTCGGCCTGGCCGTCCAGGTGGCGTCCAACAGCGACGGCGACAGCGCCCTGCGCGGTGCGCGTCAGGAAGATCTCGTGCGCATTCTCGATGAACTCGACAGCCGGACTCAGCGTCTTGAGGATGAGAAACAGGGTCTGGAGGATCAGCGCACCGAGCTGGAGAACAGCTCGAACCAGGCCGAGGAGGCCCGCAAGCAGACGGTCGAGAAGGAGAAGCAACTCGGCATTCTGGCGGGCACCGTGGCCGCCCAGGGCCCCGGCATCACCCTGACGATCGACGACGCGAAGGGCGCGGTCAAGGCGGACATGCTGCTCGACGCGATCCAGGAGCTGCGCGCCGCCGGCGCGGAGGCGATCCAGGTGAACGGCGTGCGCGTGGTCGCCGGTACCTACCTGGCCGACTCCGGAAGCGGAGTGAAGGTCGACGGGAACAAGATCACCCAGCCCTATCGTTTCAAGGTCATCGGCAAGCCGCAGGACCTGGAGCCGGCGCTGAACATTCCGGGAGGCGTGGTGCAGACACTGGAGAAGGAGCAGGCCACCGTCACGGTGGACCGCTCGACGAAGATCGTCGTCGATGCCTTGCGACCGGCGGAGCGGCCTGACTACGCTCAGTCGTCCTCCCGGTGAACGGCGGTCGCATGGGGGTCGCCGGGCGAGGGCAGGAGGTTGCGGGGGGTCGGCGCACCGAATGGGTGGTGCGTGGTGGAAACTGTCTGGTGGATACGGACGTTGTGAGGATGTCCGGGTCGACCGGTGTGTTCAATCAGGGTTCGTCCTGCCCCACGGGCGGGTCTGTTTCGGTCAAGGGGAATCGCCCGTGAAGTTGTTTGCGAAGTTGTTCGGCAAGAGCACGCGAGAGGACAGTGGCGACAACGCGACTGCCCGTCATCGTGCACCGCGCCAGGGAGACGCGGAGGCCCAGAGCGGCGACCGTCCGCTGTTCCGGGACCAGGTCACCGGTCCCGGTGGTCAGGGCGCGTCGTCTGTTGACCCTGCCCAGTCCGGCCGCATAGGTTTCGGGGAATCGTCAGCCTCGAGCACGGGTGGAGGGTTCGCCTCCGATCCGTATGCGTCCCATGCCCCTGGTGGGCAGCCGCGGCAGGAGGATCCGTCCATGTCGGCCCAGGTGTGTACGAGGTGCGGTAACCGCAACGCGGACAACAGCCGGTTCTGTTCCAACTGCGGTGCGCCGCTGCGGGGTGGACCGGAGCGTCCGTCGGAGCAGACGTCCACGATCTCCATCTCCGGTATCGAGGCCTACGACGCCGAGGTGACGGGTCAGACGGCCTCGCCGATGCTGTCCCCGGAGGCTCAGGCGGCGGTCGACGCGCTGCCGGTCGGCTCGGCGCTCCTGGTGGTGCGCCGCGGCCCCAACTCGGGCAGCCGCTTCCTGCTGGACGGCGAGCTGACCACGGCCGGGCGGCATCCCCAGAGCGATATCTTCCTCGACGACGTGACGGTGTCGCGTCGGCATGTGGAGTTCCGCCGTGTCGCGGACGGCTCGTTCACGGTCGCCGACGTCGGCAGCCTGAACGGCACGTACGTCAACCGGGAGCGGATCGACCAGGTCCCGCTGTCGAACGGTGACGAGGTGCAGATCGGCAAGTACCGACTGGTGTTCTACGCCAGCCAGCGGGGCATCTGAACCCTCCCCCAACTCCGTCCGGGGGGACACCGAGGGAATGTCCATGCTTCAAACACCGAGCGGCGGTGCCGGCAGCGGTACCGCCGCCGCGGACAGCGGGCTGATGAGCATCGGCGCGGTGCTGAGCGTGCTGCGCGACGAGTTCCCCGAAGTCACCATCTCCAAGATCAGGTTCCTGGAGTCGGAGGGGCTCGTCGAGCCGCGGCGGACCCCTTCGGGGTACCGCAAGTTCAGCGCGGACGATGTCGAACGCCTCGGCCACGTCCTGAGAATGCAGCGCGACCACTACCTCCCGCTGAAGGTGATCCGCGAGCACCTGGACGCCCTGTCGCGCGGTGAGAAGGTGCGCCTGCCCTCGGTGGGCCGCCAGCGCGACGCGGGTGAGGGAGAACCCCTCGGTGAGCTCTACGGCGAGCCCGAGGGCCCCACGGCGGCCCGGGTGGGCCGCGCCGAGCTGCTCGCCGCCGCTGAGATCGGTGAGCAGCAGCTCCAGGAGTGGGAGTCGTACGGACTGATCGGCCCTTTGCCCGACGGGGTCTACGACGCCGAGGCGGTGACCGTCGCCGCGCTCGTCGTCGAGCTGGGGCGCTTCGGGATCGAGCCGCGTCATCTGCGGGCGATGAAAGCCGCGGCGGAGCGTGACGCGGGACTGGTGGACCAGGTGGTCGCCCCACTGCGGCGCCATCGCAATCCGCAGACCCGGGCGCACGCGGAGGCCCGTACGAAGGAACTGGCGGGCCTCACTGTGAAGCTGCACGCCGCACTCGTGCAGACCGCGCTGGGTGTGCGGCTGCGCTGATCCGGGGTACCGGCGCGGGCTGTGGATCGTCCACCCGTTCTGTGCCCGACTACCCAAACGTCCCGGGCACGGCCTAGGGTTGCTGTGTGAACGAGCTCGATGTCGTAGGTGTCCGGGTCGAGATGCCCTCCAACCAACCGATCGTGCTTCTGCGTGAAGTGGGAGGCGACCGCTACCTCCCCATCTGGATCGGACCGGGGGAGGCGACGGCGATCGCCTTCGCCCAGCAGGGCATGGCCCCCGCACGACCGCTGACCCACGACCTGTTCAAGGACGTGCTGGAGGCCGTCGGCCAGGAGCTCACCGAAGTGCGTATCACGGACCTGCGCGAGGGCGTCTTCTACGCCGAGCTCGTCTTCGCCAGCGGGGTCGAGGTGAGTGCCCGGCCGTCCGACGCCATAGCGCTGGCCCTGCGCACCGGAACGCCGATCTACGGCAGCGACGGGGTGCTCGACGACGCGGGTATCGCGATCCCAGACGAGCAGGAGGACGAGGTGGAGAAGTTCCGCGAGTTCCTCGACCAGATCTCGCCCGAGGACTTCGGCACCAACAGCCAGTGACGCGGATGAGCGGAGGGCCGTTCGGGCGGCATTTGCCCTCGGCGAGTGTGGTGTGCCGCAGCCCGCGCCGAAAGCATTCGGCTAGCCTTTCCCCGCGGTAGGGCACGGGAAACCACCCTTAGGGTGATTATCACTCGGCGTGCCGAGTGTGGCGATCGTTGACGCGCCCCTGGTGACTGCCTACCGTCGAGAAGGCAGGTCAAGGACGGAGGTCGGCGTGAGAAGCAGCGGCGACGGTACGGCTGGGGGTGCTCCCGGACGCGGTCCGGGGGAGAGCGGCCCGTACCCTCCCCCAAGCTCTCGGCTCGACTCGAGCAGGGGGCACCCCCAGCATGGCGGCGCGGCCGATCACGTTCCGCGGCGGCCGACAGCAGTGCCTGGTGAGGGAGGGGCTGTTCCCGAGGAGGTCGGTTACCGAGGTCCCACGGCGTGCGCCGCCGCGGGCATCACCTACCGGCAGCTGGACTACTGGGCGCGGACCGGTCTGGTCGAGCCCAGCGTGCGTCCCGCCTACGGGTCGGGGACACAGCGTCTGTACAGCTTCCGGGACGTGGTGGTCCTCAAGATCGTCAAGCGGTTCCTCGACACCGGGGTGGCGCTGCAGAACATCCGCACCACGGTCCAGCACCTGAGGGAACGAGGCTTCCAGGACCTGGAGCGCATGACGCTGATGAGCGACGGCGCGACGGTCTACGAGTGCACGTCGCCCGACGAGGTGCACGCGCTTCTCCAGGGCGGCCAGGGGGTCTTCGGCATCGCCGTGGGTGTGGTGTGGCGGGATGTCGAGAGCGCCCTGTCTCAGTTGCACGGAGAGCGCGTGGACACCGGTGAGACGCTCCTCGGGCACAATCCCGCCGACGAGCTGGCGCGCAGGCGCAACCGAGCGGTGTGACGCGAGCCTTTCGATGACGTGATGCCCCGGCGTGCCGGGGCATTGTCAGTGGCGTAGGGCAGCATCGGAGATGTGAGAACCGCGCCCACGATCCTGCATCTCGACATGGACGCCTTCTTCGCCTCGGCGGAGCAGGCGTCCAAGCCGAGCCTGCGCGGGAAGGCCGTCGTGGTGGGCGGGCTCGGACCCCGCGGAGTCGTCGCCACCGCCTCGTACGAGGCGCGCGTCTTCGGGGTGAACTCGGCGATGCCCATGGCCCAGGCCCGCAGGCGCGCACCGAACGCCGCCTATCTCGTGCCGCGCTTCGGGCTCTACCGTGAGGTCAGCGAGCAGGTTATGGGGCTGCTGAGGGCTCTGTCGCCGTTGGTGGAGCCGTTGAGCCTGGACGAGGCCTTCGTGGACCTGGAGGCGGGCGGGACGGCCTGGGACGACGCCTCGGCGCGGCTGGCCGGTGCCAAGCTGCGCGCGGACATCCGTGCGGTCACGGGGCTCACGGGGTCGGTGGGGCTCGCCGCCTCCAAGATGCTGGCGAAGATCGCTTCGGAGCAGGCCAAGCCCGACGGTCTCGTGCTGATCGAGCCGGGCAGCGAGCGCGCGCTGCTTGGACCGATGCCGGTGCGGACGCTGCCGGGCGTGGGGCCGGCCACCGGCGACCATCTGCGGCGGGCGGGCATCACCACCGTCGAGGAGCTCGCCGAGGCGGGTGAGGACGAGCTCGTGCGGCTGCTGGGGAAGGCCCATGGGCACGCGCTGTTCGCGATGGCGCTGGCCCACGACGACCGGCCCGTGGTGGCCGAGCGGGAGACCAAGTCCGTGTCGGTCGAGGACACGTACGACGTGGACATCCATGACCGGGTCCGGGTGGAGCTGGAGGTGCAGCGGCTCGCGGACCGGTGTGTGCGGCGGCTGCGCCGGGCCGGGCTGTCGGGGCGGACGATCGTGCTGAAGGTGCGCAGGTACGACTTCTCGACGCTGACCCGGTCCGAGACGCTGCGCGGGCCCACGGACGACCCCGGTGTCGTCAGGGAGGCCGCCGCACGGCTGCTGGAGGGCGTGGACACGACCGGAGGCGTGCGCCTGCTGGGCGTCGGTGTCTCCGGGCTCGCCGACTACACGCAGGAGGACTTGTTCGCGCAGGCGCAGGCCGCTGCCGTGGGGGAGCCGGCGGCGGAGGAGCGTTCCGTGGACGAGCCGGCCGAGGAGGCCGGCACGGAGGCGGCGGAGCCCGCGGAGCGGCGGTGGCCCTCCGGGCACGACGTGCGTCATGCCGAGTACGGGCACGGATGGGTACAGGGGAGCGGGCTGGGACGGGTCACGGTGCGGTTCGAGACGCCCTACTCCGAGCCCGGCAGGGTGCGGACGTTCCGGACGGACGATCCGCAACTGGAACCGGCTGAACCGCTGCCCCTGGTGGAGCGAGGACCCGAGGCCGCCGACGGGCTGCGGGCCGCTTCCGAGCCGTCGGTGTCAGAAGGCGCGACACAAGGCCCGGACACGCACCTGGTCCTGGACGCGAGACCGGGCCCGGACGCGAGATCAGGCCCGGACACAGGCCCCGACGCGAGACCGGGCCCGGACGCGGGCCGCCGGGGCGCCCGCACGGCTCAGGCGTCCTCCGTGCCCGCGATCCGGCCGAAGTCCCGGTCCGGGGGCGGCGGGGACGCAACGTCGAGACCGTAGTGGTGGTAGAGCTGGAGTTCCTGTTCGGGGGAGAGGTGACGCCCGACGCCGAAGTCGGGGGCGTCCTTGATCAGCGCTCGCTCGAAGGGGATGCGCAAGGTCCCCTCGACGATCTCGCTGGGCTCCAGGGGCACGAAGGCGTCCCTGCTGAACAGCCCGGTGCGTATGGCAGCCCACTCCGGGACACCGGTCGCGTCGTCGAGGTAGACCTCGTCGATCGTGCCGATCTTGGTGCCGTTGCTGTCGAACGCCTTGCGGCCGATCAGGTTGCGCGGATCGATGTCGGTCTGCACGGTCCCTCCAGTGGTCGCAAACTCATCCGTAAGTACTACAAAAGAGCACATCTGTGAAGGTGGCCACTCGAAGGCCGGTGTCCAGTCCTCGCTGGTAGGCTGGCGATGGCTGCTGATCCCGTGCGGGAGAGTCCTCCAGACTTCGATGGAGGCGCCGAAGGAGCAACTCCTCCCCGGAATCTCTCAGGCTCACGTACCGCACGGACGAGGTCACTCTGGAAAGCAGGGCGGGTGCCGATGGCTTCCGCTCTCACCGACGGTGAAAGCCGGACCGTCCACGGACGATCCGGTGAAACTCTCAGGTTGAGATGACAGAGGGGGAGGCCGTCGGGGTGCCCGTGCCGGGGTGCCCCTCGAAGGTCGCGTCAGACCAGGAGGCCTCCGCCATGACCGCCCCTCGCATTCCGCTTTCCGAGCTCGAACAGGGCATTCCCTTCGAGCAGCGCCACATCGGGCCCGACTCCGAAGCACGGGCCAAGATGCTCGCGCAGGTCGGATACGGCTCGCTCGACGAGCTGACGGCCGCCGCGGTCCCGGATGTGATCAAGAACGCCGAGGCCCTGAAGCTGCCGGCCGCGCGTACCGAGGCTGAGGTACTGGCCGAGCTCCGCTCCCTCGCGGACCGCAACGAGGTGCTCGGCTCGATGATCGGGCTCGGTTACTACGGCACGTTCACGCCGCCGGTGATCCTGCGCAACGTCATGGAGAACCCGGCCTGGTACACCGCGTACACGCCGTACCAGCCGGAGATCTCGCAGGGTCGCCTCGAGGCGCTGCTGAACTTCCAGACCGTCGTCGCCGAGCTGACCGGCCTGCCGACCTCCGGCGCCTCCCTCCTCGACGAGGGCACCGCAGCCGCCGAGGCGATGGCGCTGTCCCGGCGCATGGGCAAGAACAAGAAGGGCCTCTTCCTGGTCGACGCGGACGCGCTGCCGCAGACCATCGCCGTCATAGAGACCCGCGCCGAGCCGACCGGCGTCGAGATCGTCGTCGCAGACCTCGCCGACGGCATCCCGGCCGACCTCGCCGGGCGCGAGATCAACGGCGTGCTGATCCAGTACCCGGGCGCCTCCGGTGCCGTGCGCGACATCAAGCCGGTCATCCAGCAGGCGCACGAGCTGGGCGCCGTCGTCACCGTCGCCGCCGATCTGCTCGCCCTGACCCTGCTCACCTCGCCCGGCGAGCTCGACGCGGACATCGCGGTAGGTACGACGCAGCGCTTCGGCGTGCCGATGGGCTTCGGCGGACCGCACGCCGGTTACATGGCGGTCCGCGAGAAGTTCGCGCGCAGCCTTCCCGGCCGGCTGGTCGGTGTCTCCGTGGACGCCGACGGGAACAAGGCGTACCGCCTCGCCCTGCAGACGCGTGAGCAGCACATCCGTCGCGAGAAGGCGACCAGCAACATCTGTACGGCTCAGGTGCTGCTCGCCGTGATGGCCGGCATGTACGCCGTCTACCACGGTCCCGACGGCCTGCGGACCATCGCACGGCGTACCCACCGCTACGCCACGGTCCTGGCCGCCGGGCTCACCGCCGGCGGTGTCGAGCTCGTGCACGGCGCGTACTTCGACACGCTCACCGCGCGGGTCCCGGGCCGCGCCGCCGAGATCGTCGCCGCCGCCCGCGACCACGGCGTCAACCTCCACCTCGTCGACGCCGACCAGGTGTCGATCTCGTGCGACGAGACGACCACGCGCGAGCAGCTCGCCGCCGTGTGGACCGCATTCGGCGTCGAGGGCGACATCGAGGCGCTGGACGCGAGCGCGGAGGACACCCTGCCGGCCGCGCTGCTGCGCACCGACGCGTACCTCACGCACCCCGTCTTCCACCAGCACCGCTCCGAGACCGCGATGCTGCGCTACCTGCGCAAGCTCTCCGATCGCGACTACGCGCTCGACCGCGGCATGATCCCGCTGGGCTCCTGCACCATGAAGCTCAACGCGACCACCGAGATGGAGCCGGTCACCTGGCCCGAGTTCGGGCAGCTCCACCCCTTCGCGCCCGCCGAGCAGGCGCGGGGCTACCTGACGCTGATCCACGAGCTGGAGGACCAGCTCGCCGAGGTCACCGGCTACGACAAGGTGTCGCTCCAGCCCAACGCCGGTTCGCAGGGCGAGCTGGCCGGTCTGCTGGCCGTGCGCGGCTACCACCGCGCCAACGGTGACGACCAGCGCACCGTGTGCCTCATCCCGTCGTCCGCGCACGGCACCAACGCCGCCAGCGCCGTGATGGCCGGCATGAAGGTCGTCGTCGTGAAGACCGCGGACGACGGCGAGATCGACGTCCAGGACCTGCGCGCCAAGATCGAGCAGTACCGTGACGAACTGTCGGTGCTGATGATCACGTACCCCTCGACGCACGGTGTGTTCGAGGAGCACGTCGCCGACATCTGCGCCCAGGTGCACGAGGCCGGCGGCCAGGTCTACGTCGACGGCGCCAACCTCAACGCCCTGGTGGGTCTCGCCAAGCCGGGTCACTTCGGCGGCGACGTCTCGCACCTCAACCTGCACAAGACCTTCTGCATCCCGCACGGCGGCGGCGGTCCGGGTGTCGGCCCGGTCGGCGTGCGCGCGCACCTGGCGCCTTACCTGCCGAACCACCCGCTCCAGCCCGAGGCCGGTCCGGAGACCGGTGTCGGCCCGATCTCGGCCGCTCCCTGGGGATCCGCGGGCATCCTGCCCATCTCCTGGTCCTACGTCCGGCTGATGGGCGGCGAGGGCCTCAAGCGCGCGACGCAGGTGGCCGTGCTCTCCGCGAACTACATCGCCAAGCGCCTGGAGCCGCACTACCCGGTGCTGTACACCGGTCCCGGCGGCCTGGTCGCGCACGAGTGCATCATCGACCTGCGTCCGCTCACCAAGGCGACCGGCGTGAGCGTCGACGACATCGCCAAGCGCCTCATCGACTACGGCTTCCACGCGCCGACGATGTCGTTCCCGGTGGCCGGCACGCTGATGATCGAGCCGACCGAGTCCGAGGACCTCGGGGAGCTCGACCGGTTCTGCGACGCGATGATCGCGATCCGCGGGGAGATCGAGAAGGTCGGCGCCGGTGAGTGGGCGGTGGACGACAACCCGCTGCGCGGGGCGCCGCACACGGCCGCCGCGCTCGGCGGCGACTGGGAGCACCCGTACAGCCGCGAGGAGGCCGTCTTCCCGGCCGGTGTCTCGGCCGCCGACAAGTACTGGCCGCCGGTACGCCGCATCGACCAGGCGTACGGCGACCGGAACCTCGTCTGCTCCTGCCCGCCGCTGGACGCGTACGAGGACTGATCAGCGCTCGGCACGCGGACGCCTACGGGGAGTGATCCCCCTCGGACATGCGTCGGGGCCGGTTCGGAGAGTACGTCTCCGGGCCGGCCCCTCGTGTGTCTGGGCGGCCTGTCAGGGCCGCCCGGGTCGTGCGGCTCAGGCGGCCGTCATCACCTGCGCGCCGCCCAGCGGGCGGTGCGGAGCGATGATCTGGCCGTCGGGCAGGAGCTCACCGGTGTCCTCGAAGAGCAGAACGCCGTTGCACAGCAGGCTCCATCCCTGCTCCGGGTGGTGCGCCGCGAGGCGGGCGGACTCCCGGTCGGCTGATTCGGCTGACGGACACGGTGGCTGGTGCTGGCACATGGATGGGATCTTTCGCTGGGTCGAGATGTGAGTGTTGGCTGTGGTGTCTGTCTTGCGGCTTGAGGTACTCATGGCCGCCCCCCCGTTGGTATGTGGTCTGACCCCAGTGTTGCCCCACGGGCGCCAATCCGCAGGGATTTGAGGGCACCGCTTCTCACAGGTTTATGACGCGTCACCCGTGCGGAGGGTTCACCCCAACTGCGCTGTCCTTTCGGGTGGTTCGAGGTGGCCGGATGGGGCTAGTCCGTGCCGTCCAGGAGCGCGTTTCCCCTCGTACGAGCGCACTCGGGCCCCAACGAGCGAGCGGGATTTCGCGTCGGTGGCAGCGCCGTGCCCCGCGGCCGAGGGGCACGGCCGCGGGGCACGGACGCGGGTCTGGATCCGGGGGCGGACGACGGGGCTCAGGCGGGCGAGCTGAGCAGGGGTGCGGGGGTGACCCGGTGGGTGAGGACCGGCAGCAGTTCGGCGACGTGGTACGGACGGTGCGCGGCGATGCCGGGCGGTGCGGGTGCGAGCGGAACCAGGAGGTCGGTGGCGGCCGGATGGCCGGTGGCGCCGTCCGCCGTGCAGTCGCCGTGCAGCCAGAGGGTCAGCATGTACAGCTCGGGCACGGACAACAGGCGCGCCTGGTAGGGCTGTTGCATCGTCTCGGCGTGTCGTACGGCGCGTTCCGTAGCGGCGATGTAGGGGCCTTCGAAGAAGCGTGAGAAGGCCCAGCCGTCCGGGGTCAGCATCGTGTCGGCCGCGGCCACCGCACGGTCGCCGCAACGGATCAGGAAACGCCACCCGGCGAGCCGGGTGGCGGAGGCGCCCGCAGGGGTGATGCGATCCAGGACGTGGACGGGCAGCGGGAGTTCGGGGGTGGCGGGACCCTGCGCCAGGCGCAGGGACGGGGTGCGGGCTTCGCGGACAGCGGTGGGGGAACCGAGTGCCGTGAGAACGGTGCGCAGGGCGGGCGCGGGAGCCGGGGGTACGTGCAGCGGCATGGTGGGTCGCCTCTCATTCGACAGGCACAGTGGCGCGAGGGCGGGGGCGGACGGCGCTGTCAGCTCTCGGGTCAGAGGGGCGAGGGGTCTGGATCCGCCGACAGGGTGTCGCCTGCCGCCGTCACCGTGACGACAGGACCTAGGACCGCGAGCGCCAACTCTCTGCCTCGGTAGCGGAGTTTATACGACGCGTGTTCAGGCGGTGTTTCGTCTAGTCGCCCCGAATGCGAACAGCAAGGCGTTATTCGGTCGATGAAACGAGGGATTCATCCCGGTTCTGAGCGGTCGAACCGCGGTGACCTCGGAATACTCCGCCGGAGCGGTCGGCCGATTCTCGTCGGCATTTTTCACGAGATCATGCCGGGCGGTAAACTTGCTTATTGCTCCATGCCTCGTGAATGTGCCCGAGGCCGATGTCCAGGGTAGCGGTCGAAGAGCGCGCGCGGGACGTTATGGATCGCGTTGCCTGGGCATCATCCACCGTGACCCGGGACGCCAGGGCCGGAGCGTCGGCCTGCCCATCCGAGGAGGGACACTTCGATGGGGGAGAAGGTCGTGGCAGGGACGTTCGGCCTGTCCGATCGGCAGCGCTACCGCGACAAGCTCCGGCAGTGTCTGACGGGGCTGGAGCGACTGCTGGAGGAGAAGCGGTTCGACCGCCCGAAGAACCTGATGGGCCTGGAGATCGAATTGAATCTCGCGGGGCCCGACGGCATGCCCAGAATGATGAACGGGCAAGTGCTCGAAAGAATTGCGAGCCGCGATTTCCAAACAGAACTCGCCATGTTCAACCTGGAAGTCAACATAGCCCCACACCGATTGGGCGGCCGGGTATTCGACCGGCTCGCCGAGGAGATCCGCACCTCGCTCGCGTATGCGCATCGGAAAGCCAGTGAGGTCGACGCCGGAATCGTGATGATCGGCATCCTGCCGACGCTCGGCCAGGACGATCTGGTGTCCTCGAACCTCTCGGCTGTCGACCGCTACACGCTGCTCAACGATCAGATCGTGGCCGCGCGCGGAGAGGATTTCGAACTCGACATCGACGGTGTGGAACGTCTGGTCTGCCGGGCGGGTTCCATCGCGCCCGAAGCCGCGTGCACCTCCGTGCAGTTGCACCTCCAGGTCACGCCGGGCCGGTTCGCGGACGTGTGGAACGCTGCGCAGGCGGTCGCGGCCGCGCAGATCGCCGTCGGGGCCAACTCGCCGTTCCTGTTCGGGCATGAGCTGTGGCGGGAGTCGAGGCCTCCGCTGTTCCAGCAGTCCACCGATACGCGGCCGCCCGAGCTGCAGGCGCAGGGAGTCCGGCCGCGCACCTGGTTCGGCGAGCGCTGGATCTCCTCGGCCTACGACCTCTTCGAGGAGAACCTGCGGTTCTTCCCGCCCCTGCTGCCCATCTGCGACGAGGAGGATCCGCTCGGAGTCCTCGACGCCGGGGGCGTGCCCAAGCTCGCCGAACTGGTGCTGCACAACGGCACGGTGTACCGCTGGAACCGGCCCGTGTACGGCATCGCCGACGGCGTCCCGCATCTGCGCGTCGAGAACCGGGTGCTTCCCGCCGGCCCGACCGTCACCGATGTCATCGCCAACGCCGCCTTCTACTACGGGCTGATCCGCGCGCTCGCCGAGGAGCAGCGTCCGGTGTGGACGCGGCTGTCCTTCGGGGCGGCCGCCGCCAATTTCGACGCGGCCTGCCGGTACGGAATCGACGCGCGCCTGGAGTGGCCGCGGCGTGGCCGCTACGGCGGGACCGCGCCGGTGGACGCCGCGAACCTGGTGCGCGACGAGCTGCTGCCGCTCGCCGCAGCCGGGCTGGACGCGTGGGGTGTCGAGCCCGCCGACCGGGACTTCTACCTGGGCGTGATCGAGGACCGGTGCAGGCTGCGCGTCAACGGCGCGACCTGGCAGACGGCGACCTTCCACCGGGCCCTGGAGAAGGGATTCGGCCGCGATGCCGCGCTGGCCGCGACGACGCGGCGGTACGGCGAGCTGATGCATCTCGGGGAGCCGGTGCACACCTGGCCGGTGGGGCTCCCGGAGCCGGTTCCGCTGGGGTGACGCGAGGCCGTGCCCAGATTCCGTACTCGCGTTGATGCGGGGGCGCCAGGGTCCCTGCCGGAGCCGGAATCCGGGCGGGCGTCCCGCGGCGGCCGGTGCCTGCCGGCGAACCCGCCGACGGGTCGTGTCGGCGTGTGGCCGGTCGGGAGGGGGCCGCGAGGCGAGGTGCCGGTCGGGCTGAGGCCACGGGCGTGGTGTGCCGGTCGAGCACAGGACGGGTGGGGCGCCGGTGCGGCGGAGGCAGGGTCGGCGCTGGTCGGGGTGGTCGGTCCGGGTTGCTTGTGGCTGCCGCTGGTCGGGGTGGTCAGTCCGGGTTGCCCGCGCCTGCCGCTGTGATCGCCTTGAGCATCGCCGCGTGGATCTGTGAGGGCTCGTTGACCCGCTCGCCGGAGCCGCCGGTCGCCCTGGCGATCTGGTCGACCTCCCGCCGGTCGCTGTCGGGGCCCACCGCGATGGCGATCAGCGGCACCGGGCGTTCCGGGTCGGCCAGTTTCTGCAGCTCGGCGATGAGATCGGACCGGGAGATGCTGCCGGGGTCCTGGTTGACCCCGTCCGTGAGGACGACCAGCGCGTTGAACCGGCCCTTCGCGTAGGAGGCGACGGCAGCCTTGTACGCGGCGAGTGTGGTGTCGTACAGACCGGTCTCTCCGTGCGGGACCGGCTTCAAGGACCTGAAGGCCCTGGACAGCTTCTGGCGCTGGGTGCCCGATCCCTTGACGTCACCGAGCCGCTCGGTCGGTACGAGGACGCGGTAGTCCTTGTCGCCGTCGAGTTTCGTGGAGAACTTCCACAGCCCTATCTCGTCCTCGGGAGTGAACGTGGCGAGCGCCTGCAGCAGGGACTCCTTGGTGACGTCCATGCGGGACCGATCGCCCCCCGGCAACGGCTCGGCCATGGAGGAGGAGGCGTCGACGACCGTGGTGATCCGGGCGCTCTCCACCGTGATGGTCCACATGCCGAGGGCCTCCTGGATCGCTTCCTTCGACAAGGGGTCGGCCAGGATGCGCGCGTCCGGCTGTGGGTACCTCCCGCCGGCCTCGCTGACCAGAGTGTCCGACGGATTCTCCGCGTTCGTGCGGAAGCCGAACATCCGCAGGAACCGCTGGGGTGCCGCCTCTTCGAGCAAGGTCATGAACCGTAGGGCCGCACGGCTCTGGTCCGTGCCCAGCCGCGGCTCGTCGACCAGCGCGTACGGGTAGTTCAGCAGCGGCGTGCCGTCCTTGGGGTAGAAGAGATCGAGGTCGTCACCGCCGTCCTCGGAGGTGTTGTGGGCGAACGCCGCCTGCTCGGAGAGGATCAGCGCCTGATTGCGCCCGGGGCTGCCCTGCCCGGAGCCGGAGAGGTCGCGGGGAAGGGTGTCCAGGAGGTGGGTGCCGCTGTCGGACGCGTGCTGCGAGAGCGCCTTGGCCATGACGGCCGTCCGGACGTCACCGCCCTCGACCCGGGAGGCGGTCTCGCTGATCCGGGCGAGCGCGAGCAGTCCCGTCGAGCTGCGGGCGGGGTCGACCGTCCCCAGCTCGATCTTCCTGTCCCGTATCGCCTCCCCGGCCAACTCGCTCCAGGTGTACGTCTTCCCGGGCCAGCCCAGCGATCTGGCGGCTGACGGGACCATGGCCACGGCGACGGGTGTCGAGGCGACGTTGCCCAGGCTGGTGACCTGCGTGGCGGTCGTGGCCTCGCCGACCCGATCCACCCACGCGTCGGAGTCCGGCACCCACACCTGCGCGTCGGACGTCCTGCCCGACCGGAGCGCGGCGGCGACCTCGTACGACTCGCGAGCTGTGACGCTGACGTCGAGGCAGCGGCCGTCGGAGGTGATGTTCTTCTCGCGGGCGTCCGCGGCGGCGGCCCTGAGCGCGGGCGCGATGTCCGGCGAGGCGGCCACCTCGATGTGCACGGCGTCGTCCCGGCACGAGCCCCCGAAGGAGAACAGGCCGCCACGGGCGGCGGCGGCCGTGCCTCCGGCGACGGTGAGGACGAGTGCCGTCGCGAGGGCCACATTGCGGCGGGGCACGCGGATCCAGGGGTCGGCGGAGCCCGCCCGTGGCGCGTCGGGCAAGCTGTGACGTCCCATGACGGTGAGGTCCCTCCCAGGTGAGACTGAGCCGTGAGACAGCCGTAGAACAGGCGAAGGGGGAAGCACGCCCCATTCGGCGCCCGTCCCCCAACGGCCTGTCGCGCAAGATCTTCGTAACTTCTTTCGAGACCCTAGCGGGGCGACGACGGGGATGCGGCGGGAATACCCAACTGGAGGCGGGAGTGCAGGTGGAGGCGGGATCGGTGGCCGATTCCTTTCCGAGGGAAAGGCTGACACGACGGATTCTCCGGGACGAGACGCTGCTCGTCCTGGCGCTGTCGCTCGGCGCGAGCGGAGTGTCCGCGCTGATCAGTTTTGTCGGATCGGTGACGAAACCGGGGGGTCTCAAGGACCAGGCCGCCACCCTGAACGCCTCGGCGGCGCCGGGGCGGCCCTGGCTCGATCTGGCCTGGCAGCTCTTCGGTATCGCGTCGGCTCTGGTGCCGGTCGCGCTCGTCGCGCACTTGCTGATGCGTGAGGGGCAGGGGATGCGCGTGATCGGTTTCGACCGTACGCGTCCCTGGCCGGACCTCGGCCGCGGTGCCATGGTCGCGGCGGTGATCGGCAGTTCGGGAATCGCCTTCTATCTGGCGGCGCGTGGGTTCGGCGCCAACCTCACGGTGGTGCCCGAGGCGTTGCCGGACGTGTGGTGGAAGTTCCCGGTGCTGATCCTCTCGGCCGTGCAGAACGCCGTGCTGGAGGAAGTGATCGTCGTCGGGTATCTGCTGCGCAGGCTCGGGCAGTTGGGCTGGACGCCGGGCACCGCGCTGGTCGCGAGCGCGGTGCTGCGCGGCTCGTACCACCTCTACCAGGGGATCGGCGGGTTCATCGGAAACATGGTGATGGGCGTGGTCTTCGTCTATCTGTACCGGCGTTGGGGCCGCGTCGGACCGCTCGTGGTCGCGCACTCACTGCTCGACATCGGGGCCTTCGTGGGGTACGCGCTGCTCGCGGGGAAGGTGGGTTGGCTCCCGACGGCGTGAGCGGTGCTCGCGACCGTTGAGCGGCGGGGGCTGATCCAGAAGGGGCGTACGACCATCTCGTACGCCCCTTTCGTGCGCTGTCGCGCGAGACCCGTGTGTTCTCGTGTGAATCCCGCAGCCGAAGCGAGAGTCCGGGGGCTTGCCTACGCGAGCAGCTCGCCCTCGATGACCGTGACCGCGTGCCCCGACAGGAGGGTGCGGTCGCCGCGCACTTCGGTTCGGACCAGGCCGGAGCGCGGGGAGGCCTGCAGGCCGGTGAGAGCGGGGCGGCCGAGGCGCTCGGACCAGAACGGCGCGAGGGCGGTGTGGGCGCTGCCGGTGACCGGGTCCTCGTCGATGCCGACATTGGGGAAGAAGCACCGGGAGACGAAGTCGTAGCCCCGGGAGGGGTCTTCGGCGCGGGCGGTCGCGATGATGCCGCGCTCGGAGTAGCGGGCGAGCGCCTTGTGGTCCGGGGCGAGACCGCGGACCGTCTTCTCGTCTGCCACCTCGACGAGCAGGTCACCTGTGTTCGGGCCGGTGTCGAGGACGCTGAGCGGCTCGGCGCCGAGTGCGCCGGCGACCCCCTCGGGGGTCTCGACCGGGGTGAGCGGCGCGGTCGGGAAGTCCAAGGTGATCGAGCCGTCGGCGCCGGGGGTGGCGATCAGAACGCCGCTGCGGGTGGCGAAGCGCACCGGGCCCCGGTGGGCGTCCGTGGTGAGCAGGACGTGCGCTGCCGCGAGGGTCGCGTGTCCGCACAGGGCGACCTCGGTGGCGGGGGTGAACCAGCGCAGCGCCCAGTCGGCCTCACCGCCTTCGGGGAGACGGTGGGTGAACGCCGTCTCCGCGTGGTTGACCTCCATGGCCACGCTCTGGAGCCACGCGTCGTCCGGGAAGGAGTCGAGGAGGAGGACCCCTGCCGGGTTGCCGGCGAAGGGGCGGTCTGTGAAGGCGTCGACGATACGAATGCGCATACCTCGAAGCTAACGGTCCGGGAAAGCCGCCGGCCAAGGCCAATCCGGGGGATCTGGCCCTTCGCGGCGGGCCTCCTCGTGGGCTTCGGAGCGGGCGGTCGCCAGCGGCGCGTCCTGCGGGGCCGTAAGCGCCCGGCCCAGGTGTGCGAGTGGGGACGAGGCCATCACCACCGGGGACAGCATCATGCCCGCGGCCGTCACCAGGAGGCTCGTGCGCAACCCCCACTCCTCCGCGAGCAATCCGCCGAGCACGGAGCCGAGCGGGGTCAGCCCCATGCCGGCGAACGTGATCGTCGCGGCCGCGCGGCCTTGCATCCCGTCCGGAGTGACAGCCTGCCGGACGGCCATGACCGTGACGTTCACCAACTGGCCGCCGGCCCCGAACACGAAGCCGACCGCAAGGAGTGCGAGAACGGTCGCGGCGGAGGAGCCGTGCAGCGCGGGTACGCACAGGAACACGCCGTCGCCGAGCACCGCCCCGGACACGAGCACCGGACCATGGCCGAACCGGCTCGGCAGGCGGGCGGCCAGCAGAGAGCCCAGGAGCGCGCCCGGCCCCGTCGCCGCAAGCGCCAGCCCGACGACGGCGCCCGACAGGTGCAGTTCCCGCGGCAGGAAGAGCAGATAGACGGTCATCGTGGCCGCGAAGGAGAACTGGAAGGCGGCCGAGGCGAGGCACACGGTCCGCAGTGAGGCGTCGCCGAGGACGAAGCGGAGGCCCTCAAGGATCCGCAGCCCGACCCGAGGTGGACGTTCCGAGCGCTCCGGCATCGATTCCGTCCGGCGGACCCGTCGGGCGGACAGGAACGACAGCGTGAAGAGCAACGCACTGGAAGCGGCGGCGACCGGCGCCGACAGCAGGGACACCAACGCACCGCCGAGGGCGGGACCGCCGATCTGCGCCGCGGACCGTCCGGCTTCCAGGGCGCTGTTGCCCCGCACCAGATGATCGCGTTTCACCAGCCGTACGAGACAGACCTGGTACGCCACGTCGAAGTACACGGACAGGGCTCCGACGGCGAAGGCGACCGCGAGCAGCGCGGGCAGGCCGAACCAACCGAGGAGGCCGGCCACGGCGGCGGCGCCCAACGCCAGGGCTCGGCCGGCGTCCGCCAGCACCATCACCGTGCGGACACGCCACCTGTCCACCCATGCGCCGACGAAGAGCGAGAGCAACGGGATCGGAGCCTGTCCCACCGCGCGGAGAACGCCCAGCCGGCCGCCACCGGCGTCGAGCGTCAGGACGGCGAAGAGCGGCAGAACCACCAGACTCGCGTGTTCGCCGAACTGGGACGATGTCTGGCTCACCCAGAGCCTGCGGAAGTCGCCGTTCCGCCACAGGCTCGACGGAACAGGTCGACCGGACTCCGGTGCGATGGAGGAAGAGGACGGCACAGGGACCCCTGGGGTTGCCGAAATACGAGGCCCGCCACCCACCCGGCACGCGAAGAAAGGCGCACCGACGGTTCGGGCGGGGAGAGGCTCGCTGTGCCGCGATATCAGGGGCAGCACGCGATGACGGGCCGATCACGGCCTACGACGTCAACGCGCGCTCGGACGACCGGGCATGTCTTCGCTCCTCGTGGGTCACTCGCCGCACTCGGACACTAGCCCTCCGCGGCCTGCCCACGGAAGTCGATTCGGGACCGGTCGGACCTCGCTGACACGGACACTCCGGCAGTCTGCCGTCGCCGAGGCGCGGAACGACGTCGGTCAACCGTCAGCGGCAGCCGTTACCGGCGACCAGCGACAGCCGGCCGCCCGAAGTGCTCCGTCGGTCGCCCACCTCCCCTTCCAAGTCCGCCCGAGGGCTCGGGGAGGGAGCCCGCCCCTTGATCGCCAAGGCAAGGCGATGCTTTTGTGAGTCTGTCCTCGAACTTCCGGGCCGGTCAGTTCAGCAGGGCAGCCGTGAACGTCTTGCGGTGGTCCACCAGCCAGGTCTGCATACGGTCCCAGCGTTCCCATCCACCACGCTCGGCCAACGCCTTGAGGTAGACGGGGTCTCCGCCAGCCACGCGGCGGGCGACGAAGGCCCGGCAGACCTCCGTGGCCTGCTCGATGACGCCGGGCAACTCGGCGCGGCCCCCCGCCGAGAGGCCGTAGCTGTCGGCAAGAATCCGCAGTCGTCCGGCCGCCCCCAGCCCGGGGGGACAGAGAGCGGCCGCGGACCCGGGATCGAGCATGGGCACCCAATAGCGGGCGGTCATGGCGATGTCCCAGAGGGCACGGCCCGGGGCCGCCAAGTCGAAATCGATCAGGGCCGCGGCACGACCGTCGCGGAAGACGACGTTTTCCGGGCACACGTCGTTGTGGCACAACATCGTTCCCCCCTCCGGGTCGGCAAGGTCCGGCGGCCACTCGGCACGGGTGTCGACCGCGACGGCCGCGCTGGTCTCGTGCAGACGCCGCAGCAGGCTCCCCACCGATTCGAGGGCGGAGCTCGTCATCGCCCAGTCCGGAAACGGCGGCAGAGCCACGTCGCCAGGGATGAAAGTCAGCTGCTCACGGCCGTCCGCGGTGAGACCGACAGGGGCCGGTGCCGCGTCGAAGCCGCGCTCCTTCAGCGCACGGAGATAGGCGTGCAGGGCGCGCGCGTTGCGCGGTGCCGGTCGCTCCACCAACTCCCCCCAGCGGAAGACCGCCCCCGCGTTCGCCATCCCGCCGACCAGCGCCTCCTCTTCAGCCGTCATGAGGATCACGCTACCGCCAGACCGACCCCGTGCGGGCCGGGCCGCAAACCGTATCCACCGCCTCACGAACGGAGCAACGTGGTCCCCGTCTTTGCTGCCCAGGTGGGCCCCTCAGACCTTGTCGAAAACACTCAAGTGATCTGGTTCGGCGGCAGAGGGCCTTCGCACACGACGCGGATCAGCGCATGACGGAACGCGCGACGCGGAATCCCACGTCGTCGACCTGGAAAGTCGGGTGGCTGCGGCGCCGCGCGGAGGCCCGGCAACTCCAGTGCTCATCGAACCAACCGCCGCCACGGAGCACCCGGTAGGTGCCGTATACCTCGGCGTCGTAGACGTCCCAGCACCAGTCCCAGACGTTGCCGAGCATGTCGTAAAGCCCCCACGAGTTGGGGCGTTTGCCGCCCACGTCGTGGATGCGCTCGTGCGAGTTGCCGCGGTACCAGCCGATCTCGTCGAGCTCCCCGTAGCGCGGCCCGGTCGTCCCGGCACGGCAGGCGTGCTCCCACTCGGCTTCGGTCGGCAGCCGATACCCGTCGGCGGACACGTCCCACTCGATGTCTTCGGCCCCGGCACTGAAGTGGTACGCGGGCGTGAGGCCGGCGCGCTGGGACAGGGCGTTGCAGAACCGCGCCGCGTCCCACCAGGAGACGCACTCGACGGGCAACTGGTCCCCAGGGGTGGTACTCGGCCACTGGCCTGTGATCTGTGTGTACAACGCCTGGGTGACCGGGGATGCCGCGAGCTGGTAGGGCGCAAGTTCGACCGACCAACTGCGCTGTGTCCGCCGGTCCGACAGCGTCACCTGCCCCGGTGGGATGGCGATCATCTCGTTCCCCATCATCACGTCCATGATCAGGAGATCCTAACGAGCCCTGTCAGTGCGAAACGACAGAGCCACCAACGGTTGTCCTCGGCTGACACGAATCTGCAAGTAGTCATCCTCCGCTGCCACAGACAGTCGTCGATCATCCTCCGGTGGCAAACCGATCAACGATCACTGGCACACGTCACGGGCCGCTCTTGCCGGAAGGGGTTGTCATGCGAACGCTTCCGATATATCGTTGACGCATCGCGACCGATCAACGATGGAATGGAGTGATTGCGATGCGTTCCCGTGGAGAAGACTTCGGATACGAGCACGAACACGGACATGGACACCACGGCGGACCCGGCCATCGGGGTCGGGGCGGCTTCGAGGGGCTGCGTGGGGCTTTCGGGCCCTTCGGGCCGGGTGGACCCGGTGGCCCCGGCTTCGGGGGGCCCGGCTTCGGTCCGGGTCCCTGGGGTGGGCGCGGCGGACGGGGCGGACCGCGGGGAAGGGCGCGCCGCGGTGACGTGCGCGCGTCGATCCTCGCCCTGCTCAAGGACCGGTCCATGCACGGTTACGAGATGATCCAGGAGATCGCCGAGCGCAGCGGCGGGGCATGGAAGCCCAGCCCGGGTTCGGTGTACCCGACCCTTCAGCTGCTGGAGGACGAGGGCCTGATCACCAGCGAGGCCGAGGGCGGCAAGAAGCTGTTCTCGCTCACCGAGTCCGGCCGCAGCGCGGCCGACGAGGGTCCCGACGCGCCTTGGGAAGAGGCCGGGCGCGGGGTCGACTGGGAGTCGCTGCACGAGATCCGGCAGGCCGGCTTCGGTCTCATGGAGGCCTTCGGCCAGGTCTGGAAGACCGGCAGCAAGGGCCAGCGCGACAAGGCGCTGGCGGTCATCAACGAAGCCCGGAAGAAGCTGTACCTGATCCTCGCCGACGAGGACTGACGGCGTGCTGTGGTATCTGCCGGCGCCTCGCGGAAGTGTTTCCGCGGGGCGCCTTTCCGCATACGCGGCGCCGGGAGCCGCCTCGTGCGACGCGGGGATGCCCGGGGCTCAGGCCACCAGCGCGGCCAGCTTGCGCAGTGACTCGTCGAGGGCGGCCGTCGCCGAGTCCCTGAGCTTGCCGGCCATCAGTGAGACGGCCGCACCCGTGAACTCCCCGTCGATGCGCACCGATGTGGCGTCGCCGTCGGAGGTGAGCGTGTAGCGGGTGGAGACGGTCACCGACATCGGGCCCTTGCCGCGGATGGCCAGGGTGCGGCCGGACTCCAGTTCCTCGATGGTCCAGGTGACCTCGGCCGGGAAGCCCATGAGCTTCATGTTCTCCGCGAAGGTGCCGCCCACTTCGAGCTTTTCCGGGCCGCCCTTCGGGAAGTTGGTGTGCGTCGCGTTCCACTCGCCGTAGGCGGGCCAGTCCGTGAGCTGGGCCCAGATCTTCTCCGCGGGCGCCTCGATACGTGCTTCCGCGCTGACTTCGGCCATGCGACCACCCCTTCGTGTCGGGCGCTGCGCCCGGCGCAGCTACGGTGTCGCGGAACGTAGCCCCAGGCTCTGGAACATTCAATACTGATGAACCGTCAGGAATTGTGGAGGGGTGGCGGATCAGGTACGCGCGGAGGTCCGTGGGTGGTCGCGCGCCGAGTTCCGGCGGGTGGGCGCAGGTGTGGCCCGGTCCGGTCGGGAGCGGGCCGGTGTGGTCCGGTCCGGTCGAGGGGTGCGAGGCAAGGCGGCGCGCGCCGCGGGGGGAAATCGGCGCGAGGTCATCCGTGAGGAGGAGGACCAGTGCAGCGATGCCCACCCTGTGTCGGACCTGAAGATGCTGCCCGCCGTGGATGACCCGGCGCCACGAGGCTGATGGGATAGAGGTTGTGCCATCCCGTATCCCCCGGCAGTCCGCCGTCGGCGGCCCGAACCATCCCGGCACCGATGCCGTACTCAGCGAGGAGCTGGCCTCGGTGGTCTCCGGCGCGCGCAGAAGGGCGCTGCGGGACGGGGACCGGCAGATCGACACGGCCCATCTGCTGCACTCCCTGCTGGAGTCCGACCCCGAGGTGCGCGCGGTCTTCGACGGCGGGCCGCAGGTCGCCCGGCTGCTCGGCTACCTCGTGCAGCGCAGCATCGGCTACGGGCTCCGCTGGCAGAGCGCCGTCGAGAACTCCGGCGCCGGGCCGATGGCGGCCGGCGGGAGCTGGTCCCCCGTGGCGGCGGGTGCCATGGAGCAGGCGTACGAGCGCGCAGTACTGCGGGGCGACGAGCGGGCCCGTGGTCTCGACCTGCTGGCGGCGCTCCTCGTCGATTCCCGGTCGCGCGCCCTCGAGGTCCTCAGGCACGCCGGTGTCGAGCTCCCTCCGTTGCTTGAGCGGATCGAGCGCGGCCACGAGGAGTGCGTGAGCGGCGGCGACGCGGGCTGGCTGAGGTCCCCGGAGGGTTGACCCGGAGCAGGCGCGCCGGAGGGGAGCGGGCGTGCTGTTGTGGCCGCGCGGGAACTTGGACGCCGTGTTCCGTCATGCGGTCCTGCGGTCCTGCGGACATGTTGACATGCGGTGGTCGTCGAGGGGCGGTGCCGGAGTCCAGCCGTTGAGACAGGTGTCTTCGGGGGTGACGGTCATGTCGTCGCCTGTCATCATGTGCCGGTGCATACGTCTCAGGGGAGTCAGGGCAACCACGGAAGAGGCGTCGGGCTCGGCCTGGCGCTCGTGTCGGCAGTCGCTTTCGGCGGATCGGGTGTCGCGGCCAAGCCGCTGATCGAGGCGGGACTCGACCCGCTCCACGTGGTGTGGCTGCGGGTCGCGGGCGCAGCCCTCGTCATGCTGCCGCTGGCCGTGCGGCACCGGGCGCTGGTGAAGCGACGCCCCGCGCTGCTCGCCGGGTTCGGACTTCTCGGTGTGGCCGGTGTCCAGGCCTTCTACTTCGCCGCGATCTCCCGCATCCCCGTCGGTGTCGCCCTGCTCGTGGAGTACCTCGCCCCCGCCCTGGTGCTCGGCTGGGTGCGCTTCGTGCAGCGTCGGCCCGTCACGCGGGCCGCGGCTCTCGGAGTCGTCCTCGCGGCGGGCGGACTCGCCTGTGTGGTCGAGGTGTGGTCGGGGCTGAGCTTCGACGTCGTCGGACTCCTGCTCGCGCTGGGCGCCGCCTGCTGCCAGGTCGGCTACTTCGTCCTGTCCGACCAGGGCAGCGAAGCGGGGGACGAGGCACCCGACCCGCTGGGCGTGATCGCGTACGGGCTGCTCGTCGGCACCCTCGTGCTGACCGCGGTCGCGCGGCCCTGGACCATGGACTGGTCCGTCCTCGGCGGCAACGCGGACATGGACGGGACGTCCGTGCCCGCCTCGCTGCTCCTCGGCTGGATCGTGCTCATCGCCACCGTCGTCGCCTACGTCACCGGAGTCGTCTCCGTGCGCAGGCTCTCCCCGCAGGTCGCGGGCGTCGTGGCCTGTCTCGAAGCGGTGATCGCCACCGTTCTGGCATGGGTACTGCTGGGCGAGCACCTCTCGGCGCCGCAGATCGTCGGCGGCTCGGTGGTCCTGCTCGGTGCGTTCATCGCGCAGTCGTCGGCCCCGGCGAAGCCCTCGCAGGAGCCGGTCGCGAGTGGGCCGGGCGACGCCGAAAGGCAGTTGGCCGCCCACGGAACGGCCGTCTAGGGTGCCGGTCATGCCTACGACTCCCGTTCTTCCGCCTCCGGCCGCCTGAGGCGGGAGTACCGGAACACCGGCCCGGCCCCGCGCCGCCGCGGCTCGGGAGCCGCTTCACCGCGAAGCGCTGCGGATCGGTCTGACCGGCCTCGGGCCGGCCGTCTTCCAGACCGCCTGCTTCGCCGCCGTGGAGGCCACCGGACTCGCGGTGGCGACGGTGGTCGCCCTGGGCGCCGGGCCCGTGCTCATCGCGCTCGGTGCCCGGCTGACCATGGGGGAGCGGCTCACCCTTCCGACGCTCGCCGGCATCCTGCTGACGCTCGGCTCGGGGGCCGGACTCGCGGTGGCGGAGGCGCGTGCGGCGGGAGCCGAACGGCGCGCCGCGTAGAGGCCGGCTCGCGCCTTCACGGCGCCGTCAGGTAGCCGGGCAGTTCGATGCCCGGGGCCAGGTCGTCCGCCGGGACCGGGACGCCGTGCCCCTTGGTCAGCGGGACCACCCCGGTCCAGTGGGGGAGGGCGAGGTCCTCGGGCTCGTCGTTGGGGCCGCCGGTGCGCAGCTTCGCGGAGACCTCGTCCAGATCCAGGCTGATAACGGCGGTGGCCGCGAGTTCCTTGGCGTTGGCGGGGCGGGAGTCGGCCGAGCGGCCGGGCACGACGTGGTCGACCAGCGCGTCCAGCGCCAGACGCCTCTCGTCGGGATCCGTCACCTGGTGGGCGATGCCGTGCACGACCACGGAGCGGTAGTTGATCGAGTGGTGGAAGGCCGAGCGGGCCAGCACCAGGCCGTCGACGTGGGTCACGGTCAGGCAGACGGCCAGCCCGGGATCGGCCTGGCCGGTCATCCGCAGCGGGCGCGAACCCGTCGAGCCGTGCACGTAGAGCCGCTCCCCGACCCGTGCGTACAGCGTGGGCAGGACGACCGGCGCGCCGTCGCGGACGAAGCCGAGATGGCAGACGTACCCCTCGTCGAGTATCGCGTGCACCAGCTCGTGGTCGTACGCGGCGCGTTCCTTGGAGCGGGTGGGGACGGTGCGGTCGGTCGGGGCGTAGGCAGCGGTCCCCGTCGTCCTCGGCTGGGTGCTCGTCTCCGACATTGCCTTCTCCATTGCACTAGTGCATAATCTCTTTTGTGCTAGGAGAGTATCGGATCGAAGGGCGTCGCGCAGCCGACATCGCCGCCAGTGTCGAGCGGGCGGTGGGGTCCGGGGACCTGGAGCCCGGTCAACTGCTCCCGCCGATGCGGGAGTTGGCGGAGGCGCTCGGGGTCAACGCGAATACGGTCGCGGCCGCCTATCGCACGCTGCGCGAGCGCGGGGTCATCGAGACCGCCGGCCGGCGGGGCAGCCGGGTGCGCCCGAAGCCCGCCACCACGGGGCGTGAACACCTTCGCGTCGAGGTGCCCGAGGGCGTGCGGGACATGGGCGAGGGCAATCCCGATCCCGCCCTGCTGCCCGCTCTCGCCGACGCCTTCGCGGCAGCGGCCCGGCGGTCCGACCGGCATCCCGTTCAGTACGGGGAGGACGCCGTCGAACCGGAGCTGGCGCGCCTTGCCCGCGCCGGCCTCGACGCGGACGGAGTGCCGGACGGGCCCGTCGTCGTCACCTCCGGATCACTCGACGCCATCGAGCGCGTCCTCATGGCCCATCTCAGACCCGGCGACGCGGTGGCCGTCGAGGACCCCGGCTGGGGCAGTCTGTTCGACCTCGTCCCGGCGCTCGGTCTGCGTACGGTCGGGGTCGGGGTCGACGACGAGGGTCCGCTTCCCGAGGAGGTAGGGCGTGCGCTGGCGGCCGGGGCGCGGGCCCTGATCGTCACCGACCGGGCGCAGAATCCCACCGGCGCCGCGGTCACCGCCCGCCGCGCGCGGGCCCTGCGTTCCGTGCTCCGGGAGTACCCGCGGACCCTGCTCGTCGAGGACGACCACGGCCATCAGATCGTCGACCTGCCCCTGCACCCCCTCGCCGGCGTCACGCACAGCTGGGCCTTCGTGCGCTCGGTCGCCAAGGCGTACGGACCCGACCTCCGGCTCGCCGTGCTCACCGGCGATCCCGTCACCGTCGACCGCGTGCACGGGCGGCAGCGGCTCGGGCCCGGCTGGGTGAGCCGCCTGCTCCAGAAGGCCGTGGTCCATCTGTGGACCTCAGGCTCGGTCGACGTCGGCGCCGTCGCGGCCGCGTACGGGGCGCGCCGTGACGCGCTGATCAGCGCCCTGGAGGCGCGTGGCGTCGAGGCGCACGGGCGCAGCGGGATGAACGTCTGGATCCCCGTCCCGGACGAGACCGGGGCCGTCTCCCGGCTGCTGCACTCCGGCTGGGCGGTCGCGCCCGGCGCCCGCTTCCGGATGAACGCGCCGCCGGGCATCCGGATCACCGTCTCGACGCTTCGGCCCGGGGACACCGAGCCGCTCGCGGACGCCGTCGCGTCAGCCGTGGGGCCGGCACCCGCCCGCCGGTACGTCTGAGGTGCCGTCGCAGTCGGGGGCCCCGCAGGACAGGCGGCGAGGCGTCCGCAGGGTTGGTGGTGGGGAGCCCGGGCGGCGGGTGTCGCGGAGCTCCGACGGCGGTGGGTTCCCCGGAGGGCGTCAGCGGCGCGGCTTCGCCTGGGTGAGGGCCGCGCCCGCGAGCACGATCACCGCGCCGACCGGAGTCGACCAGGCCAGCGACTCGCCGAGGATCGCGACACCGGCGGCGGTGGCGATGACCGGGATGAAGTACGTGACCATCTGGGCCGTCGTCGGGCCGACCTCGGCGACGATGCCGTACTGGACGAGCATCGCCAGACCGGTGCCCAGGGCCCCCAGGGCTGCGATCGCGAGCAGCGGCACCCAGGCGACATGGCTCGGCAGAGCGGTGAACAGCGGGGTGACGAGAGCCAGTTGGACGGTGGCCAGGAGCAGCTGGGCGCCGGTCATCGACAGATGCGAGTGGCCGGTGCCGGCCAGGGTCCTGCGGACGTAGATCCAGCCGACCGGGTAGCTCAGCGAGGCCAGCAGGGCCATTGCCGTGCCCGTGGCGTCCAGGCCGTGGAAGCCCTGCCAGACACCGAGCACCGTCAGGACGCCGAGGAAGCCGAGACCGAGACCGGCCACTCTGACCCGGGTCGGCCGGTCCTCGGAGAGGGCGACCAGGGACAGGGCCATGCCCCACAGCGGCGATGTCGCGTTGCAGATGCCCGCCAGCGTGGAGGGGATGGTCAGCTCGGAGTAGGCGAAGAGGGAGAACGGCAGGGCGTTCAGCAGGAAGGCCGCGACCGCGAGGTGTCCCCACGTCCGCGCGCCGCGCGGCAGCCGCTCCCTCTTCACCGCCATCGCCGCCGCGAGTACCGCGGTCCCGAACAGCAGGCGCCCGAGGGTGACCTGGAACGGCGCGTAGCCCTCCGTGCCGACCTTGATGAGCAGAAAGCTGAAACCCCAGATCAGTGAGAGGGCACCGAAACGGATCCGCCAGTCGAGGGCGGTCCGGTGGCGGGGTGCGACGTCGTTCGGCGTGACGGGTCGAGGAGAGGCGACGGTGCTCATGGGGTCAACAATGAGGCAGAACAATCTCGTAGCACAAGCGAGAATGCTCAAGCGATATCTCGTAGCATTGCTTACATGTTGAATCTGGAGAGGCTGCGCACCCTCGACGCCCTCGCCCGGCACGGCTCGGTGAGCGGCGCGGCCGAAGGACTGCACGTGACCACCTCCGCCGTCTCCCAGCAGATGTCCAAGCTGGAGCGCGAGGTGGGACAGCGGCTGCTCGCCAAGAACGGCCGGGGGGTGCGTCTGACCGACGCCGGGCGGCTCCTCGCCGAGCACGCGGCGCGCATCCTGTCCCAGGTCGAGCTCGCGCAGTCCGACCTGGAGGCGCAGCGCGGTCAGGTGGTCGGCGAGCTGCGGCTGTCCGCGTTTCCGACCGCGGCGCGCGGGCTGTTCCCGGCGGCGCTCGCCGAACTGCGCGCCGACCACCCCGGTCTGCGGGTGCGCTCCAGCGAGCTGGAGCCTGAGGCCGGGGTCGCGGGGGTGGTGCGCGGGGACCTGGACCTGGCCGTCGTGCTCGACTGGTACAACAAGCCGATGCCGCTGCCCGACGGCCTGGTGAAGGCGTCGATCCTCGACGACCCGGCCGATGTGGCGATGCCGGCCGGTCATCGGCTCGCGGGCCGCGCCGAGGTGGACCTCGGGGACTTCGCCGAGGACGAGTGGATCACCTGGGGAGAGGGTGAGTTCTGCCACGAGTGGCTCATGTTCACGCTGCGCTCCCAGGGCGTCGAACCGCACATCGGGCACCGTGCGGGGGAGACGCACACCCAGCTCGGGCTCGTCGCCGCCGGGCTCGGTGTCTGCGTGGCCCCGCTCCTCGGCCGCCATCCGATGCCCGAGGGGGTTGTCACGGTGCCGGTCCGTCAGCGGGTGCGCCGCCATGTCTACGTCGTGTGGCGGGCGGACGCCGACCGCCGGCCGTCGATCAGGGCGGCGGTGGACGCCCTGCGCAGGGCCGGTGAGGCCGTCGAGTGAGGGGCGGAGGCGGACGGTTCGGGGCAGGTCCTACAGCGGGGGGAGCTTGCGGAAGTCCCACGAGGCGATCGCGTCCGGTGTCAGCCGCATCCAGGCGTGCCGGCCGTCGTGCGGCATCTCCTCCAGACCGAAGTTCTTGCGGGCGAACAGGGTCTCCGGGACGTCGAGTTCGGCGCACAGTTCCCCGGTGCGCGGGAACTCGCCGACGAACTCCACCGTGCCGGACAGCTCGACGCCCCGCAACTCCCCGTACTCCTCGCCTGAGTCGATCACCACCGCGACCCGCGGGTCGTTCCGCAGCTGCACCCACCGCTTGCTGCGAACCACCGAGTACAACCACAGCGAGGTGCCGTCCCAGGTGAACCACAGGGCACTCACATGCGGGACTCCGTCCTTCGACACGGAGGCGACGCGGCAGGTGCGCTGGGTGGTGAGGAACTCGTCGAGTTCACCCGGGGTCATCATGATCTTCCGGCCTCTGCGCTGAGTGACGGCCATACGGGCCCCTCTTCTTCCGTGTATCGGCTCTGTCCGTGCCGAGCTGTGTCGGCGGCCCGTCCCGGGCCGCTTCCTGTACCGGCCCTGTCCCGGGCCGTTCCCCGTACCGGCCGTGTCCCGGTCCGGCCCTCGGGCCGGCCCGTTCCGTACCCGCCCAAGGGTTCCCGCAAAGATTTCTGACGTTCCGTCAGGAAAGCATGAGGCGTCTTCCGTCCTCGCGCAATGGTCGTTACGCTCGCCCGTCCCGACCCGCGACGACAAGGAGAGCCATGCCGTCGTTCGAGCAACTCAGTGAACTCCTCGACCCCGGCGGCACGGTACTGCTCACCGTGGAGTGCCAACAGGGTGTCGTGGGCCAGGACAGCGCGCTGCCCGAACTCGCCAAGGAGGCAAGGTCGTCCGGAGTGCTCACCCGTGTCGCCCGGCTGGTCGACGCCGCGCACGAGAGCGGGGTGCAGGTGATCCACGCGGTCGCCGAGCGCCGCCCGGACGGGCGCGGCGCGAACCGCAACGCCCGGCTGTTCCGCGCGGCCGAGCGGCTGCCCGTGCAACAGCTGACCGGGACGACGGCGGTGCGGATCGCGTCGCCCATCAACGTCGCCGAGGAGGACTTCGTCGTACGCCGGCTGCACGGTCTGTCGCCGATCGCGGGCACCGACGTCGACCCGCTGCTGCGCAACCTGGGCTGCCGCACCCTCGTCGTGACCGGAGTCTCGGCCAACATCGCCGTCCCCAACGCCGTGTTCGACGCCGTGAACCGCGGCTACACCGTCGTCGTGCCCGCGGACGCGATCGCGGGGGTGCCCTCCGAGTACACCCCCGCGATGGTCCGCAACACGCTCGCGCTGGTCGCCACGATCACGACCACCGAGGACGTGCTCGCCTGCTTCAAGCGACGACGCTGACGTTCCGGGCAGCCGGCGGTCAACGGTCAGGCGAGCTTGATCGAGTCCCCGTCTACGGTGATCTTGGCGGCGGCCAGCGCGCTCGTCGCGGGCCCCTTCTTCACGCTGCCGTCGGTGGCGGAGAACTGGCTGTTGTGGCACGGACAGGTGATGACACCGTTCGCGATGCCCTTGACCGCACAGCCCTGATGGGTGCACTTGGACGAGAAGGCCTTGAAGGTGCCCGCCGTCGGCTGGGTCACCACGACGCCCTTGTCGGCGAAGACCTTGCCGCCACCCTCCGGGATGTCGCTGGTCTTGGCGAGTTCCGTACCGCCCGCGTTCCCGGCCGCACCGGTGCCGGCGCCCGAGGTTCCGCCGCTCGCGCCGGGGTCGGAGCCCACGGTGTCGGAGGCCTTGTCGTCCGCCCCGCACGCGGTCAGCGCGACGGCGATCCCTGCCGCGCCGACCGCCGCCACGACGGTGCGCCGGGCCGGTGCCTGTGCGGGGTGAAGCGATTCGCTGGTCATGCTGGCTTTCCCTTCAGCGGACATGATCTGGATCTGCTCAGAGGTACGGTCCGGGCCCGCGTGCTGTTCAGGCAATGGAAGTTCTTGACCGGATTGACAGCGCTTCGACAGCGGAGCCGCCACGATCACGATCCACCACGATCACGATCCACCACGATCACGAAGCGCCGCGATCACGATCCGCCCCGGCCGCGAAACCCCGGGGCCGCTCCGGCCGCACCCCCCGGGTCGCGTCCCGGTGCCGAGGTGGTCTTCACCGCCGCGCGGACCGGCCCGGCCACAGGAACTTCCTCGCGGGATGCCGGTCGGTCAGGACCTCACCGGCGAAAGGGGCATCGGCTCCCTGTGCAACCCGGACAACTGCTCCGGTTGCGACCCGAGGACGATGTCGGCCGGTGGTCCGGTCCACGAGCGGGGCCAGGTCACGGGAACGGTCACTGTGGACGTGTACATGAGGTGCAACTGGGGAAACGTCGAAGGCGGCAAGCCCCGAGGTGTTCTTGGTGCGGGCCCGGCGTTCGTCCGGGGACAACCGGCTCGCCTCCGCCGGGAAGAAGACCCCCGACGAGGTGCTGACGGACGTCATGGACGCGGGGCTCGCGGCGGATGCCGGCTCGGCCTACGTCCGGGCGAAGGGATCGAACCAGCCCAAGATCACCGGGGCGGTCTTCGAACGGTCCGGCACATGCCGGGTGTTCCTCGGCGGCTGACGCCCACCGCCCGCGACCTCTTCCTCCGCCCGGCGGCGTTCGCGGTGCCGTTCGTCGTGTCGCGCGCCCAGCTTGGCGTTCAACCCCGCCGGCACTCGACCTCGATCACCCTGAGGACGGGAGAGCCTGTGGTGACCTTGGCGCGGCGGCTCGGGCACTCCTCGCCCGCGATCACCCTCGGTTACTATGCTCACTTCATGCCGGAGGCCGGCGGCAAGGGACGCACCGCGATCGACTGACCGCTCGGGGAGCGAGGAGATCGGCAGGTCGGCCGAAACTCCCCGGATTCTCCCCAGGCCCGTCGGCAGGTGTTCCCGCCGCTGAGCCCCCTACGAAGTCGCCATGCATTACAAGGTTGAAGAGATTGGTGGCCTGGGAAAATGCTGAAAGAGGTCACCGCGACCCGCTACATCACGCCGTTGCGTGAGGGTGGCTCGCTGCCGGGACTCGTCGAGGCCGACGACCTCGGGACGTACGTCATGAAGTTCACCGGGGCCGGACAGGGGCGCAAGACGCTCGTCGCGGAAGTCGTCTGTGCTGAACTCGCCCGTCGGCTCGGTCTGCGGGTGCCCGGCCTGGTGACGATCGGCCTCGACCCGGTCCTGGGGCTCGCCGAACCGGACCAGGAGGTCCAGGAACTGCTGAAGTCGAGCGGCGGCCCGAACCTCGGTATGGACTTCCTCTCCCGCGCCATCGGCTTCGACCCGCTCGCCTTCGAGGTGAGCGCCGAGGACGCCGGCCGGATCGTCTGGTTCGACGCCCTGGTCAACAACGTCGACCGCTCCTGGCGCAACCCCAACCTGCTGATGTGGCACGGCGACCTGTGGCTCATCGACCACGGCGCCACGATGATCTGGCATCACCACTGGCCCGGTGCGGAGGCTTCCGCCGCCAAGCCGTACGACATCTCCGACCACGCGCTCGCCCCCTTCGGGCCGGACGTCGCCTCTGCCGCCGCCGAGCTGGCCCCGCTGGTCACCGAGGACCTGCTCGCCGAGGTCACCGCCGAGATCCCAGAGGCCTGGCTGGCCGACGAGCCGGGCTTCGACTCGGTGGACGACCTGCGCCGCGCCTACGCGCGGCCGCTCCTGGCGCGCGCGGGCGTGATCCACGAGCGGATCAAGGGCATCGACGGCAGCGACGGCTTCAAGGGGGACAAGTGAGCGAGCGGAACGTGTTCGAGTACGCGCTGCTGCGCGTGGTGCCGCGGGTCGAGCGCGGCGAGTGCTTCAACGCGGGCGTGCTGGTCTACTGCCGCGCCCACTCCTTCGTCGCGGCTCGTACCCATCTGGACGAGAACAAGCTGTTCGCGCTCGACCCGGACGCGGACGTGGTGGGCGTACGGGCCGCGCTGCGCGGTGTCGAAGGTGTCTGCACCGGAGGGAAAGCCGCCGGCCAAGCGGCCCCCGACGACGCCGGACGGCGTTTTCGCTGGCTGATCGCGCCGCGTTCGACGGTGGTCCAGCCGGGTCCCGTGCACACCGGCCTGACCGCCGATCCGCAGGCCGAGACGGAGCGGTTGCTCCAGCTCCTGGTCAGGTAATGGATCACATGCGCGCGGTGTGCCGTTGACACCGGGTGCCAGGGCTTCTAGCGTCACGTCTGCTGAAGGTACTAAGCGGTCGCTCACTGGACGGGCGTACCGTGTGAGCCGCAGGTCTTCCAGGACACCGGAAGACTCCGCAAGGTTGTCGAGACAGCTTGGCCGGGCTTGGGCCGGCTTTTCCAAGGGCGAGGAGAACCAGCAATGTCCACCACTGAGCAGCGCGTCGCCGTAGTCACCGGTGCCGCGCGCGGCATCGGCGCCGCGACCGCCGTACGACTGGCCGCGGAAGGCCGCGCCGTCGCGGTGATCGACCTCGACGAGGCCGCGTGCAAGGACACCGTGGAGAAGATCACCGCGGCCGGCGGCAAGGCCCTCGCGGTCGGCTGCGACGTGTCCGACGAGGCCCAGGTGGAGGCCGCCGTCGCGCGGATCGCCGAGGAGCTCGGCGCGCCGACCATCCTGGTCAACAACGCGGGCGTCCTGCGCGACAACCTGCTGTTCAAGATGAGCGCGTCCGACTGGGACACCGTCATGAACGTGCACCTGCGCGGCGCCTTCCTGATGGCCAAGGCCTGCCAGAAGCACATGGTCGACGCCAAGTTCGGCCGTATCGTGAACCTGTCCTCGTCCTCGGCGCTGGGCAACCGCGGCCAGGCCAACTACTCCACCGCCAAGGCCGGCCTCCAGGGCCTCACCAAGACCCTGGCCATCGAATTCGGCAAGTTCGGCGTGACCGCGAACGCCGTGGCGCCCGGCTTCATCGTCACGGACATGACCGCCGCCACCGCCGCCCGTGTCGGGATGGACTTCGACGACTTCCAGGCCGCGGCCGCCACCCAGATCCCCGTGCAGCGCGTCGGCAACCCCGACGACATCGCCAACGCCATCGCGTTCTTCACCGGCGAGGCCGCCGGATTCGTCTCCGGCCAGGTGCTGTACGTGGCCGGCGGACCGCTCAACTGAGTACGGGGGAAAAGAACATGACCACGCTCCCCGAACTCTCGGGCAAGGTCGCGCTCATCACGGGCGGGAGCCGCGGCATCGGCTACGGCGTCGCGGAGGCCCTGGTCGCCCGCGGTGACCGGGTCTGCATCACCGGCCGCAACGAGGACGCCCTCAAGGAGGCCGTAGAGGCGCTCGGCGCCGACCGCGTCATCGGCGTGGCCGGCAAGGCCCACGACGAGGCCCACCAGGCCGTCGCCGTGGAGCGCACCATGGAGGCCTTCGGCCGCGTCGACTTCCTGGTCAACAACGCCGGTACGAACCCGGTGTTCGGGCCGATCGCCGAGCTGGACCTCAACGTGGCGCGCAAGGTCTTCGAGACCAACGTCGTCTCCGCGCTCGGCTTCGCCCAGCAGACCTGGAAGGCCTGGCAGAGCGAGAACGGCGGCGCGATCGTCAACATCGCCTCGGTCGCCGGCCTCGCGCCCTCGCCGTTCATCGGGGCGTACGGCATCAGCAAGGCCGCGATGATCAACCTGACCGTGCAGCTGGCGCACGAGTTCGCGCCCAGGGTGCGGGTCAACGCCATCGCCCCCGCCGTGGTGAAGACGAAGTTCGCGGCCGCACTGTACGAGGGCCGTGAGGCGGAGGCCGCCGCGGCCTACCCGCTCGGCCGGCTCGGAGTGCCCTCCGACATCGGCGGAGCCGCCGCGTTCCTGACCTCGCAGCAGTCGGACTGGGTCACCGGTCAGACGCTCGTGGTCGATGGCGGGATGTTCCTCAACGCCGGAGTCGAGTGACGCGAGGGTCGGTCGGACGTTCCCCGCGCGCGGGGAACGTCCGACCGGTGGCCCGCAAGATCCTGCTCGACGCGGGCGTCAACGGGCTTGTCCCGCTGACCCTTTGGTACCCGACCGACCGCTACGGCTCCGAGACCGCCCCGGAGTTCCGCGAACTCAAGAGCCGGCTCGACGGCCCCGGCCTGTTCCGGGGCACGCTCACGAGCCGCCCGTGGAAGACGTACGAAGCGGGCTACCGCGGCGGCGAGTAACCGGTGTCAGGCCGCGGCTGGTTCCCCGACGAGGAGGCCCAGCAGATCCTCGTCGACGACCGCCCGGCTGCTGCCTCTGTGGCAGGCCGGGCAGTGCGTGGCCGCGAACGAGGGGTTCCCGGGCGGCGAGCGGGCACTGGACCCGTCGACGATCACGACGATGTGCGAGCTGGACCGCGAGCCGGGCTGGTAGCGGGGCGGGTCACCGGAGAACCGGGACCCCGGTCGGCTGCGCCGCGGGGGCACACGGTACCCGGCGCACGGCCTCGACGCGGGCCAGGAACCGATTGTCAGTGGGCGACGGTAGGTTCTGTGGTCTGAAAGTCATCGCACATCGAAGGAAGTTGACGTGACCGATATCGCCATGCTGCCCGAGTCCTGGCGCGGCGTCCTGGGCGAGGAGCTGCAGCAGCCCTACTTCAAAGAACTCACCGAGTTCGTCGAGGAGGAGCGCGCGAAGGGTCCCGTCTACCCTCCGCGGGAGGAGGTCTTCGCCGCGCTCGACGCCACGCCGTACGAGCGGGTGAAGGTGCTGATCCTCGGTCAGGACCCCTACCACGGCGAGGGCCAGGGGCACGGGCTGTGCTTCTCGGTCCGTCCTGGGGTGAAGACCCCGCCGTCGCTGCGGAACATCTACAAGGAGATGAAGGAGGAGCTGGGCACCCCGGTCCCGGACAACGGCTATCTGATGCCGTGGGCCGAACAGGGCGTGCTGCTGCTCAACGCGGTGCTGACGGTCCGCTCCGGCGAGGCGAACTCGCACAAGGGCAAGGGCTGGGAGAAGTTCACCGACGCGGTCATCCGCGCGGTGGCCGACCGCCCCGACCCGGCGGTCTTCGTGCTGTGGGGCAACTACGCGCAGAAGAAGCTCCCGCTGATCGACGAGGAGCGCCATGTGGTGGTGAAGGGGGCACACCCCTCACCGCTGTCCGCGAAGAAGTTCTTCGGCTCGCGTCCGTTCACGCAGATCAACGAGGCCGTGGCCGCCCAGGGCCATGAGCCGATCGACTGGCGCATCCCGGACCTGGGCTGACGGCCGAGCCGCTGGGCGGGACCGTCACCGGCCTGGCCCAGCGGCGTACGGGGGCGCCTGAGCGGGATTGTCAGTGGCTCCGGCTAGCGTCGTGAGGGACAGTGACGAGCCTGGAGGACGCGGTGGCGGAGCAACAGGAGCAGGCGGCACCGGACGCCATGATGACCCGGATCGGACAGGCCGTCATGCTGCACCACGCCGGTGACCGCGAGGAGGCCCGGGGCCGCTTCCTGAGTCTGTGGGGGGAGATCGGCGAAGGCGGTGACGCCCTGCACCGCTGCACACTCGCGCACTACATGGCCGACACCCAGGACGACCCCGCGGACGAACTCGCCTGGGACCTGCGGGCTCTGTCGGCGGCCGAGGAACTGACCGACGGCCGGGTCGCAGAGCCCCACCAGTCCCTTGCCGTACGCGCGTTCTACCCCTCGCTCCATCTGAACCTCGCCGCGGACTATGCGAAGCTCGGCCGCGCGGAGGCGGCCCGGACCCATCTACGCCGGGCCCGCGGCGCGGTCGGCGCCCTCGCGGACGACAGATACGGGGACGGTGTCCGCGCGGCGATCGGCCGGCTGGAGCTGAGACTCCGGGACACCGGATCATCGGCGGAGGCCGGCGGCCCCGACCGCTTCGGCGGCTCCGGGGGCGAGACCCTGGGACCGCCCAGACAGCGGCCGTGAGTCCGCCGGTTCCGGGCCCGGGCCCGCGGGTGCGGTCAGTTTCCGTACGTCTTCATACAGATGACCGACGCGGGGCTGTCCGCGTTCCAGCCTCCGTACTTACTGCCGAGGGCGCACACGTCCGAACGCTTCGGCAGGGCGGGGGTGCCGGGAGGAGCCGCGACGCGGGGCTTCGGGTGGCGTGGTTCGGGACGCGGTGCCGGGTGGACGTGCCGCGGAGGGGCCGGGGGTGCCACGGCCCGCGGTGGGGGAGACACCGGGTGCCGGGTCGCCGCTTCGGGTGAGGGCTTGTGCGAGGGACCGACGCGCGCCAGCGCCTCCCGGCCCGGGGCCTGCACGATCTGGGACCCACCTTTGTCGTCCTTCTGCGGTGTGGCGGGCCCGGACGGGGCGGAAGGGGAGCCGGAGGCGGGAGGCCGCTGGACGGTCACACAACCCGAGAGGGCGGTGACTGCCACGGCGACCAGGAGCGTTGCGGTCGTCGTCGTTCGATACACCCACGCAACTCTGCTGGTTCCGGATCGCTTTGGGGAGCGGAGAAGCCCAGGATGCCCCGCACGGGTGATCCTTCCGCTCCTCCGGCGGTACCGGACGTCGGTGAGCTGACGCGCTCCTGGTGAGCTGACACGCTCCTGGTGCGCGGGGTGCGCGGGGTGCGGGCCTTCCTCTGCGGGCAGCGGCCACCACGCCCGATCGGCAGGGGTCGCCGACCCGGCGGCCCACTCGGGGGACAAGCGACCCCGTTCAAGCGACCCCGTTCAAGAGACCCGGGACAAGGGAGGACCCCGGAGAAGGCAAGCGTCGCCCGTAAGGCCCTCTGGGCGGCCTGGATGAACGTGATGAGCGACCGCGTCGTGATCGCCCGGCGCAGACGGCGATCATGGCCTTGTCCGAGGCGGGACCCGCGATCTTCCCGCGGAGCTCGGACGGAATCGCCGGCAGGCGGCCGCCGCGGCGGCCGTATGCTTCCGACGGGAACCGCGTCGGCGACTGAAGGAGACCCCTGTGAAGGTCGGCTGCATCGGACTCGGCGACATCGCGCAGAAGGCGTATCTGCCCGTGCTCGGTGTGCAGCCCGAGATCGAGCTGCATCTGCAGACGCGGACGCCCGCGACGCTCGACCGGGTCGCCGACAGCCTTCACCTGCCGCGGACGCAGCGCCACACCGACCTGGCCGATCTGCTGGCCCAGGACCTCGACGCCGCGTTCGTGCACGCGGCCACCGTCGCCCACCCGGAGATCGTCACGCGGCTGCTGGAGGCGGGCGTACCGACGTACGTCGACAAGCCGCTCGCGTACGAGCTCGCCGAATCGGAGCGGCTGGTCCGGCTCGCGGAGGAGCGGAACGTCGGTCTCGCGGTCGGATTCAACCGGCGTCACGCACCCGGATACGCACAGTGCGTCGAACACCCGCGTGAGCTCATCCTGATGCAGAAGAACCGCACAGGACTGCCCGAGGACCCCCGCACCATGGTCCTCGACGACTTCATCCATGTCGTCGACACTCTGCGCTTCCTCGTGCCGGGACCGGTCGACGACGTGACGGTGCGGGCCCGTGCCGAGGACGGGCTGCTGCACCACGTCGTGCTCCAGCTCGCCGGAGACGGATTCACCGCACTCGGTGTGATGAACAGACTGAGCGGCTCGAACGAGGAGATCCTCGAGGTCTCGGGCCAGGACACCAAGCGTCAGGTGGTCAATCTCGCCGAGGTGATCGACCACAAGGGGCAGCCGACCGTGCGGCGGCGCGGCGACTGGGTGCCGGTGGCCAGACAACGCGGCATCGAGCAGGCGGTCCTCGCGTTCCTCGACGCCGTTCGCGCGGGAAAGGTGCTCAGCGCCCGGGACGCGCTGGCGACTCACGAGTTGTGCGAGCGGGTGGTACGAGCGGTTCAGGAGCGGTCCGCCGCAGTCTGAAGGTGCGCGCGCCCTCCGTCACGCACAGCGCCGCCATCACCAGCAGGGCGCCGTGCAGCGGCCAGTCGCCGAAACGGACGTACGGCGTGACACCCCGGGCCAGCGGAACCTCGTAGACCGTCGCGCTGCTCGCGTCCGTGCCGAGCCAGGAGCCGATGCGCTCGCCGTCCGGCCCGTAGACCGCGGAGACGCCCGTGAGGGTCGCGTGCACCATGGAGCGGCCGGTCTCGGCGGCGCGCAGCGCGGCGAGCGAGGCATGCTGCTCGGGCGCCCAACTGTGCTGGAACGTCGACGTGGAGGACTGGGCCACCAGCACCTCGGCGCCGTCCTTGGCGAGGTGGCGGCTCATGTCCGGGAACGCCGACTCGAAGCAGATCATGGGGCCGACGCGCAGCCCGTGACCGACGTTCATCACCACCTGCTCGGTGCCCCGCCGGCGGTCCTCGCCCGCGGCCTTGCCGACGGAGGTGGCCCAGCCGAGGAGGGAGCGGGCGGGCACGTACTCGCCGAACGGGACCAGCCGCATCTTGTCGTAGCGCTCGCCGGTCGGACCGTGCGGCCCCACCACGACCGAGCTCTTGTAGATGCCGGGCCGGTCGGAGCGGCGCGCGTCGACGTTCACCAGGATGTCGGCGCCGACCTCTTGGGACAGCGTCGCGACGCGGTGCGCCAGATCGGGTCGGTCGGCCAGGTCGAAGCCGACGCTGCTCTCGCCCCAGACGACCAAGTCGGCGCCCTGGCCCGCGAGTTCCCGGGTCAGCGCCTCCTCGCGGGCGAAGCGCTTGTCGCCGCTCGCGCTGCCGCTTATGACACCGGGCTGCACGACCGCGACGCGCACCCGGCCGTCGACCTCCGGGCGCGGCGACCACGCCCAGGCCGCCGAGGTCGCGGCCGCCGTCGCGACCAGCCCGGCCACTGCGGGCATACGGGACTCACGCACCGAGACCAGCACCGCGACCGCGACGTTGACCGCCACCACCAGGAAGCTGAGCAGCCACACCCCGCCGACCGAGGCCAGCCGCAGCGCGGGCTCCACCTGCCACTGACTCGATCCGAGGAGACCCCAGGGGCCGCCCAACCCCTGCCAGGACCGGGCGAGTTCGACCATCAGCCACCCCGACGGCAGGACGAGGAGGGCGGCGCCGACCTGGCCCGGTGACGGCACCCCGGCCAGGAACCGCCGGACGAGCCAGCCCCACGGGGCCCACAGCGCGCCGAGCAGTGCCGCTATGACCACCGTGAAGACATTCAGGCTCGGCAGCAGCCAGTGGTGCACGGCCAGTATGAAACCGAACCCGCCGAGCCAGCCGTCGTACGCGGCACGCCTGCCCGTGGGGGCGGAGCGGGCCAGCAGGATCCAGGGCACCAGCGCCACGTACGCGAACCACCACCAGGACGGGGCGGGGAACGCGAACACGGGCAGCGCACCCGCCGACGCCGCGACGACACCGCGCCGCCAGGGGGAGACCAGCCATGGGCAGAACGCACGGTCGGGCCTTTTCATCCTTCGCCTCCCTGCCCCGCAGTGTCTCCAGTGTGCGCGTCGGCGGCGATCTCCGACAGGGGGCACGGAGACCGGGAGGGGCGCGTCGGCCGGGAAGCGCCCCAGGTTCCGGAGGCGGGCCGGGAACGCGCGGTTTCGGTAAGGAAGCCGTCCGGTGGCTCGGGCGTTCGCGGGCGCGTGCCGGGTGGCTCAGGTGTTCGTGGGCGCGTTCCGGGGCTGAGGCATTCGGCGCCACTTCTCCTGGACGACCACCTGGCGCAGCCGCCAGCCGTCGCCGGTGCGCAGCAGGCCGAAGGCGTAACGGCCGCCGCAGACGAGGTCGGGTGCGGTGGTATCAACGTCCTGCCCCGCGAACCGCATCGGGTTGATGTAGTCCGCCCGCACCTCGGCCGTGTCGCCGGTGTCCTGATCCAGGACGCCGAACCGTACCCGCCGGTTGACGATCAGATGCTGGCGCATCGCGAACAGCTCCAGGCTCTGCGAAAGCCACTCGGCGACGTCGTCGGCGTCGCCCTCGATGCCTCCGGCCGAGCGGTAGTCGGCGCGGCCTTTCGGCGCGAACAGCCCCCGGTACGCCTCCCAGTCACCGTCGTCCACTGCCACCGCGTAGGCGGTGACGATCTCGTCCACGGCGAACCGGTCCAGCACGGTCGCGAGCTCCACACGCTGCGTCATCGGCTCAGTGTTGGCCACCGGACGTGCCACGCCAAGAGGCTGTGCGGGGACAATCGGTGTCCGGCAGGGTCCGGCTCGGCATCGGGGGCTCCGTCCCGGCGGTCTCGTGGGTGAGGCGGCACCCCTGCGCGCGCGAGCTGATCTTGGAAGTTCGGAGACGTCACGCCGAGGCCGACGCGGATCCGCGATCGCCACGGATCCATGGTCGAGCGCGGACTGCCCGGTCCATGGCGATTCCATCGACCGCGGACCAACCAGGACCAACCCGGTCCATGCTGATCCCATGCATGATCCATGCTGATTCCATTGGGTGTCTCCGCCGCTGTCGATCACCCTGCCGGTGCGTCGGTGACTCGTCCGCCACTCCAGGAGGCTCTTATGACACGTCCTGTCACGATCGTCACGGGCGGGAGCAGAGGGATCGGCGCCGCGACCTGTACACGGCTCGCGGCGGACGGGCACGACGTCGTCGTCGGCTACGTGAGCGACGGCGAGGCCGCCGAGCGGACCGCGGCCGCCGTCCGCTCGGCCGGGGCACGCTGTGTCACAGTGCGTGTGGACACCTCCGACGAGGCCGACGTCGAGCGGCTCTTCGACACGGCCGCGGACCGGTTGGGGCACGTGACCGGGCTGGTGAACAACGCTGGCGTGACCGGGCCGCTCGGGCGGCTCGCGGACGCCGACCCCGCGGATCTGCGGCGCGTGATCGAGGTCAACCTGCTCGGCACGCTGCTCTGTTCGCGTCGCGCCGCCCGGTCCATGGCCGCCCTGGGAGGCGGCGCCATCGTGAATATGTCCTCGGCGGCCGCCACCCTCGGCAGTCCTGGCGAATTCGTGCACTACGCGGCGAGCAAGGCGGCCGTCGACGCGCTGACCACGGGACTCGCCAAGGAACTCGGACCCGACGGCATCCGGGTCAACGCCGTCGCGCCCGGCATGATCGACACCGAGATGCACACGGCCATGGGCGACCCGGGCCGCGCCGAACGTGCCGCCCCGGCGATCCCGCTGCGCCGCGTCGGCCGGGCGGAGGAAATCGCCGCCGCCGTCTCGTGGTTGATGTCGCCGGAAGCGTCGTACACGACGGGGGCGGTGCTACGGGTGTCCGGCGGGCGGTGAGCTGCCCGTGCGTGGCCGGAATCGCGAACGGTCCTAGGCCGCCTCGATGATCTCGCCGCGCATCGCCTCGGCCCACTTCACGACCAACAGCTCGTACTCCGCCCGCTCCTGTGCGGACAGGGAGCCGCCTGTCCGCGTCCACAGGGCGCGGATCTGTTCGTTCAACGCGGCGGCAGACCGCACGGAACCAGGCGGAGTGACATCGGGGGACATGCGCAACAGCCTAGGCGCAAGGACTGACACTGCGCTACCGGGCGGCTACTCAAGTCGTATGCGCTTCGTCACGACGTAGCGGAACGACGCCCCATTGCTCGCCGAACTCCCTTTTCGTCAGCTTGAGTTGCCCCGGACTGGATGCGGCGATCGGACGGTCGAGGGGCACCCGCTCCCGGCGGTCAGGGGGGACTGCCACCGGTTCAGCCGTTCGGCCCGCTCGGCTCCGGTCGATCCGCCCAGACCCGCGCCGCGATCGCGTCCGCCTCGTCCTGCGGGATTCCCGCCTTCACCAGGATGATCCCGCGGCTGCCGTCCGGGAACTTCACACCGCGCGCTTCCGTGCCCAAGCGGCTGAGCGTCGGCTCCTTCGGCATGTTCCACCTCCAGTCGGGGGGACCACGTTAAAACGCCCCGGCGCGGTCCGCAGAAGTGTTCGGCCGGACGGCCTACAGCTCGCTCGGCCGGTACGTCCCGGCAGTGGTGCCGCAAGGTGATTCCGCGCGTCCGTACACGATCGGGCACGTGGTTCGGCCATGGAGGACTGGAGGGGAACGGTTTGGGGGCGTGTGCGTGCGGTGACCGGGGTGTTGACCGGCCGCCCTGCCGCCGCTTACGTTGCAGCGGCAGGGAAAGCGCTTGCTGCCACTGCTCGCGTCCGTACGGCGGTACGCGTCCGTCACGGTGGCGCCCTGTGCTGGCCGACGTCTGACATCACGTCCGACATCACGTCCAATGGAGCGCTGATCAGGCAGATGACCGTATCCCGTACCGCAATCGCCCCCCAAGCCACTACGAACAGCGCCGCGCACACTCCTCTCGACGGTCGTCGCATCAGGGTCGCGGTCGTCGGCGCCGGCGCCATCGCGCGCGGGAGTCATCACCCCGCACTCGCCCGGCTCGCGGAGGAGGGCGAGACGGAGATCGTCGCCGCGGTGGACATCGCCGGGGGAGCTGTCCGGGAGTTCTGCGCCGAGGCGGGCATTCCGCACGTGTATTCCGATCTGGACCGGATGCTGGAGGAGCAGCGGCCCGATCTGGTCTCCGTCTGTACGCCGCCCACCCTGCACCGGGAGCAGACCGTCGCCGCGTTGCGGGCGGGCGCGTGGGTGTGGTGCGAGAAGCCGCCCGTGCCGACGCTCGCCGACTTCGACGCCATCGAGGCGGCGGAGGGCACGGACGGCGGGCCGTGTGCCGGGCCGTACGCCGCGATCGTCTTCCAGCACCGCTTCGGCTCGGGCGCCCGGCATGTACGGCGCCTGATCGCGGATCGGGCCATGGGGCGGCCGCTCGTCGCGCACTGCCAGACCACTTGGTACCGCAACGCCGACTACTACGCCGTCCCCTGGCGCGGCCGATGGGCGACCGAGGGCGGCGGACCCGCGATGGGGCACGGCATCCACCAGATGGATCTGCTGCTGGACCTGCTGGGACCGTGGACCGAGGTGCGCGCGATGACCGGGCGTCTGGTGCACGACGTGGAGACGGAGGACGTCTCGACCGCCCTGGTCCGCTTCGCCAACGGCGCCCTGGCGACCGTCGTCAACAGCGTCCTGAGCCCCGACGAGGTCAGCCGCATCCGTGTCGACTGCGAGCGTGCCACCGTCGAGCTGACCCACCTGTACGGCCACAGCAACGACGACTGGCGGATCACTCCGGTGCCCGATGTCCCGGAGGCGGATGTCGCGGCCTGGCGGGATTTCGGCGCGGACGTGCCCAGTTCACACCTCGCGCAGCTGCGGGAGCTCGTCGCGAGCATGCGGGCGGGCGAACGGCCGCGCAGCAGCGGTGCCGACGGGCGGACCAGTCTTGAACTGATCACCGCGCTCTACAAGTCGGCGTTCACGGACACGACCGTCCGCGCGGGGGAGATCGGTCCTGGGGACCCGTACTACACGGCACTGCACGGTGGCGCGCCCGGCTGGGCACCCGCCGGGTCCGGCACTGAGGTGCCCGAGGCACCCGAGGCGGCACGTGCGGAGGCCCGGGCGTGAGCGAGGTCTCGGGGTCCGTCCTGCGGATCGTCCACACGCACGGGGAGCGGATCGCGATCAGCGAAGTCTCCACCGGCGTCGAGCTGTTGAACTACGTCTACCGTCCCGAGGCCGCCTGGGAGTCCCCGAAGCCGTATCTGCATCCGCTGCGGACGCTGTCCGGCAACGTCGTCACGGACTACCGACCGAACGACCACCGCTGGCACAAGGGCCTTCAGATGACGGCCTCGCACCTCTCCGGCCAGAACCTGTGGGGCGGTAACACCTACGTCCACGGTCGGGGATATCTCGAACTCCCGGAACGCGTCGGGTCGATGGCGCATGTCGCCTTCGAGGAGGTCACGGCGGAGGGCGGTGGCGCGGTCATCGCCGAGCGGCTCACGTGGCATCCGTACGGCGGTGAACTGTGGGCCGACGAGGAGCGCCGCGTCGAGGTCCACGACGTCGATCCCGGGGCGGGTTCCTGGGCGCTGACCTGGAGTTCCGCGGTCACCAACCGTCGCGAGGAGCCCCTGCGCTTCGGCAGCCCGACGACCGCGGGGCGTGAGATGGCCGGCTATACCGGCCTGTTCTGGCGCGGACCGCGCGCCTTCCGGGACGGGCTGGTCATCGGACCGGACTCCGATGGAACCGGGCTGATGGGGTGTCAGGCGCCCTGGCTCGCGTACTCGGCGGAGCACGACGGCTCCGACGGTCACGCCACCCTCGTCTTCGCGCACGCGCCCGAGAACGATCACGCCGGGTCGCGGGGCGCCCACCCGGCCCACTGGTTCGTACGCAACGAGCCCTTCGCCGCCGTCGCCCCGTCCTTCGCCTTCTTCGACGAACTGGAACTCGCACCCGGTGACACGCTCACCCGCCGCTACCGGGTGGTCGTCGCCGAGGGGGCCTGGGAACGCGAGGACGTCGTCAAGTACCTGACGGAGCACCCCTGGTGAGCGCGGCGGAGACCACCGGCTTTCCCGGGCTTCCGGGAGCCGTCGCCGTGTCGCGTCTGCGGGTGTACGACTGGCCCGCGGTCGACGGTGCGCGCGGCGGAACTCCCCATCTCCACCTGACCTGTTCGGAGGCGTACGTCGTCACCGGTGGACGCGGCTCGGTCCAGACGCTGACGGCGTCGGGGTACGAGGTGACGTCACTCGCGCCCGGCACGGTCGCGTGGTTCACGCCGGGCACGATCCACCGGCTGGTCAACGAGCGCGACCTGCGCATCACCGTGCTCATGCAGAACAGCGGTCTGCCGGAGGCGGGCGACGCGGTCATGACCCTGCCCCCCGAGTACCTGACCGATCCCGGGACCTACGCGGCTGCCACCGCCGTCCCGGCGGACGCGCCGGAGGAGGAGCAGGCGCGCTTCGCCCGCGCCCGGCGCGATCTCGCCCTGGAGGGCTACCGCGCGTTGCGCGACGCGGACGGACCCGCGCCCCTCGCGGCGTTCCACCGGGCCGCCGCGAACCTGGTGCGGCCGCGCCTCGCGGAGTGGCGCGAACGATGGCGGCGCGGCGCCGAGGCCGCCGCCGCGGCGACGGGGGACCAGCTCGACCGACTGGAACGGGGAGACGCGTCGCACCTCACGGCGGCCGTCGTACGGGCCGAACAACCTTTTGCGCGGGGCCGTTTCGGAATGTGCGGACGGCTCGATGTCTACGAGGCGGCCGACTAGGCCGTACCGTCGCCGCTGACCGCTGACCGCTGACCGCTGACCGCTGACCGCTGACCGCTGACCGCTGACCGCTGACCGCTGACCGCTGACCGCTGACCGCTGCGTGGCCAGTGCCAGTGGCCGTGACCGTGGCAGCGGGCAATGCCTGTGCTTGCCGGCGTTCCCCGTGTCTGTGTCAGTGGCTACGCCACCGCAGGCCCCGTCACCGTCCAGCCCGGAGCCTGGGGGTGGGCCGTGAGGGCGTCGTGCTCGACCTGCTCTCCGCATTCCTGGCAGACCACCTGTGGGACCAGTTCGTGGCCGCAGGTGTGCTCCAGCACCATGGGACGGAAGCCGCCCTCCTGGAGGTGCCGGTCCCCCCAGGCCATGAGAGTCAGCAGGACCGGTTCCAGTTCGAGCCCCGCCCGGGTCGGGCGGTACTCGTAGCGCTTGGGACGGTCGCTGTACTCCGCCTTCTCCAGCAGCCCGGTGTCGACGAGGCGCTTCAGCCGGGTCGTCAGCACGTCGCGAGGGGCGCCGGTATTGCGTACGAGCTGGTCGAAGCGTGTGGCTCCGAGCGAGACCTCGCGCAGCACCAGCAGGGAGTACTTCTCGCCCACGACGGCGAGTGTCGCGGCGATCGAGCAGGGGCGGGGGTCCTTCATGGCGCCAGTCTACGAGGGTGGGTTGGTTGTTCCAACTCGCTGGGTTACTCTTGGGTCACTTGGAGAGTTGGAAAATCAAACTTACCGAGTTCGAGGACCGGACCCGCCCGGTCGCCGGTTCCCCGACCTCAGAGACCTGAGAGGCATCCCATGCGTGACGCCGTGATCGTCGAAGCCGTACGCACCCCCGTGGGCAAGGGCAAGCCGAACGGCTCCCTCGCCCACGTCCACCCCGTGGAACTGCTCGCCCACACGCTCCGCACACTCGTCGAGCGCTCCGGGATCGACCCGGCACTGATCGACGACGTCATCGGCGGCACCGTCGACCAGGTCGGCGAGCAGGCCATGAACACCACCCGGTACGCCGTGCTCTCCGCGGGATTCCCGGAGACGGTCCCAGCCACCACCGTGGACCGTCAGTGCGGCTCGTCGCAGCAGGCCGTGCACTTCGCCGCGCAGGGCGTCATGTCGGGGGCGTACGACATGGTCGTCGCCTGCGGCGTGGAATCGATGAGCCGGGTGCCGATGTGGTCGAACGTGCCGGCGGGCGCCGATCCCTTCGGGCCCGGGGTCGCCGAGCGCTACCCCGAGGGTCTGGTACCGCAGGGCATCAGCGCCGAGCTCATCGCCGCCAAGTGGGGCATCACCCGCGAGCGGATGGACACCTTCGCCGTCTCCTCGCACCGGAAGGCGGCCCAGGCGTGGAGCAGCGGTCTGTTCGACGCCGAGGTCGCGCCCCTGGAGGGCGTCGGCCGGGACGAGAGCGTCCGCCCCGGCAGCACCCCCGAGATACTGGCCGGGCTGAAGCCCGCGTACTACGACCCGGGCTTCGGCGAACGCTTCCCGCAGATCGACTGGTCGGTCACGGCCGGGAACGCGAGCCCGGTCAACGACGGTGCCTCCGCCGTGCTCATCACGTCGAGCGAGACCGCCGCGCGCCTCGGACTGCGGCCCATGGCCCGTCTGCACAGCTTCGCCGTCACCGGCTCCGACCCGCTGCTGATGCTCACCGGCGTCATCCCCGCCACCGAGAAGGTGTTGCGCAAGGCAGGTCTGGAGCTCGGTGACATCGACCTCTTCGAGGTGAACGAGGCCTTCGCCGCCGTGGTCCTCGCCTGGCAGCAGGAGACGGGTGCCGACCTGTCCAAGGTCAACGTGCACGGCGGAGCCATCGCGATCGGCCATCCGCTCGGCGCGAGCGGCACCCGCCTCACCACGACCCTCGTCCATGCGCTGCGCGCCCGCGGGGCCCGCTACGCGCTTCAGACGATGTGCGAGGCGGGCGGGCTCGCCAACGCGATGATCCTGGAGGCCGTGCGCCCGTAGCGGCCGCCGATTCCGGAGGCCGCGCGCCCGTAGACCGCGGATCCTGGAGGCCGTGCGCCCGTAGACCGCGGATGCTGGAAGCCGGGGCCCGGAGGGACCGCAGGTTCTGGGCGCCTCGGGTCCGTAGCGACCGCGGATCCTGGAAGCCCCGGATCCGGGGCGCCCGCAGGATCTCGGCTGTACAGGGGTAGCGCCGCCGTGCCTCAGTGACCGCGCAGGTGGTGGCGCTTGCGCCAGGCCACCACGGTTCCGACCAGGGCGGGGATCGTGATCAAGGCCATCGCGATCAGGAAGGCCGGGGAGGTCGGCGAGGACGCACGGGCGCCGGCGACGGCGTACGCGGCGGTGTTCGGGACCGAGCCGAGCGCCGTCGCGACCAGGAAGGGCAGCCAGCCCATGCGGGAGACGGCCGCGCAGTAGTTGGCGGCCCAGAACGGCACGCCGGGGAACAGCCGGGCAACCATCATCGAGCGGAAGCCGTGCCGGCTGAGCTGGCTGTCCGCCGCCTTCAGCCAGCGGGCCCGCAGCAGCGACCGCAGCGCGTCCTGCCCGAGGATCCGGCCGAGCCCGAAGGCGACACCGGCGCCGAGCACCGTGCCCGCCAGCGCGGTGCCGAGGCCCAGTTGGGAGCCGAACAGGGCGCCGGCCGCCAGATTGAGCAGGGGCCGGGGCACGAAGGCGACCGTGCACAGCCCGTACGCCACGGCGAACGAGACGGCCGCCGCGGCGCCGCCGAGCTGGGGCGGCCAGCCGTCGGCGAGCAGCCGCTGCGGATCGAAGAGGAGCACGCTCGACGCGGCCGCCGCGAGCAGCGCGACCAGGAGGGAGAGCCGCGACCACGGCGAGAGCAGTGCTCTCAGGCAGCGAGAGCCCAGGTCGGAGCGCGCGGCGGTCAGGACCGCGGGTGCGGCGACGGCGGTCTCCGAGGCGACGACCAGGTCGGTGGCGACGGTGAGCTCCGTGGCGGCGGCCCGGGGAATGGCCGTGGCGGTGCCCCCAGAGCGGGTGGTGGCATCGAGCATTCCGGTGACACTAGCCGACGTACGCGTGTGATCGCCGTATGGTTCGTCTCATGGGCGTCACAGCTTCCGGAACGTCAGGTGCGCGCCTCGAGGTACCGGACAGCCTCCTCGCGGACACCGTCCTTGAACGGCTCACGACCGTCTACCCGGCGGCCGCCGACCCCCACCGGGCCGCTTCGATGCGCGCGTACATGAAGGACATCGCCCCCTTCCTCGGCCTGTCGACGCCCGAGCGCCGTGCCCTGTCCCGGACGGTGCTCCTGGACGCCGCTCGTCCCGACGAGACGGACTGCACGGCCCTCGCCCTGCGCTGCTGGCGACTGCCGGAACGCGAGTACCAGTACTTCGCCGTCGACTACCTGCGCCGCCATGTGACGCGCCTGTCGTCGGGCTTCCTGCCGGTGGCCCGGCACCTGGTCTCAACCGTCTCCTGGTGGGACACCGTCGACGCGCTCGCCGCGCATGTGGTGGGAGGCCTGGTGGCCGCCGACCCGCGACTGCGCACCGACATGGACGCCTGGATCGAGGACGACGATCTGTGGGTCGCCCGTACGGCGCTGCTGCATCAGCTCCGCCACAAGGAGGCCACCGACACCGGACGCCTCTTCGCGTACTGCGTCCGGCAGTCGGGCCATCCCGATTTCTTCATCCGCAAGGCCATCGGATGGTGTCTGCGCGAATACGCCAAGACGGACCCGCGGGCGGTACGGGACTTCGTCGCCGCGGAGCGGGCGAACCTCGCGCCGCTGTCCGTGCGCGAGGCGCTGAAGAACATCGGCCCCTGAGACCGCCGACGCCTCGGACCCGCAGTCTCCCGGCGCACCGCTCGCACGGTTCGCACCACCTGAATCACCCGCACCGCAGCGGCCCGCGTGGCGCCGAAAACCATTCGACGTGCCCGGAGGCGTCGGCGATGATCTCCTCATGTTCCGGTACGCCTTCCTCCTCGCAGCATCCGCAGTCGCGGACGCGCCGAAGGCTGCCGTCCCGATCATCACGGCAGCCGTCGACGGCGCCCGAAGCTGACCCTTCCCGGATTGTCCGGCGGACCCCGCAGGGGGAGGGTCGGTAACTCCTGGGGGTCCCCGTCCCGGCCCGTACGCGCCGGGACCATCACTCAGCTCCGCTGACACTGAAGAGGCTTCGAGGTACAGCCATGCCCAAGACGGCTTACGTGCGCACCAAACCGCACCTGAACATCGGCACCATGGGTCACGTCGACCACGGCAAGACCACCCTGACCGCCGCCATCACCAAGGTCCTCGCCGGGCGCGGATCCGGCACCTTCGTCCCGTTCGACCGGATCGACCGCGCTCCGGAGGAGGCCGCCCGCGGCATCACCATCAACATCGCGCACGTCGAGTACGAGACCGACACCCGGCACTACGCGCACGTGGACATGCCGGGTCACGCCGACTACGTCAAGAACATGGTCACGGGCGCGGCCCAGCTCGACGGGGCGATCCTCGTCGTGTCCGCGCTGGACGGGATCATGCCGCAGACCGCCGAACACGTGCTGCTCGCCCGGCAGGTGGGTGTCGACCACATCGTGGTCGCGCTCACCATGGCGGACCGGGCCGACGAGGAGCTCGCCGAGCTCGTGGAGCTGGAGGTGCGCGAGCTGCTCTCCGCGCAGGGCTACGGCGGCGACTCCGTACCCGTCGTACGGGTGTCCGGCCTCAAGGCCCTCGAGGGGGACCCCCGGTGGACGGCGGCCATCGACGCGCTGCTCGACGCGGTGGACACCTACGTGCCCATGCCCGAGCGCTATTTCGACGCGCCGTTCCTGATGCCGGTCGAGAACGTGCTCACCATCACCGGACGCGGAACGGTCGTCACCGGTGCCGTGGAGCGCGGCACGATCCACGTCGGCGACCGCGTCGAGGTGCTCGGCGCGGCCGTCGACACGGTGGTCACCGGCCTGGAGACCTTCGGCAAGCCCATGGAGGAGGCGCAGGCGGGTGACAACGTGGCGCTGCTGCTGCGCGGTGTGCCCCGCGACGCGGTCCGCCGCGGGCACATCGTCGCCGCGCCCGGCAGTGTCGCACCCAGCAGCCGTTTCACGGCGCGGGTGTACGTCCTGTCGACGCGCGAGGGCGGCCGTACGACAGCGGTCTCCACGGGGTACCGGCCACAGTTCTACATCCGCACCGCGGACGTGGTCGGCGACGTCGACCTCGGCGAGCGGGCCGTCGCCCGGCCCGGCGACACCGTCACCATGACGGTCGAGCTCGGCCGCGAGGTGCCGCTGGAGCCCGGCCTCGGCTTCGCGATCCGCGAGGGCGGACGGACGGTCGGCGCCGGGACGGTGACGTCGGTCGGGTGACGTCCTGCCCGGTACGTCGGTCGGGTGACGTCCGGCCGGTAGGGCGCCGCGGGTGCCCGCCATGACATGGCGGGCACCCGTTCGTGGTGTTTGTCGGTGCCGCACAATGGACCCGTGGACGAGCCGATACCCGTGACGCGGGCCGTGGATCACGGGACCGCCAAGCTGATGCCCGACGTGGACCGCGAGCGGGCGTGGCTGCTGACCGTGGACGGCGCACCCCAGTCGTACGTCGATCTGGACGAGCCGACGCATCTGGAGTTCGAGTACACACGGCGCCTCGGGCATGTGCTGGACACGGTGACCGAACCGGGGCGCGCCCTGGACGTGCTGCACCTCGGCGGTGGGGCGCTCACGCTGCCGCGCTACGTGGCGGCCACCCGGCCCGGTTCGCGGCAGGACGTGGTGGAGGCGGACCAGGGCCTGCTGGCCATGATCGGCGAGTGCCTGCCGGTGCCCGGCGGCCTCGGCATCGAGGTGCACTGCGCCGACGCGCGAACCTGGATCGAGGCCGCCGCGCCCGACTCCTCGGACATCCTGATCGCGGATGTCTTCGGTGGCTCGCGCGTGCCGGCGCACCTGACGTCCACCGCCTACGCCGGCGCCGCCGAGCGTGTGCTGCGTCCCGACGGCGTCTACCTCGCCAACCTCGCGGACGCGGCGCCCTTCGCCTTTCTCCGATCCCAACTCGCGACGTTCTCCGCGGTGTTCGAGGAGATCGCCCTCATCGCCGAACCCGGCGTACTGCGCGGCCGGCGCTTCGGCAACGCGGTGCTCGTGGCCTCCCACCGCCCGCTCGACACGGCCGCCCTGGCCCGTCGGACCGCCGCCGACGCCTTTCCGGCACGGGTCGAACACGGCCCGGGGCTGCGGGACTTCATCGGCCGGGCCGCTCCCGTGCGCGACGAGAACGCGGTTCCCTCACCCGAGCCGCCCGGCGGATCCTTCGGCATCGGCTGACGCGTGCCCCGCGCGCCGGAACCCGTAGCGAGGGTTCCTCGGCAGGTTCCTCGGTCCCGGCAGCCGCAGCCCGTCGCGGACTTGGCCTCCGTCCGCCCCGCCGGCCGAGCGGCGCGTCCGCGCCCTGGTGACCGAACTGGCCGGCTGAGCTCCGTCGGCCGAACCGGCCGAACCGGCCGAACCGGCCGAACCGGCCGAACCGGCCGAACCGGCCGAACCGGCCGAACCGGCCGACGGAGCCGCGGTGGCCGGACCGGCCCGATCGCGGCCACCAGTGCGTCGCCGAGGGCCGCGCCACCGAGGCGCCCTCGCCCTCCGACGCCGTCAAGGCATCGCCGACGCGCGGCTCGCCGGCTCGGGGCCCCGGGAGACGCCGAGGTCGAGACTCCGCGCTTCGGTCGCCGGCCTCAGGAACCCGTCGGGTCGCCGTGCAGCCGTACCGTGCTGAGGATCTTCTGCACGGTCGCGTTCGGGATCTCCTCCGAGACGCCCTTGGCGCCGTAGAGCGTCCAGGACACGAAGTCGCCCGCCGAGTTCTTGAAGGCGAACGTGACCGCCTTGCCGTCGGAGTCGCACTTGCCCTTCTTGACGACGCCCGAGGAGTACGTCGTCGCGAGGCTGCCCTCGACGCCCGAGGCCGTGGTGTACGCCTGGGGCTTGCCGATCTTCAGCAGCTTCTTCGAGGCGTCCTTCTGGTCGGTGTAGCCGCCGAAGACCCACCACGCCGAATCATTGCGCGCCACGTCGTCGGTGTTCTTGGCACCGCTCTGGCCCTTGGTGCCCGCGGCGGCCAGGGCCGAGTCGCTCGTGTGACCGTCCTTGTCGTCGTCGGACGTGCACCACTTCTCCTTGAGGAACGCGGGCGCGGACATGCCGATGAGCACGGCCCCGTCGCCCTTCTTGTCGTCCTCGAAACCGATGAAGGTGTCGGGCGTCTTGACATCCCAGTCCGGGGGGACGTCGAAGGCGGTGCCCCACTTGGGGTTCACCACCACCTTCCAGCCGGCGATCGTCGGCTTCTCCCCGTCGCCGCCGCGCGGGTCGTCGTCGGTCCCGCTCCCGCTCGGCGACGTAGCGGCCGACGCCTTCGGGGACTTGGTCGTGTCGGCGCCGGCCTTGTCGTCCTTGCCGCCACCGCCCAGGACGAGGAATCCGGTGACTCCGGCGGCTACCACGACCACCAAGGCCGCGACGATCGCGGTGATCTTCGTCTTGTCGCCGCCACCGCCACCTCCACCCGGTGCCTGAGGCGCGCCGAGCGGGTCCGACGGAGCTCCCCACGGCTGCTGTCCCGGCTGCGGACCGTACGGGCCCGGCGGCGGCGGATACCCCGGCTGCTGGTAACCGGGCTGCTGGTACGGATTCGGCTGCTGGTACCCCGGCTGCTGGTACGGGTTCTGGTCCTGCGGGTTCTGCTCGCCCCCGGGCGGCTGCTGTCCTGGCCACATGGCCGGTAACGATAGAGGGGCTGGTGACCCGAGTACCACGGCGGTCCCCGAAACGGTCCTGCGGTCAGGTCACTTGTCCCATTGATCCCGGCTCGGGACTTCCTCTGATTCCGATTCAGGCCCCTGTCGGGTCACCGTGCAGACGTACGGTGCTGAGGATCTTGAGGATGGTCGCGTCGGGGATCTCGTCCTTCACGCCGGTCGCACCGTAGAGGTTCCACGCCACGTAGTCGCCCGCGGAGTTCTTGAATCCGAACGTGATGGCCTTGCCGTCGCTGGCGCACTTCCCCTTCTGGGGAGTGTTCTTGGACCTGGCCCAGGCGATGCTGCCCGTGACGCCCGATTCGGTGGTGTACGGCTTGGCCTTCTCGTCGAAGGTGAGGCTCTTCTTGTCCGGCTGGGTGTAGCCCCCGAACACCCACCAGGGGACCTGGTTCACGGCGACCTCGTCGGTGTTCTTCGCTCCGCTCGCGCCCTTGGTGCCCGCGGCACCGAGGGCGGTGTCCTCCGTACGGCCGTCCCTGTCGTCGTCGGACGAGCACCACTTGGACTTGAAGTACGCGGGCGCCGACATCACGATCAGCGGCTTGTCGCCGGCTTTCGCGTTGTCCTTCTCGAATCCGACCGAGGTGCCCGGCGAGGCCACCTCCCAGTCCGCGGGGACGTCGAAAGCCGTGCCCCACTTGGGATTGACGACGACCTTCCAGCCGGCGACCGTCGGCTGCTCCTCCGCACCGCCGCGCGGGTCGCCGTCGGAGGGCGACGCGCTCGGTTCCTGGGGGGCGCTCGTCGTGGGATTCGCGGCCTTGCCCTTGTCGCCCCCGTCGGCCTTCTGGTCCTTGCTCCCGCCGAGCAGGAGGGCGCCGGTCACCCCGGCGGCCACGACCACGGCGCCGGCCGCCACGATCGCGGTCACCTTCGTCCGGTTGCCGCCCCCGCGCGGCGGCTCGGGCGTGCCCGCGAGGCCCGGCGCACCCCACTGCTGCTGTCCCGGCTGTGGTCCGTACGCGCCCGGCACCTGCTGCGGATACCCCGGCTGCTGGTGCCCGGTCTGCTGGTATCCGGGCTGCTGGTAGGGGTTCGGCTGCTGGTACCCCGGCTGCTGGTACGGGTTCTGGTCCTGCGGGTTCTGCTCGCCCCCGGGCGGCTGCTGTTCTGGCCACATGGGCAGTCACGTTAGTGGCGCTTGTGAAACGTTTCTGTCACCGCGTCTCGTCAGGCCTGTACCGGAGTGCGGATTCGCCTGCGCCACTGATCGACACCGCTGATCGACTTCGGCGCGGCGCGCCGGGGCTGGTCAAGAATTGCTACCCATGGGTAACATCGAGGTATGAGCGCAGACCAGATGACGATCGGCGAGATGCTCGCCGCGACCGTGCCGATGGCCCGGACCCTGAACCTCGAGTTCGTGGAGACCACTCCGGAGAAGGCCGTCGTGGCGCTCCCGGACCAGGGCGACTTCCACAACCACGTCGGCGGACCGCACGCCGGGGCCATGTTCACGCTGGGGGAGTCGGCGAGCGGGGCGATCGTTCTCGCCGCCTTCGGGGACCAGCTCTCCCGCGCCGTGCCGCTCGCGGTCCGCGCCGAGATCGCCTACAAGAAGCTCGCGATGGGCCCCGTCACGGCCACCGCGACGCTCGGGCGGCCCGCCGCCGACGTAGTCGCCGAACTCGACGCCGGTCAGCGCCCCGAGTTCCCCGTCGCCATCGCCATCCAGCGCGCCGACGGGGCCGTGACCGGCGAGATGACCGTTGTCTGGACGCTCCGTCCGAACGGCTGAGGCCCGATTCGCGCACAGGGCCCTGATCGGGGAGTGCCACCCGATCGGGGCCCTCGGCCGTCGCGCCGGGGTCCGCGGCCCAAGGCTCCGGTCCGGCGCTCCGGCCCCGGTCAGCCGCGCGGCACCCGAATGCTCACCGTCTGTGTGACCCGGGCGCAGAGCTGCTGACGGTCGTCCTCGATGTCGCACTCCACGACCGCGGTGTCGCGTCCGACCCGCAGCACGCGGGCCTTCGCGTACGCGGCACCCTCGCGAACCGGCCGCAGGAAATGCGTGGTGGAGGTGGTGGTGGCGGGAACGGCACCCGCCGGGCCGTTCAGCGCGGCACACACCGCCGAGGCGACGTCGGCCAGGCCCATCAGCGCGCCACCGTGCAACCCGCCGCCCACGGTGGACAGTTCGGGCACGAAGTCGAGCTCGGCGTCCACTCCCTGGGCCGACAGGGCGGTGAAGCGCACGCCCAGCGTCCTGGCGTAGGGGGCCATGGCGTAGATGTCCTCGGCGGTGACGGTCACGGCAAGCTCCTTGTGGGAGAGGTGGGACGGAAGTCGATGATCCGTTCTATCAACTCCCTTGAGTGCAAGGGGAGTTCCTTCAGCGAGAGAGGGAACGCGATCCCGGCCGTTCGCCCCGGAACCGGGGGCCGCGCGCCCCGGGCCACCACGCCGGGCGCCAATCGTGCGACGAACACAATGCGTCGTTCAGCTGACTGCCACTGCCCGGCCATGGCCGGTCAGCACCGTGCCACTCGACCCCGATCTCGCTCACCTGGAGGGCATATGGGCACGGCAGGACAGCAGAACGGGCCGGACAGACGGGCTCTGCTGCGCGCCGCGGTCGCCGTACCGGCGGCCGGCGCGGCGGCAGTGGCGTTCGAGGCGGCCCCGGCGCGGGCCGCGACCACCGGTCGGGGAGGCCGGTTCGACACCGAGAGCCCGCGCTTCGCGCTGGCCGTCCTTCCCGACACGCAGTACCTCTTCGACGCCGACAGCGCGGACCCGGCGCCGCTGCGCGAGACGTTCCGCTACCTCGTGGCGGAGCGGGCCGAGGCCAACATCGCCTTCATGACGCACCTAGGCGATGTCACCGAACACGGCACCGAGGACGAGATCGGACGCGCCGCCGACACCTTCCGCACCCTCCACGGCAAGGTCCCCTACAGCGTCCTGGCCGGCAACCACGACATCCCGTCCTCGACGGACGACCAGCGGGGGGACACGGCCTACCTCGCCGCGTTCGGCCCCGAGCGCTACTCCTCCATGCCCACCTTCCGCGGCGCCTCTCCCGACGGCTACAACAGCTACCACGTGCTGCGCGCGGGCGGCCGGGAGTGGCTGGTGCTCGCCCTCGACTGGCGGGTGTCGGACAAGGGGCTGCGCTGGGCGCAGGGCGTCCTGGACGCCCACCCCACGCTGCCCGCCGTGCTCACCACGCACGACATCGCGTGGTCGGACGACGACGGCAAGGCCCAGCTCTCGGACAACGGCAAGCGCCTGTGGGACGGCCTGATCCGGGGCAACGACCAGATCTTCCTCGCCCTGGGCGGCCACTACTGGCCGCCCGGGCGCACGGTCCTGTCCAACGACGCCGACAACGATGTCCACGTCCACATCACCAACTACCAGGACCGCTACTACGGCGGCGCCGGGATGATCCGCACCTATTCCTTCGACCTGGTCCGGGGTGTCATCGACGTCGAGACGTTCGCCCCGTGGTTCCTCGCCCGGGATCCCGGGAAGCGGTCGCCGCTGGAGGCCGAGACCATCGAACTGACCGGCCCCGTCGACCGGTTCAGCCTTCGCGTCGACTTCGACGAGCGCTTCGAGGGCTTCGCGCCCGTCGTCCCGCCGAAGCCGCGCCCCGCCTCCGCCGTGATGCCGCGCGGCACGGTGGCGTACTGGCGTTTCGACGGCTCCGGGACGGCGCCGGGCGCTCCCGTCGTGGACGGCACGGTCGTACCGGACCTCACGGGCCACGGGAACGACCTGACCGTGAGCCGGCTGCACGCGAGCGGCCCGGCCGTCCTCACCTGGTCGCCGGACCACCACCCCGGTCAACCGGCCCACGCCAGCCTCCACTTCGACGGCGGCAAGAGCCCGGACCGCGGCGCCGTCCTGACAACGAGTGCCCAAGCCGCTCTGAACAGCGCGAAGTTCACCCGCGGCTACACCATCGAGACGTTCATCAGACTGCCCGACCCCTTCGAGGGGGATCACGCCTGGATGGGCATCCTGAGCTGGGAGGGCCGCAACGGCGACGCGGGCAAGACGACCGGCTGGTCCCCGCTGGAGCCCACCTGCAGCCTCAACCTGTCACCGGAGCGATTCCTGCAGTTCGTCGTCTATCCGGCGGGGCAGGACGCCGACCCGACGTCGTGGAGCCACGCCCTCCCCGTGGGCCGCTGGACCCATGTCGCCGTGGTCAACGACGGCCGCCGCACCATGCTGTACGTCGACGGCTCGAAGATCGCCCGCAATCCCACGCAGCCGTCCACCGGGATCGCGACGCTCGGCAAACCCTTCGTCATCGGTGCCACCCAGTTCGACGAGAGCTTCGGGCAGGGCTTCTGCGGCTGGATCGGCGACACCCGAATCGTCGACCACGCCCTGCCCGTACGGGACTTCCTCATGCCCTTCGCCTAGACATCGGCCCCCGGTCGCGGCCTCTCGTCGAGGCGCCCGGACGGTCCGGCAGTTCGGGCCGGGCCGGCCGGGCCCCCGGGGGAGTGCCCGTCGGAAGGAGGAGCGCACGGGCCCCCTCGCATTTTCCGGGGACTCGCGCCCGGTCAGCACTGGAGCACGTCAGCGCTGGTGACCCCCGTCCTCGCCGAGCAGGCCGGTCACACCGTCGCCGCGACCATGCGGGACACCGGCGAGGCCGGGCCGCCGCGCGAGCGGCTGCCCGCTGTCGCGTCCGGCGGTCCGACGTCATGGACCCCGACTCGGCCGCCGACGGTTCGGCCGTGCCAGACCTCATCACCGACCTCACCACGTCCCGGCCGAGGCAGTGAATACCTGTTCCCTTGCGGCCCTTCATGCCCGACCCTGACCTACGGGTGGTGCGCGCGCGTCGCCTGTAGGACACGGTCAGGCGCCGGGGACCGGGAACGAGGAGTACGAGCGTGGGTGTACGCGGGCGGAGCGCCGTTCTGGTGACCGGTGGCAGCGGGTTCGTCGGAAGCCATCTGGTGAGGCGGCTGCTGGAGCGGGGCTACCGGGTCCACACCACCGTACGGGCAAGGGCGAACGCGGCGAAGGTGCGGCCGCTCCGGGAGATGCAGGAGGCCTTTCCCGGCAGGCTTGAGCTGTTCGAGGCGGATCTGCTGGCCGACGGGTCCTTCGACGCCGCGATGAGCGGCTGCGGAGTGGTCTTCCATGTGGCGTCGCCGTTCCTGATGCCGGAGAGGATCAAGGACGGCCGCCGGGACATGGTCGACCCGGCCCTGCTCGGCACGCGCAACGTGCTGGCGGGAGTGGAACGGACGCCGACGGTCGAGAAGCTCGTCCTCACCTCCACCGTCGGCGCGATCTTCGGCGACTACATCGACGTCCGGAGCATGGACGGCGGCGTCCTGTCGGAGAAGTACTTCAACACCACCAGCACGGTCGACAACAACCCGTACCACTACGCGAAGACCCTCGCGGAACGCGTGGCGTGGGAGGCGGAGGCGGCTCAGGACCGCTGGCGTCTGGTCTCCGTCAACCCCGGCCTGGTCCTCGGCCCGTCCCTCACCCCCGCGTCGGAATCCGGCAGCCTGTTCCTGCTGGAGGAACTCTTCAAGGGCTACTTCTTCTACGGCGCCCCCGATTTCAGCTTCACCACGGCGGACGTCCGCGAGGTCGCCGACGCGCACATCGCGGCGGCGGAGCACAGCGGCGCCAAGGGCCGCTACATCGTCGCGGCCGAGACGATGACGTCCTTCCACGAGATGGCGCGCGTCATCCGAGGCCGGTATCCCCGCGCCCTCCGGCTGCCTCGCACCGCGCTCCCGCACTGGCCGGTCCGCATCCTCGGTCCTGCGTTCGGACTCACCCAGGACTACATCCGCAAACACCTCGGTATCCGGTTTCGCGTGGACAACAGCCGGAGCGTGCGGGAACTGGGGATCACGTACCGCCCGGTCGAGGAGACCCTCCTCGACCACTACGAGAGCTGGCGGAACCCGACGTGACAAGCCGCACGTCCGGGCCGTCGTTCAGGGCGAGCGGGTAGGCTTCCCGGCGGGCGCCCCGGGGAAACGCATCCCGGATGATCACGCGAGACGCGGTCGCCCGGTCACGTACACCGAAACGGGAGGATGCGGCGTTGCACGTCCAGGACTGGCTCGAGACGGTGCCCGCGGTCAGTATCTACGCGCTCGTGGCGCTGGTCATCGGCCTGGAGAGCCTGGGCATCCCGCTGCCCGGAGAGATCGTCCTGGTCTCGGCGGCGCTGCTGTCCTCGCAGCACGGCGGCATCAACCCGGTCGTCCTCGGCGTGTGTGCCAGCCTCGGGGCGATCGTCGGCGACTCCATCGGTTACGCCATCGGCCGCAAGGGCGGACGCCCACTGCTCGCCTGGCTCGGCGCGAAATTCCCCCGGCACTTCGGCGAAGCCCATGTCGCCACCGCCGAGCGTTCCTTCCAGAAGTGGGGCATGTGGGCCGTCTTCTTCGGCCGCTTCATCGCCCTGCTGCGGATCTTCGCGGGCCCGCTCGCCGGTGTTCTGCGGATGCCGTACTGGAAGTTCCTGATCGCCAACGTCCTCGGCGGCGTCATCTGGGCCGGCGGCACCACCGCCGTCATCTACTACGTCGGTGTCGTCGCCGAGTCCTGGCTGAAGCGCTTCTCCTGGCTCGGCCTGGTCGCCGCGGTGCTCATCGGTGTCGCCTCGATGCTGATCGTCCGCCGCAAGGCGAAGAAGACGGCGACGGCGCACGCCGCGGCGGAGCCGGAGCCCGTCCCCGCCGCCGAATAGCTCCTGCCCCGCCTCCGACGCTCCGGGCCGAGCGGCTACTCGTGGATCTCGCGGTGCGCCTTCGCCAGCTCCACGTAGAAGACGCCGTTCAGTGAGATGCCCTCGCGCTCCTCGTCCGTCAGCGGACGCTTCACCTTGGCGGGGACACCGGCGACGAGTGAGCCCGGCGGCACCCGCATTCCCTGGGGCACCAGCGCCTGCGCGGCCACCAGTGAGCCGGCCCCGATCACGGCCCCGTTGAGCACCGTGGCGCCCATGCCGATCAGACAGTCGTCCTCGACGGTGGCGCCGTGCACCACGGCGTTGTGGCCGATCGAGACCCGTTCCCCGATGGTGAGGGGGAAACCGGGGTCCACGTGCAGCGTGCAGTTGTCCTGCACATTGCTGTCGGCGCCGATGACGACGGGACCGCCGTCGGCGCGCAGCACCGCGCCGTACCAGATACTCGCGCCCGCGTTCAGCGTGACGTCTCCGATGACCACGGAGGTGGGCGCCACGAACGCCTCCTGGTCCACCTGCGGGTCCTTGCCGCCGATTCCCTTGATCAGCGCCTGCTGGGTAGTCACCGTGTCACCGTCTCGTCGTCTCGTGGTCCGGTCCCTCTGAGTACACCGGCACCGTATGCCATAGGCCGCGCGCCGCCGGTGGGGCGAAGATCACAGCCGTGCGGCCGCATCGGCATCGCCGCCCTGAGTACCGTGAACGGGTGCCCAGGAGCAAGAACACGTTCTCATCATGGCGGCGACGCCTCGCGCAGCGCGCCGTCCACGCGGGCTGGGCCTGGGTGCAGCGCGCGGGTTCGGTCTCGGCCGAGCACCCGGGACGGTTCCGCTTCGGTGCCATGGGGGAGAACACCAGGCTGGCCTTCCCGCTGGGCACGGTCTTCGGTGAACGCTGGATCCACCTAGGCTCGTACTGCATCGTCGCGGAGCAGGTCACGCTGACGGCGGGCCTGATGCCGGATCTCGACCTCGGTGCCGACCCGATCCTGCGCATCGGGGACGGTGTCGTCCTCGGCCGCGGCAGCCATGTCATCGCCGACACGACGGTCACGATCGGCAGCGACTGCTACTTCGGGCCCTACGTGTATGTGACGTCCACGAACCACTCGTACGACGATCCGCACGAGCCCATCGGCAAGCAGTGGCCGCGCATGGAGCCCGTGGAGATCGGGCCCGGCTGCTGGATCGGCACCGGTGCGGTGATCCTTCCGGGCGCGCGGATCGGACGCAATGTCGTGGTCGCCGCCGGTGCGGTGGTACGTGGATCGGTGCCGGACCACTCCGTCGTCGCCGGCGCCCCCGCGCGGGTCGTCCGGCGCTGGGACCCCGTGGACGGATGGCAGCCGCCGCTGCGCACACCGCCGCCGGTGCCGATTCCGGACGGCGTGACCCCGGAGCAGTTGCTGGCGTTGTCGGAATTGGACGAGGAGACGGTCGCGCGGCTCGCGGAGCTGGACCTCGACGCACGGGACGCCGCCGAGGACGTACACGCGCCGTCGGGGGACATCCGCGCCGAGTCCTGAACCGGGCCAGACCGCTTCCGCCGACTGGGCGGGCCGGTCCGTCGTGCGAGGTGGACGGTTCGTCGCGCGGTGCGGGCCGGTCGGCAGGGCGGGGTCGGCCGGATCCTCGACCGGGTGGCCGGTCCGGGGACCCGGTGCGGGCCGGGTCCGTCCGCCGGAGCCGGTTCAGCCGGTCGCCAGCAGGACCGTGCCGACCAGCGCCAGCGCCGCTCCGGCGGCCTGTACGGCGCGCAGCCGCTCCCTGAGGACACCGCGCGCGGCCAGGGCCGTGACCACGGGATAGAGCGAGGCGAGAACGGCGGCGACGGTGACCGGACCGTGCTGGGCGGCGACCGAATACGTACCGTTGGCCGCGACGTCGGCGAGACCGACGAAGGCCAACGCGGGCAGGAAGGCCCAGGGGAAGCCGCCCTCGGGAAGGGCGGGCGAGCCGCGCCGGACGGACACGGCCAGGGCCGCGCCACCGGTGACGACGTTGGTCACGCGCTGCACGAACAGCGCAAGGAAGAGTCCGGTGACGGACGACGACGCCTCCGCGATCAGGGCGAACACCGTGCCGAACCCGGCGGCCGCGATCAGCGTCAGGAGGATCGCCCGCCGCTGTACGGCCGCGCCCCGCAGCTGGGGTCCGCCCGCGAGGACGACACCCGCCACGGCGACCGCGATGCCCGCGATCTGCAGCAGCCCTGGACGCTCCCCGAGGAACAGGCCGACGCCGATGGGGACGGCCACGGCCAGCGATCCGAGCGGGGAGACCACGCCCATCGGTCCGAGGGCGAGCGCCTTGTAGAAGGAGAGCAGCGCGACCGGGCCCACCAGTCCCGCGGCGACCGCGAACCACAGCTGCGGGCCCGCCGCGCTCCAGCCGCCGGTGGCCAGCACGATCGCGCCGAGGACCACCGCAGCGATCGACTGGGAGGCGACGACCACCGTGAGGGCGGGCGTCCGCCGGGTCAGCAGACCTCCGCCGAAGTCGGCCAGGCCCCACAGGAGGCTGGTGGCCAGGGCGAAGAGTGCTGTCACGGGGTGCCTCGCAGTACAGTTCGGTGGACGATCAGGTGCACCACAGGATAGTTCACCTGATTGAACTCTGCCATTCAAAATATTGGACGGAATGTGTCGGATCTCGACCTGCTGACTCAATCCCTGGCGCGCAATGTGAAGCGCTGGCGCACCGAGCGCGGCTTCACCCTGGAGGCGCTCGCCGCTCGCGCCGGAGTCAGCCGCGGCATGCTCATCCAGATCGAGCAGGCCAGGACCAATCCCAGCCTGGGTACCGTCGTCAAGATCGGCGACGCGCTCGGCGTCAGCGTCACCAGCCTCCTCGACTACGAGCAGGGGCCCAAGGTCCGGATCGTTCCCGCCGACCAGGCCGTACGGCTGTGGCACACCGAAGCGGGCAGCTACAACCGGCTGTTGGCCGGTACCGAGGCGCCCGGCCCACTGGAGATGTGGGACTGGCGGCTCATGCCCGGCGAAGGCAGCCCCTCCGACCCGCACCCGACCGGCACCGTCGAACTCGTGCACGTCATCGCGGGCGACATGACCCTCACCGTCGACGGCGTCGAGCATCTCGTCCCCGAGGGGGCGAGCGTGTCGTTCGAGGCCAACACCCCGCACACGTACGCCAACAAGGGCGAGGTGCCGGTCGAGATGGTCATGGCCGTGTCGGTTCCGCTCGTCCACTGAAATCCCTGATGGCCGGACTCGATCCGTGAACCGGGGTTCCCGGTGGGCCGGTCTCGATGTGTGCGCCGGAGTCCCTGGCGGGCCGGTTGCGAATCGTGTGCCGACGGCCTTCGGCTGGTCGGCTCGTCCGTGCGTCGACGGCTCCCGTCGGGTGGGTCCGCGTGGCTGTTAGCGTGCCGTCATGCACGCACCCATCGGACACTTCGACCACGCCGTCCCCGCCCCCGACTGCCTGGACGAACTCACCCGTCCCGTCGCCGACGCCGTGCGCGTCTGGCGCGGTGGCACCCCCGCCGAGCAGATCGTCTACGTCGACACGAACCCCGAGTGGGCCGACACCGCCACCTTCGTCGAGCACTACGGCAAGGAACTGCTCGACCGGTCCGCCAACTGTGTGGTGGTCGCGGCCAAGCGCGGTGGCCGGACCACGCTCGCCGCCTGCCTCGTCCTGTCCACCACGCGCGTCGACGTCAACGGTGCCGTACGACGTCAACTGGGCGCCCGGAAGGCATCGTTCGCTCCGATGGACACCGCGACCGGCGAGACCGGCATGGAGTACGGCGGCATCACGCCCGTCGGACTCCCCGACGGCTGGCCGGTGTTGGTCGACTCGGCCGTCGTCGAGCTGCCGTACGTCCTCGTGGGCAGCGGCCGCCGACGCGGCAAACTCCTGGTCCCGGGCAAGGCGTTCGCGGAACTGCCGAACGCGGTGGTGCTGGAGGGGCTGGGCATCGTGTGATCACGTACGCCTGGTGGTGAACGGTGCGTGGCCGACGGGATCTGCTCTCGTCGATGGGTCCACGTCAGGTGGGCCCGTGTCCGATGGGTCCACGTCAGGTGGGCCCGTCTCCTTTGGGTCCTTCTCCGGCACGGATGCGCTCCGGCCGGGGGTCGCTGCCCGTTCACGCGGCGGTGTGATGGGCGAGCGTTCGGTGCGGATCCGCCTCGCCGGGTGCCGGCGCCGGATCCGCGTGGACCAGGACGGCGGTCAGCTTCGGAACGGCGTGCAGCAGGGCGTGTTCGGCCTCCACGGCGATGTCGTGGGCCCGGCGCAGGGTCGCCTCGCCGTCCACCACGACCGCCACTTCAGCGCGCAGCCGGTGCCCGATCCAGCGCATCCGCAGTTCGCCCACGTCGCGCACCCCGACGACCTTCCGCAGCGCGCGTTCGGCGCGGTCCATCAACTCCGGGTCCACGGAGTCCATCACGCGCCGGAAGACCTCCCGGGCGGCATCGCGCAGTACCAGCAGGATCGCGGCGGTGATCGCCAACCCCACCAGTGGGTCGGCTAGTTGCCATCCGAGGGCCGCGCCGCCCGCGCCCACCAGTACCGCGAGTGAGGCGAACCCGTCGGTACGGGCGTGGAGTCCGTCCGCGACCAGCGCGGCGGAGCCGATCTCACGCCCTACCCGGATGCGGTGCCGGGCGACCCACTCGTTTCCGGCGAAGCCGATGAGCGCGGCGACCGCGACCACGGGGAGGTGCCGCACAGGCTGCGGATCGAGCATCCGGCCGACCGCCGCCCAGGCCGCGAAGGCGGCGGACGCGGCGATCGTCAGCACGATCACGATGCCCGCCAGGTCCTCCGCCCGGCCGTAGCCGTAGGTGAAGCGCCGTGTCGCCGCGCGGCGGCCCAGCACGAAGGCGACCCCGAGCGGCAGGGCCGTCAGCGCGTCGGCCGTGTTGTGCACGGTGTCGCCGAGCAGCGCGACCGACCCCGACAGTGCGACAACGGCCGCCTGTGTCAGGGCCGTTGTACCGAGAACGGCCAGGGAGACCCACAGCGCCCGCATGCCCCGGGCCGACGATTCCAGAGCGGAGTCGAGCTTGTCGGCCGTTTCGTGGGAGTGGGGGGTGAGGAGATGGCGCAGTCGGCTCCCGAGGCCGCGCGGATGACCGTGATCCCGAGGTCGGGTGCGGGGGTGCGGATGGGGTCGACCGGGGGAGTGGGCGTGAGTGTGCGCGGGAGCGTGGCCGTGAAGGTGGGCGTGGCCGTGCGCGTGCCCAGGGTCCTCTCCACGGCCGTCTTCGTGACCGTGGCCGGGCCCGTCGGCGTGCTCGTGTCCGTGCCGGTACTCGTGTCCGTGGACCCGCCGGTCAGGGTCCCCGTAACCATGGTTGCTGTTGCTGTTGCTGTTGCCGTCCACGTCGTGGCGTCGGTCGTGGTCGTGGTCGTGCCGGTCGTTCACGTGCGTCCCCTTCCGTGCGCGGGAGTGGACGCGCGGGTGTCCACGACGCCATTATGTGCGTATGAGCGCACGCATGCACCTATCACCTGCGCACGATGCGCACCCGCGCACCCCCGGCGAGGAACAGTTCGCGCTCGCCGCCGAGCTCCTCGCCCTGCTCGGTGATCGCACCCGCCTCGCGCTGCTGCACGCCCTGACCGGCGGCGAGGCCGATGTCACGACGCTGACCGAGGAGTGCGGGGCGGCTCGTCCGGCAGTCAGTCAGCACCTGGCCCGGCTCCGTCTCGCCGGGCTCGTGAACACGAGGAAGGAAGGCCGCCGGGTGATCTACTCGCTCGGGGACGGGCATCTGCGCCGGGTGGTCGACGAGGCGCTGAGCCTGGCCGACCACCGGCTCTCCGACCGTCCGGCGCACGATTGAGACACCTCGTGGGGGGCTCGGTCCTGCGCCGGTGCCGATCCGCGGGCGGGCCCGCGTGCACGTGGGATGACGTGCGGCCGGGTTCGCGTGTGCCCGGGGTGACGTGCGGTCGAGCGGGCGCGCATACGCGGTGAGGCGCGGTCGAGTCCGCCCGCACTCGGTGGCCCGCGGTCCAGTCCGCGTGCGGGCGACGCCCTCAGTGTGCGGCCGCGCGGTCGCCCGTGGGGGCCGCGTCGTCCTCGCCCTCCTCCAGCAGGTTCGCCGCCGCGCCCACGATGCTCGGGTCGGGGCTGCCGACGACCACCTCGTCCTTGTCGGCGTAGGCGAAGCGGGCCAGGACGCTGCGCATGGCCTCGACGCGGGCCCGCTTCTTGTCGTTGCTCTTCACCACGGTCCAGGGGGCCTGCTCGGTGTCCGTCTCGCGGAACATGGCGACCTTGGCCGCCGTGTAGTCGTCCCAGAGGTCCAGCGAGGCCAGGTCCATGGGGCTGAGTTTCCACTGCCGTACCGGGTCGACCTGACGGATCGTGAAGCGGGTGCGCTGCTCACTCTGGGAGACCGAGAACCAGAACTTGATCAGGTCCACACCGTCGTCGACGAGCATCCGCTCGAAAGCGGGCGCCTGCCGCACGAAACGCCGGTACTCGTCGTCCGTGCAGAACCCCATCACGCGCTCCACACCGGCCCGGTTGTACCAGGACCGGTCGAACATCACTATCTCGCCCGCGGTCGGCAGATGCTCCACGTACCGCTGGAAGTACCACTGCCCCCGCTCCCGCTCGGTCGGCTTCTCCAGTGCCACCACACGAGCACCGCGCGGGTTGAGATGTTCGGTGAACCGCTTGATCGTGCCGCCCTTGCCGGCCGCGTCGCGCCCCTCGAAGACGATGACGAGCCGTCGGCCGGTCGCCTTGATCCAGCTCTGCAGCTTCAGCAGCTCGATCTGCTGGAGCCGCTTGTGCCATTCGTACTCCTTGCGCTCCATGCGCTGTTCGTACGGGTAGTTCTCCCGCCAAGTGTCCACCGGACTGCCGTCCGGCCGGATCAGTACGGGGTCGTCGTGGTCGGAGTAGTCCACCTGCATGCCTGCCAGCAGTTCCGTCATCCGGCCCTCCTCTTCCCGTGCTCCGATTGTCCGTCGATCGGCCTGTTCCCGCCCTGTCAGCGGCACTGCGGCACGATCGGAAGGTCCCGTGCGCCGCCACGGCCGCGCAGCCGAGGAAAGGGACGGTGACCGCGTGCCGGTCGTCGATGTTCGAGGCGTGCACCGGGTTGCGGCGTGAGGCCGTGACGGTGACCGAGGCGCCGGCCGCCGCGAAGGTCGCGATCACCACGGTGCAGAAGGTCCCGCCGTGTTTCAGCACGCTCGCCGCCACCCCGCCGACCACCGCGGCGGCCGGCGGCGTGACCGGCCGGGCGACCGCCACGCGGCCCGCGGTTCCCCAGCGAACCCCGGCCGGTTTCCTGCCCGTTCCCGCGCCGGGAACGCCGACCGGGCGGACCCGCGTGGCGGAGAGCGCGAACCCCGGACGGGCGTGGACGAGCGTCACCGTCGCGGAAACCGCCGTGACGATGACGACCATGACGACCGCCACCGGTGAACGTGATGTGGTCCATCTCCCGATGGAAGCAATCGCAGGCGTACGCCGGGAGAACCGGAGACGAAGGCGACGCGTGCCCGGGTCGATCTGCTCGCCCGATCGGCGGCAGACGACCTCACGCTCCTCTACGCCGTCAGCCCGTGACGCCCGCGTGCCGCTCGTCGCGGGCGAGCCGGACGGCGGCCGGTCGGCCGGAAGGGCGATCGGCGGGTCAAGGGGCGGGTTCGAAGGTTCGGGCCGGTCGCCGGGGTGCCGCCGGCGCTCAGTTCAGTCTCAGGTCGATGTATTCCGCGGTCTCGCCCGGCAGGACGTAGCGTTCGATCTCCACGAAGCCGTGTCGCCGGGCGAAGCGCAGTCCGTCCTCGTTGGCCGCCAGGACGACCGTCTCGATCACCTCGGCGCCCGAGGCGCGGGCCTGGTCCAGACCGCGGGCGTACAGCTCCTCGCCGAAGCCCTGTCCGCGGTGCTCGGCGAGCACCCGCGCGATCACGGTCGCCGTCGCGCCGTCGTCGGCGGGCGGACGCACGGTCGTGCAGCCCACCAGGACGTCGCCCAGGTAGGCGACCTCCATGCGGTTGCGCCGGACGCGCTCGCGCACGTCGTCGAGGGACATGGCGGCGGGCGGGACGATCACGTTGTGGACGTGGCGCCAGTCCGCGAGGCGGGCCTCGTCGTCCGGCGCTTCGATGCGAAGGATGGACACCGGAGCAGGAAACCCGCAAAGGCCGCGTGACGTCAACATCACGCACCCGGGCCCCTGTTGAACCGGTCCGCCAGGTCGGGTCGGCTGAGCAGCCCGCAGCCCGCAGCCCGCAGCCCGCAGCCCGCAGCCGGGCCGACGGAACCCGCAGCCGGGCCGACGGAACCCGCAGCCGGGCCGACGGAACCCCGTCGGTTCGGTCCCGTCCGTTCAGCCGAGTCGCGGGATCTCGATGGCCGGGCAGCGGTCCATGACCATGTCGAGCCCGGCGGCGCGCGTCCGCTCGTAGGCGGCCTCGTCGATGACGTCGAGCTGGAACCAGACGGCCTTGGCGCCGATGGCGACAGCCTCGTCCGCCACCGGCCCGGCCAGGTCGCTGTTGACGAAGACGTCGACGACGTCCACGTCGAAGGGGATGTCCGCGAGGGAGGCGTACCCCTGCTCGCCGTGGACGGTCTCGGCCTTCGGGTGCACGGGCACGATCCGCTTGCCGTAGCGCTGGAGGACGTCCGCGACGCCGTGGGCCGCGCGGCGCTGGTTCGACGAGAGTCCGACGATCGCCCAGGTGTCACCCCGCTCGGTGAGGATCTTGCGGATCGTCTCTGCGTCGCCGTACACGTTCGGCCTCCACGGGGATGGGTCGGGGTCCGTCGTGAGCGACAACAGCGGGTGGAGCGCGGTGATTCCTCGCGAGGCCGGTGGTCAGTGGCGGCGTACGTCCCGCGCTCCGCTCTCGGGCGCGCCGTCGGGAGGGGTGTTCGCCGTGATGCCGTGCTCGCCGTGTGCTCGCAGGTGGTCGAGCAGCAGACGGTTCAGCGTCTCGGGTGCCTCTTCGGGGATCCAGTGGCTGAGGCCAGGGAGGATCTCGAACCGGTACGGCCCGGTGACCCACCGCCCCGTCTCCCGTGCGGGGGCCGGGCCGAAAGCGGTGTCCTCCGTGCTCCAGACGTACAGCGTGGGGACCTCGATGACGCCGATCGCGCCGTCGGGGCGGCCGGACCGGTACCAGTTCAGTGCCGCGGTGAGGGCGCCCGGCCGGGACAGGTGCCGGACGTAGGCGTCTGCGGCGGCCTGCGGCACCTTTCCCGCGTAGAGCGTGCGAAGCAGCTCGGCGTCGTTGGCCAGCATGCGGTCCTCGGTCGCGGGCGTCTCGCGCCAGTCGCGCATGTAGCGGGATCGGGTGCGCTGATCCTCGTCGGTGCGCAGGGCGTCGGCCAGAGCGCCCGGGTGCGGGGTCGAGACGACCGTCAGAGTGCGGAGGCGGCCGGGATGGGCGGCGGCCGTCCACCATGCGACCGCGCCTCCCCAGTCGTGACCGACCAGGTCGAACGTCGGCCAGCCCAGTTCCTCCGTGATCGCGACGACATCGTCGACCAGGACGTTGATGCGGTAGTCCTCGGGCCGCTTCGGGCGGACCCCGGGGGAGTAGCCGCGCTGGTCGGGCGCCACGACGCGACAGCCCTCGGCGGCCAGCGCCGCGATCTGCCGCTGCCACGCCGGCCCGGTCTGGGGGAAGCCGTGCAGCAGGAGGACCGGGCGGCCCTCGGGCGGACCCGCCGCGATGGCGTCGAACACACCCGCGGCGGTGGAGATGCTCAACTCGGCCACGATCCACTCCCTCGAACCGACTGGTCGGTCAGCCTTCAGGCCGCGGGCGCGGATTGTCAAGGTCGTGCTCGTCGCCCGCCCCGGCGCGGGTGTCCAGCCCCGCGGCTGCCGAGTCTCGAGGCGGAGCGACCGAACCACCGGAGTCCCCGTGAGTCGGACCGGCAGTTTGACCTAGGGCGTGCCCGGTCTGCCTGCCGCTGAATCCGCGCGTTCCGGGCCGACGCGTGCGGCGCGTGGCACGCGATGGTTCCCAGCAACTCGGCGTTGCGATCCCCCGGACCGTCCGCCCACCCCTCCTGGAGGCCGGCCCGCATGTCCTCGGTCGGCATCCCGAAGCGCGGGCGCATATGTCCGGAACGGCCCCCACCTCCCCGCACCCGGCCGTACGCCCGCCTAGGCTCACCTCGTGCTCCGTATCCTCGACGCCCGTACGGGCGAACCCATCGACGCGGCCCTTGCCCGCCGCGGGCTGGTCCGCGTCCATGTGCGTCTGCCCGGTTCCGACATCACGGGTCTGCGGGTGCTCCTGGTCGCCGACATCCTGGTGCGCGCCCTGGAGATCGGCGGCAACCCCGTCTGGGCGACGCTGACTTCGCCGCCGCACCGGCCGGACGCCATGGACCGGGCAGACGTCATGGACCGCGCGGCAACCGCGGACGAGGCGACCCCACCGGTCCCACCGGTCCCACCGGACCCGGTGGACCCGGCAGACCCGATGAACCCGGCAGACCCTTGGGGTGAGGCGGGACTCCGGGCGCGCGCCGCCGAACTCGGGATCCGGCCGTTCGAGCACCACCGCGACACGGAGCCGGGACCGGCGGCCACGCGGACCATCGAAGTCCTCGCTCCGGGGGCCGCCGCGACGGACGGGCCGCGCGTCGAGGTGGCCCGCGTCGACACCGGGCGCGGTCCCGCTCCCGCTCCCGGGGATCCCGCCGTACTGCGTCTGGCCCTGCTCGCGCGGCGCCGGGACCTGCCCCTGCGCCTCGACGCGGACGCCCTGGCGGAGGCCGAGGGCACGCTCAAGCGCTGGCGTGCCGCCGTCGCGGGATGGGCGACGCGGCCCTCCAAGGCGATTCCCGAGGACGTACGCCTGCGGTTGCGCGCCGCCTGGGAGGACGACCTGGACGTCCTCGCCGTGCTGGACGTGCTGCGGTGGGTGGAGACGTCGGACGTCGCGGAGGGCGCCCGCTTCGAGACGTACGCCTACGCCGACCGACTGCTCGGCCTCGAACTCACCCGCGAGATCGGAACGGCGCCGTGAACGCGAGCGCCGCCGCGGGCCCGAGGCGAAGACTGGTCGTCCTGCGGCACGCCAAGTCCGCCTGGCCCGACGGAGTGCGCGACCATGATCGGCCGCTCGCGACGCGTGGCCGTCGCGATGCCCCGGCCGCCGGACGCGCCATGGCGGGAGCCGACCTGCTGCCGGACCTCGCGCTGTGCTCGACGGCCGTACGCGCCCGGGAGACCTGGGAGTTGGCGGCCGAACAGTGGGGTACTCCGCCGCCCGTACGGTTCGATGGGCGGCTGTACGGCGCGGACGTAGCGGAGTTGCTGGTGTCCGTGCGCGAAGTTCCCGAACACGTACGGACCTTGCTGCTGGTCGGGCACAACCCGGGACTTGAGGAGCTGGTCCTCGAACTGGCCGGGGACGGCTTCGGCGACACGCTGGACCGGGTCCGGACGAAGTTCCCTACCTCGGCCGTCGCGGTCTTGGTCTGGCACGGCGATGCCTGGAACGAACTCGGGCCCGGCGGAGCGCTGTTGACGGACATCCTCGTGCCGAGGGGCGAGAAGGAGTGAATCCCGGCCGACGTGCGCCCTCGCCCGGCGGACGGATGGTCATCGTCCCGGTCCCGTCCCGGTCCCGGTCCCGTCCCGGTCCCGTCCCGGTCCCGTGCGCGTGCCGGTCCTGGTCCTGGTGTCAGCCTGTCGAGCACGCGCGCGTGCGGTGCGTGATCGCGGGCCCGGCCGTCCTGCCGCTCCGGCTCGTCGGTCTCGCGGGCGTCCGGTGACATGATCCCGGGTACGGGCGTCGTCCCCGTCCTGGCCCGTCGGGCACGCGCGCGTGCAGCGCATACGCTGGCGTGATGCAGGACGAGTACCGCACAGTGGCCCGCGCGGGCGTGCACGAGACCGAGATCAACCGCTCCCGTTTCCTGTGCGCCCTCGCCCCGGCCGCCACCGAGCGGGAGGCCCAGGACTTCATCGCCGCCGTCAGGAGGGAGCACGCGGACGCCACGCACAACTGCTTCGCGTACGTCATCGGCGCCGACGCCGCCGTGCAGAGGGCGAGCGACGACGGCGAACCGGGCGGCACCGCGGGCGTCCCCATGCTCCAGATGCTGCTGCGCCGCGACATGCGGTACGTCGTCGCCGTCGTCACCCGCTACTACGGCGGGGTCAAGCTGGGTGCGGGCGGGCTGATCAGGGCCTACGGGGGCTCGGTGGGCGAGGCGCTGGACGCGCTCGGCACGATCACCCGCCGACGGTTCCGGCTGGCCACGGTGACCGTCGACCACCAGCGGGCCGGCAAGGTGCAGAACGATCTGCGGTCCACCGGTCGCGAGGTACGTGATGTGCGTTACGGCGAGGCGGTCACCATCGAGATCGGGCTGCCGGACGCCGATGTGGAGACTTTCCGGGCGTGGTTGGCCGACACGACCGCGGGCACGGCCGGCTTCGAGCTGGGCGGAGAGGCCTACGGAGACGCGTGATAATTCGGGCAATTATTTACAGATTGGCATATTTCAATGAAGGTCATGGCGGGCCGATACGGGAGTAACCGCCCGTGATGTCAGACCCGGCCGTTACCCTTCGGGGATCATGAGGCTCCTGCACACTTCCGACTGGCACCTGGGCCGGGCGTTCCACCGGGTGAACATGCTCGGCGCCCAGTCCGACTTCATCGGCCATCTCGTCACGACCGCGCGCGAGCGCGAGGTGGACGCGGTGGTCGTCTCGGGAGACGTGTACGACCGTGCCGTCCCGCCGCTGGCGGCGGTCCAGCTCTTCGACGACGCCCTGCACCGGCTGGCCGACCTCGGCGTGCCCACCGTGATGATCTCCGGGAACCACGACTCGGCGCGCCGGCTCGGCGTAGGCGCCGGACTCATCGGGCGGGCGGGCGTCCACCTGCGGACCGACCCCGCGGCGTGCGGCACCCCGGTGGTGCTGACCGACGCCCACGGCGACGTCGCCTTCTACGGCCTGCCCTATCTCGAACCCGCTCTGGTGAAGGACGGGTTCGGGGTGGAGAAGGCGGGGCACGAAGCCGTCCTCGCCGCCGCCATGGACCGGGTCCGCGCCGACCTCGCCACCCGTGCTCCGGGCACCCGCTCCGTCGTCCTCGCCCACGCCTTCGTCACCGGCGGCGAGGTGAGCGACAGCGAGCGGGACATCACCGTCGGCGGTGTCGCCTCCGTGCCCGCCGCGGTCTTCGACGGCGTCGACTACACCGCCCTCGGCCACCTGCACGGCAGCCAGATCATCGGCGAGCGCGTGCGCTATTCGGGCTCCCCGCTGCCGTACTCCTTCTCGGAAGCCGGCCACCGTAAGAGCATGTGGCTCGTGGACCTCGGCCCCGGCGGCTCCCTGGCCGCGGAGCGGATCGACTGCCCCGTGCCCCGCCCGCTCGCCCGCGTCCGCGGACATCTGGAAGACCTGCTCGCGGACGAGGAGCTGCACCGCCACACGGCCTCCTGGGTCGAGGCGACCCTCACCGACCCGGTGCGGCCCGCCGACCCGATGGCGCGGCTGGCCGAGCGCTTCCCGCACACGCTCAGCCTCGTCTTCGACCCCGAACGCTCCCCGCACGCCCCGGACGTCTCGTACGCCCGTCGGCTCGCGGGCCGCACCGAGGAGGAGATCGCCGAGGACTTCGTCGCCCATGTGCGCGGCGCGGGCCCCGACGCCCACGAACAGGCCGTGCTCCGGGACGCGTTCGACGCCGTCCGCGCCGACGAGACCGTACGGGAGACCGCCCGGTGACCTCCCGCCCGCCGCACACTCAGGGGGCCGACCGCCCGGAGACCGAGGTGGACCGATGAGGCTGCACCGCCTGGACATCACCGCCTTCGGCCCGTTCGGCGGCGCCCAGCAGGTCGACTTCGACGAGCTGTCCGCCGCAGGGCTCTTCCTGCTCCACGGACCGACGGGCGCGGGGAAGACCTCCGTCCTCGACGCCGTCTGCTACGCGCTGTACGGAGCGGTTCCCGGCGCCCGGCAGAGCGGTCAGGGCCTCGGCCTGCGCAGCGACCACGCGGCACCCGCCACCCGCACCGAGATCCGGCTCGAACTCACCGTCGCCGGACGCCGGTTGGAAGTCACCCGGCAGCCTCCGTGGGAGCGCGCCAAGAAGCGCGGCACTGGCACCACGACGGAGAAGGCGCAGAGCTGGCTTCGCGAGTACGACTCCTCGGCGGGCTCCTGGAAGGACCTCAGCCGCTCCCACCAGGAGATCGGCGAGGAGATCACCCAACTGCTGGGCATGAGCCGCGAGCAGTTCTGCCAGGTCGTACTGCTGCCCCAGGGAGACTTCGCGCGCTTCCTGCGAGCCGACGCCGAGGCCCGGGGCAAGCTGCTCGGCCGCCTCTTCGACACCCACCGCTTCGCCGAGGTCGAAAAGCGCCTCGCCGAGCGCCGGCGCGCCGCCGAGGCCGAAGTGCGCGCCGGTGACGCCGCGTTGCTGGCCGACGCGCACCGGATGCACCAGGAGGCCGGGGCCACCGTCGAGGAGCCGCTGCCCGACCTCGCGCCCGGTGATCCGGGCCTCGCCGAGTCCGTGCTCTCCTGGGCCGCGGTGGCCCGCAGCGCCGCTCGCGAGGGGCTGACCATCGCCCACTGCGCGCGCAGGGCCGCCGAATCGGCGCAGGCCGCGGCCGATCGCGCGCTCGACGGCGTGCGCGAAGTGGACCGGTTGCAGCGCCGGTTCACCGAGGCGCAGGAGCGCGCCGCGCGTCTGGAGGAGCGCGCCGGCGCCCACCGGGACGACCGGACGCGCATGGAGCGGGCGCGCAAGGCCGAGGCGGTGGCCCCCGCACTCGACCTGCGTGACTCCGTCGAGGCGGAGCACCGGCGAGCGGCCGCCGAGGAGACACGCGCGCGTGCCGCCCTGCCGGAGGCGTTCGCCGGAGCCGGGGCGCCCGGTCTCGTGGCCGCCGCGCGCAAGGCCGCCGAGGAACTGGGCGGCCTGGAGTCGGCGCGCCGCGCGGAGCGTCGCCTCGGCGAACTCGGCTCGGAGCGCGCCTTGTTGGACCGTCAGGAGCGCGCCGACGAGGACGTCCTCCTGGACGCGGAGAGCTGGCTGGCCGGCTGGGAGGACACCCGCGCGGGCGTCGAGGCGCGGATCGACCGCGCGCAGCAGGCCGCGGCACGCGCCGAACAGCTCGCCGTCCAGCGGGAACCGGCGTTCAAGCGGCTCGCCGCGGCCCGCCTGCGCGACGAGTTGGCCCAGGACACCGAGAACGCCCACGCGCTGAGCCTCGCAGCACGTGAGCACGCGACGGAGGCACACGCCCGCTGGCTCGACCTGAAGGAACAGCGCCTCCAGGGGATCGCCGCCGAACTCGCCGCCGGACTGGTGGCCGGCGAGTCCTGCGCCGTGTGCGGCGCCACCGAACACCCCGCGCCCGCCCGGAAGATCGCCGGTCACGTCGACCGCGAGACGGAGGAACGCGCCCTCGCCGTCTATCGGGAAGCCGACGAGGAGCGCGCCGAGGCCGAGCGCCGGCTCGGTGTCGTACGCGAGGCGCTGGCCGCCGCGACCGCCGAGGCGAGTGACGCGCCGACGGACCGACTCGCGGAACAGGCCGAGGAACTGGAGCGGCTGCACGGCGAGGCCCGCGCCGTGGCCTCCGGGCTGCACGCCGCGCGCGAGGCCCGTGAACAGACCGAGCGGGAACACGAGCGGCGGCTGACCGCTCAGCAGGAGGCCGCCCGGCGGGTCGCCTCGCGGGCCTCGCTCCGGGATTCCCTCGACCGCGAAAGGGCGACGCTGGACGGGGAGTTGGAGCAGGCCCGGGGGACCGCCGGGAGCGTGTCCGAGCGGGCCGTGGAGCTGGAACGCCAGGTCGGGTTGCTCAGCGAGGCCGCGGAGCGCGTTCGAACGGCCGAGGACCTCACGCGGCGTCTCAAGGAAGCCGACGCGCGCCTCTCCGACGCGGCCTTCCGCGCCGGATTCGAGACCCCGCAGGCCGCGGCTGCCGCGCTGCTCGACGACGCGGCCCACCGCGATCTCCAACGACGCCTCGATGCCTGGCAGTTGGAGGAGTCGGCGGTGCACGCCGTGCTCGCCGAGGCCGACACCGCTGCCGCGGCGCGGCGCCCGTCCGTCGACCTGCGGGCCGCCGAGCGGACGGCCGAGTCCGCCGCCCGGCGCCTGCGAGACACCGCGTCGACGCAGGACGCGGCGACCCGGCGCTGCGCGGAGCTGGACGCCCTCTCCACCCGGGCGACCAGAGGAGTCCACCGGCTCGCCCCGCTGCGCGAGGAGTACGACCGCGTGGCCCGGCTCGCCGGTCTGGCGGCCGGCACGTCGGCGGACAACGAACGCAAGATGCGCCTGGAGTCGTACGTCCTCGCCGCCCGTCTGGAGCAGGTCGCCGCCGCCGCGACCGTGCGCCTCCAGCGGATGTCCTCGGGGCGCTACACCCTGGTGCACTCCGACGACCGGGCGGGCCGCGGACGCAGCGGGCTCGGCCTGCATGTCGTGGACGCCTGGACCGGACGCGAGCGTGACACCGCGACGCTCTCCGGGGGCGAGACCTTCTTCGCCTCCCTCGCCCTGGCCCTCGGCCTCGCGGACGTGGTCACCGACGAGGCCGGCGGAGTGCGGCTCGACACGCTCTTCATCGACGAGGGCTTCGGCAGCCTCGACGACCAGACCCTCGACGAGGTGCTCGACGTCCTCGACTCGCTGCGGGAACGAGACCGCAGCGTCGGCATCGTCAGCCACGTCGCCGACCTGCGCCGTCGTATCCACGCCCAGCTGGAGGTCGTGAAGGGGAGAACGGGGTCGGTCGTAAGGCAGCGGGGTGCGGAGGCCTGATTATTGAGACCAGCCGACCAGCCGACCGGCCCGGTGGCCGGGTGCCGGGCGCCTGGTTTTCGGGTGCCGACGCCGGAGCACGGACGGTCCGGCTGAGCACGGACGGTCCTGGACAGCCTTCCCGCGGTGGCCTCGGGGAGCGGTCTCAGCGGCCCAGTGGGCGGCGCGGCAGCGGTGAGGAGTACACGACGCTCGTCGTCACCGAGCCCAGCGTGCCGATCTTGCCGGACACCGTCTCCAGGTGGCTCATCGAGCGCGCGGCGACCTTGATGACGAAGCAGTCGTCGCCCGTGACGTGGTGTGCTTCCAGGATCTCGGGCGTGACCTCGACGAGGTCGTGGAACGGCTTGTAGTTGCCGTTCGGATACCTGAGCCGGACGAACGCCAGGATCGGCAGCCCGAGGCTTTCGGGGTCGACGACGGCCGCGTACCCCTGTATGACGCCCGCCTCCTCCAGGCGGCGCACCCGCTCGGTGACCGCGCTCGCGGACATGGAGACGGCCCGTGCCAGCTCGGCGAAGCTGGACCGGCCCTCGCGCTGGAGGACGTCGAGGATGAGCCAGTCGGTGGTGTCCGGGGAATACGCGGTCATCCGTGATGAATACCAGGAGAATCACCGGCCGATCAAGAGCGCTGCCGTGGATCGTCACTTCAGGACGGAGACCGGCAGACGTAGATTTCTGGTCAGGAAGTCCCGCGGGACTCGGTGCGCGAGAAGCACCGGGGTGGCAAGGGCGGCACCGGTCCGGCGGGGCCTGGAGCAAGGAAAGGCAGGCCATGATCGCGACTGCTGAGGGCATCACGACCGGTACGGCGACCGGTGCCGCGTCGAACACCCCCGGGGCGGACACGTTGACCGGTGCCGCGTCGACCACGGCCGCGGCGCACCCGCCGACCGGCTCCGAGGCCGGTTCCGTGACGGTGGCGAACCCCGTTCTGCGGGTGGCACCGGCGTCCCCGGCCGCGGCCGCCGCCTACTTCGGCGCGAGCCTCGCCTTCCACGCGGACGTGTCCGACGTGGCCGCGGCCCTCGCAGCCGACGGCGACCCCGGATTCGTCGTACTCGACTCCCGCTCCACCGCCTCGTGGGACCAGGGCCACATCCCCGGCGCTGTCCACCTGCCCACCGCGCTCATCCCCGAGCAGGCCGGGCAGCTCCTCGACAAGTCGGTGCCGGTCGTCACCTATTGCTGGGGCCCCGGCTGCAACGGCGCGACCAGGGCGGCACTCGCCCTCGCCGAACTCGGCTTCCAGGTCAAGGAGATGCTCGGCGGCTTCGAGTACTGGGCGCGCGAGGGATTCGAGTTCGAGACCTGGGAGGGGCGTGAGCGTCCCGCCGCGGACCCGCTGACGGCGCCCGTGGACACGGAGGACTGTGGCTGCTGACTCCGGGGAACGGGCATCGCGCCGACTCCGGGGAACGGGCATCGCGCCGACGGCTTCGGCACGCGCGTTTCGCGCCGATGTCCGCCTCGGGCCTTCTGGGGATGCCTGCCGTACGGGGGCAGACGAGTGCCGTGTAACTTCTGCGCATGCCAAGATGCGCGGACCCTGGTGCGGTCCAGTGGGTGGAGTCGGGCGGCGGGCCGCTCATAGCGATTCCGGAAGCGGTCCTCCCGTTCTGGTCGGGGGCCGACGGCGACGACATGTCCTGCGACTACGACCGGGCCTGTGACGTCGACGGATTCATCGGCTTCCTGCCCGTGGGCGACACCAGGGCCCTCGTCCTCGGCGACGATCCCGCCTCGACCACCTACCTCCCCGAGCACGGCGCTTTCGTACGCTGGTGCGCCGCCGAGTCCGAGGACGAACTGCTCGCTGTTGTCCCGGCCGCGCTGGCGGAGGCCGTGTGGGAGCCGGAAGCGCAGTGGGACGTGCCAGGCCCCGTCGTTCTCTTCGACGCCGCGTGGCCGGGCATCGCCTCCGAGGGCACGGACCACCTGAGGGTGGCGCTCGAACCGGGCCGGTACGGGGTCCGCGCGGCCCGTGTCGAACCGGGCCCCGAGACCTGGGTGGGCCTCGTACAACTGCGTCGGCTGACGCCCTGATCTTCTGACGGACCGGCGTCGGGGCGCCCTGGCGAGAGGGCGCGGCGGCCGGAGTCGGCCGCCGCGCGGGCCGTCAGAGCCGGGACAGCTCGTCCACCAGGTCGTCCAGGCCCAGCGACCCCTGGGACAGGGCGGCCATGTGCCAGGCCTTGGCGTCGAAGGCGTCACCGTGGCGCTTCTTCGCGTTCTCGCGGCCCAGCAGCCAGGCACGCTCGCCGAGCTTGTAGCCGATGGCCTGTCCGGGGATCGTCAGATAGCGGGTCAGCTCGCTCTCCACGAAGTCGGCCGGGCGGCTGCTGTGCGAGCCGAAGAACTCCTCCGCCAGCTCCGGGGTCCACCGCTCGCCCGGATGGAACGGAGCGTCGGCCGGGATCTCCAGCTCCAGGTGCATGCCGATGTCGACGATGACCCGGGCGGCCCGCATCATCTGCGCGTCGAGGTAGCCGAGCCGCTGCTCCGCGTCGGTGAGGAAGCCGAGCTCGTCCATCAGCCGCTCCGCGTACAGTGCCCAGCCCTCGCAGTTGGCGCTGACCTGGCCGACGGTGGCCTGGTAGCGGGACAGGTCGTCGACGACGTACGCCCACTGCGCGAGCTGGAGGTGATGGCCGGGTACGCCCTCGTGGTACCAGGTCGAGACGAGGTCGTAGACGGGGAAGCGGGTCTGCCCCATCGTGGGCAGCCAGGTACGGCCCGGCCGGGAGAAGTCCTGCGACGGGGCGGTGTAGTAGGGAGCCGCCGCGCCGCCGGGCGGGGCGATGCGGGACTCCACCCTCCGTACCGGCTCGGCGAGTTCGAAGTGGGTGCCGTCCAGGGCCGTGATCGCCTCGTCCATCAGCCCCTGGAGCCACCTCTGGACCTCGTCGACCCCCTCGATGTGCCGGCCGTGCTCGTCGAGGTGCGCGAGCGCCACCCAGGGAGTCGCCGCTCCGGGCAGGATCTTCTCGGCCTCGGTCCTCATCTCGGCGAGGAGCCGGTGGTACTCGGCCCAGCCGTACGCGTACGCCTCGTCGAGGTCGAGATCCGTACCGTTGAAGTAGCGGGCCAGCCGCGCGTACCGCTCGTGACCCACCGTGTTCGGCGCGCCCTCGATCGTGGGCGCGTACACCTCGCGCATCCAGTCCCGCAGGCCGACCAGCGCCTCCGTCGCGGCACGCGCCGCCGTGTCCAGTTCCTCGCGCGCGGAGCCGGGGCCCGCCGAGACGAAGTCCTCGAACCAGCCGCGGCCCTGGCCGTCCGTGTCCGTCCACTCGGTGAGCTGCCCGATGAAGGTCGAGGTCGGGCGCGGGCCCGCGTAGAGCTTGCGGTCGAGTCCGAGCGCCAGGGACTCCCGGTAGCCCGAGAGCGCGGCCGGTACCGCGCGCAGCCGCTCGGCGACCGTGGCCCAGTCCTCGTCGGTCTCGGTCGGCGTCAGGGTGAAGATCTCCCGCACGCTGTGCGCCGCAGTGTGAAGATTGCCGACGGACCGCAGACCCTCGCCCGCGTCGTGGACCGCGAGTGCGGCGGTGAGCCGTTCACGCAGCAGCCGGGCACAACGCCGCTCGATGTCACGTTCCGCGCCGGGCTGCCGCTCCGCCTCGTCCAGCCGCGCGAGTGTCACCCGCGCCAGCTCGGCGACGGCGTCCTGGCCGGCGGGCGAGGTGTCGGGGAGCCTGCCGTGACTCTCCTTCACACCGAGGTAGGTGCCGAGAACCGGGTCGAGGGCGATGAGGTCGTCGACGTACGCGTCGGCGACCTCGCGGGGCAGCGGCTTCTTCGTCTGTGACATGCGCACATCCTCATACGCGGACGGGCGCCGCGTCAGCCCGGTCAGCCGGGCTTTTTCGCCGCATCAGCCGGATTTGGCCGGGGGCGACGTGCCCGGCGCGGCGGGAGGAAGCAACGGGCCGCAGTCCCACTGCTGGAATATCAACCGCGTCTCGACCCGCGCCACCTCACGCTGCGAGGTGAACTCGTCGAGCACCAGTCGCTGCAGATCCGCCATGTCCGCGACCGCGACATGGACGAGGTAGTCGTCGGGACCGGTGAGATGGAAGACGGTCCGCGACTCCGGCAGCAGCCTGATCCGGTCCACGAAGGGCCCCACCAGTTCCCGGCGGTGCGGCCGCACCTGTACGGACAGCAGCGCCTCCAGACCCCGTCCGAGTTTCGCCGGGTCCAGCCGCAGCTGATGGCCGAGAATGACCCCTGCCCGTCGCAGCCGGGTCACCCGGTCGAGGCAGGTCGAGGGCGCGACCCCGACCTGCACGGCGAGATCGCGGTACGTCGTCCGTGCGTCGTTCTGCAACAGCCGCAACAGATGAAGATCCACCGGATCGAGTACGACGGAATCGGCCATGGCGCGAACGTAACACGGGATGTGGCGCCCGAACCCCGCCCGGTGTTCAGGCTTCCGCCCATGGACTCCGTTGTGTACGACAAGCAGGGCGCGACTGACGCGCCGGACGACCCGAGCGGAAACGGCCGGGTCTTCGCGGCTCCGACCCGGGCACTCGCCACCGAGGCCGTGCACGCCGGCCGGGAGGATCTGGCGGCTCTGGGGCTGCACGCGGCCCCGATCGACCTGTCCACCACCTACCCCTCGTACGACAGCCGCGGTGAGGCCGCCCGGATCGACGCCTTCGCGGCCGACGGCGCCGAACCCGAGGGCCCGCCCGTCTACGCCCGGCTCGGCAACCCGACCGTCGCCCGCTTCGAGACCGCCCTCGCGCGACTCGAAGGCACCGAGAGCGCGGTCGCCTTCGCGAGCGGCATGGCCGCGCTGAGCGCAGTCCTCCTCGTGCGGAACGCCATGGGTCTGCGCCATGTCGTCGCCGTACGTCCCCTGTACGGCTGCAGCGACCACCTCCTCACGGCCGGGCTGCTCGGCAGCGAGGTCACCTGGGTCGACCCGGCCGGTATCGCCGACGCGCTGCGTCCCGACACGGGCCTCGTGATGGTCGAGTCCCCGGCCAACCCGACGCTCGCCGAACTCGACCTGCGGGCCGTGGCCCACTCCTGCGGCTCGGTCCCGCTCCTCGCCGACAACACCTTCGCGACGCCCGTGCTGCAACGCCCCGCCGAGCACGGTGCGCGCCTGATCCTGCACAGCGCCACCAAGTACCTGGGCGGACACGGGGACGTGATGGCCGGAGTGGTGGCGTGCGACGAGGAGTTCGCCCGGAAGCTGCGCCAGGTGCGGTTCGCGACGGGGGGTGTCCTGCACCCGCTGGCCGGCTATCTGCTGCTGCGCGGCCTGTCGACCCTGCCGGTCCGGGTCCGGGCCGCGTCCTCGAACGCCGCGGAACTCGCCCGCCGGCTGGCCGACGATCCTCGCGTCGCCCGCGTCCACTATCCGCGCATCGGCGGTGCCATGATCGCCTTCGAGGTGCACGGCGACCCGCACGACGTCATCGCCGGAGTCCGGCTGATCACCCCCGCCGTCAGCCTCGGCAGTGTCGACAGCCTCATCCAGCACCCGGCCTCGATAAGCCACCGCATAGTCCCCACGGCGGACCGCCAGGACGCAGGCGTGAGCGACCGGCTGCTGCGCCTGTCGGTGGGCCTGGAGGACGTGGACGACCTGTGGTCCGACCTTGAGGGAGCGCTGGGGTTCACCAGCGGGGGCTGAGGGGGGCGGGGGCTTGAGGGGGCTGAGGGGGCCGGGGCTTCGCGTCGGGCGAAACGCCGCCACCGGGCCTGCCCGCGCCGGGCCGGGAGCGGCTGACCGGCTCGGCATCCCGGCGGTGGAGCGGCGGGTGGAGCGGCGGGTGGAGCGGACGGGTCCGCCGACCCGTCCGCTCCGACGCCCAGGTCCGCGGGCCCGGCGGGGCCGCGGGCCGATGGGACGTGGACCTGAATTCTCGGGGCCGGCTAGTCCCTGCCGGCCCACGTTCCGTGCTGTGCGTGGCTGTGGCCCTGGTCGTACGGCAGACGCGAGCTCACCGGCGTGGCGTCCAGTCGGGCGGTGATGACCAGGGTGCCCTCCTCGATCTGGTAGTCGAGCGGGAGGCCGAGGCCGCGCATGGCGGCCACCATGCCGGTGTTGGATGCCTGCGTGACGGCGTACACGCTCTCGCAGCCGGCGTCGACGGCCATCGTCACCAGGCGGCCCAGCAGTTCGACGCCGATGCCGCGCCGCTGCCAGTCGTCCTCGACGAGGAGCGCGACCTCCGTCTCATCGCCGTCCCACAGGAGATGGCCGAGCCCGACGATCCTGCCGGATGCCGTCTGTACGGCCAGGGTGCGCCCGAAACTGGGGCTGAGCAGGTGGTTGAGGTAGCGGTCCGCGTCCCCGACCGGGCCGTGGTACCGCATGCTCAGCGTGCGCGGCGAGCAGCGCTCGTGCATCGCCTTGGCGGCCTCGACGTCGGAGGCGTCGGCGCGCCGTACGGTGATCGCGTTCCCCTCGGGCAGCGTCAGCAGGTCCTGCCCGCGCGGAACGCGCGGACCGAGCCGCGCGTCCAGCTCGACCAGTGCCCGCGCCCGGGCGAACTCGGTCGGCGTGAACGGCAGATACGGCCGCTCCACCGTGATCACCCCGCCCTCCGGTGCCCGCAGCCGCATCACCGTGTCCTCGAGTGCCCCCTCGACGGGAGCCCCTTCTGTCGCCCGGCCGGAGACGGGAGAGGTGGCGGGCAGCGAACGGATCGTGCACCGGCCGAGCAACTGCCGCAGTGCGAGCGGAAGTTCGGAGGCGTCGAGAGCGGTGCGGGTGGCCAGGCCGAGCACCCGGGTCGGCGCGTCCACCAGATCGTGGGCGTCGGCCCGCTCGATCCAGGTCGCGCTGCCGCCCGCCTGCGCCACTTCGCGGGTGATCTCGGACGCGGCCAGCTCGGCGGGGGCGCGCAGCAGGAACTCGTCGACCGTCCCGTCCGCCAGCGGGTGGGTCTGGAGGCTCAGGATGTCGACCTGGCGCTGTGCGAGCACCGTGCACAGCGCGGCGAGCGAACCCGGCGCGTCCTTGACCGTCGTACGCATCCGCCACAGCACCGTCGCCTCGACGACGTCCACCGGTGCGGAGGTTCCCGCCGCTTCCCCGGGAAGCGCGCCCGCTCGCCCGTCCGAAGGCGGCCGGGCGCCGGGATCGCTCGTCGGCGGCGCGTGACCGTGGCGCCTTGCCCACCATGTGTGGAATCCGGCCGTGGCGGCCAGGACGGCCGCGGAGGTGGCCAGCAGCGCGGGACCGTCCGGCCCGTGCCCGACGAGATTGGCCACCCCGTCCGCGACCGCTACGGCCGTGAACAGCGCGGCGAGTTCGACGATGTCCCGCCGCCAGTGGTGGACGGGCCGTCCGTGCTTCGCACGCGTCACATCAGACATGTCTGGAGTCATACAGTCACTGTGAAGGAATGGTGTTGCGTGATCACGAACGGCTTGTGACTGATCGGTTAAGAGTCGTTCTGCCCTTTTTTGTAGTTCTTTTTACGGGTCTTTTGCCTCGAACGCGCGAGCGGACTGCCCACCTGGTCAGGGCCGCCGGATCTCTGAGCGCCTTGGCCCTGGGGTGTGGCGGCCCTACGTAAGGCGGCGGTCCCGCCGTGCCGCGCGCCCCGGGACGGCCCGAAGCGCGACACGGCGGTTCGAGTGCGCCTACTGCCCTACGCGCCCCGGCTGGAGCACCCGCGTGAACAGCACGGTCCCGTCCTGCTCGCGAAGCCGCACCGTCAGTTCGCCGCTGTCGCCGTCGATGTCGACCTCGCCGAAGAACTGATAGCCGCCGGCGGGCGAGACGTTCGAGGCGACGGGCGCCTTCACGAACACCCGCTCCGGGCCGAACGTGTTGTCCAGCGTGCTCGCCGGGAAGGCGCCGGCGTTGAGCGGCCCGGAGACGAACTCCCAGAACGGCTCGAAGTCGGTGAAGGCGGCCCGCGACGGCTGGTAGTGCTGCGCCGACGTGTGGTGCACGTCGGCGGTGAGCCACACGGTGCCCGTGATCCGTCGGTGCTTGATGAACCGCAGCAGTTCGGCGATCTGCAGCTCACGTCCGAGCGGCAGGCCGGGGTCGCCCTGGGCGACGGCCTCGATGTTCGGCTGTCCTTCGGTCGTGTCCGGCACGACGAGGCCGAGCGGCATGTCCGCGGCGATCACCTTCCACACGGCACGCGAGCGCGACAGCTCGCGCTTCAGCCACTCGAGCTGTTCGGCACCGAGGATGCCCTGCGGGTCCGTGGTCTGGTTGTCCGGGGAGTTGGCGTTGCGGTAGGTGCGCATGTCGAGGACGAACACGTCCAGGAGCGGCCCGTGGCGCACGACCCGGTGCACACGGCCTTCCCGGTCGCCGGGCCGCAGGGTCGAGACGGGGAAGTACTCGCTGAACGCGCGCCGGGCCCGAGCCGCCAGGACGTCGACGCTCTTCTCGGTGTAGCGCGCGTCCGTGCTCGCGATGACCTCGCCCGGGTACCAGTTGTTGCGCACCTCGTGGTCGTCCCACTGGATGACGGAGGGCACCTGGGCGTTGAACCTCATGAGGTTCTCGTCGAGCAGGTTGTAGCGGAAGTTGCCGCGGAACTCCGCCAGCGACTCGGCGACCTTGGACTTCTCCTCGGTCGTGATGTTCCGCCACGTGCTGCCGTCGGGGAGCGCGGCGGTCGTGGCGATCGGGCCGTCCGCGTAGATGTTGTCACCGCTGCACAGGAAGAAGTCGGGGTCGAGCCGGGCCATCGCGTCGTAGATGCGGTAGCCGCCGATGTCCGGGTTGATGCCCCAGCCCTGCCCCGCCAGGTCGCCCGACCACAGGAAGCGAACGCCGTCGCGCCGCCCGTGCGGAGTCGTACGGAACGTCCCGCTCACCGGCTCGCCGGTGCGCCGGGGGTCGTCGGGGTCGGCGAGCAGGACGCGGTAGTGGATCTGTTCGCCGGAGGGCAGTCCGCGCAGCCGGGTGGTCCCCGTGAAGTCCGTGTCCGTGCCCAGCAGCGGGCCGTGCCATCTGCGCGGGTTGCGGAACGTCCCGGTCGCCGAGGTCTCGACGATCATCCGGGCGGGGCGGTCGGAGCGGACCCACACCAGGCCGGAGTCGGCGCTCACGTCGCCGGCCTGGACTCCCCAGCCCGCCTTCGGCCGGCCGGACAGGGCGAACGCCGGTGCGGAACCGAGCGCGGTGGGCAGAGCCAGTGCCGCCGACGCGGCCAGGGAACCGCGCAGCACGCTGCGGCGGCCGGGAAACGAGCTGGGCGGACGGTGCGACATGGATACGCCTCCGGGGACGGATTCGGCCAGTGTGCAGTGCCACAACTACTGGTGCGCCGCAGCGCACACGGAAACCACGGGTGAACAACTGGCCCTGGAAAGTCGGGAATTGGCGGCGCGGTGATGGTGATAGCGGGGCTGGTGACCGGGTTTCGCCGGGCCGGGGCGGGCTGGGGTGGGTGGCTCAGGTCGGAGGCGGGGTGGGACCGGGGGACCGGACCCGCCCGGTCGGACCGACTCGGCCTGGCCTGGCTCGGCTGGGTGGGATCGGCTCGGTGGGCCCGGCCCGGCCCGGCGACTGGCCTGGCTCGGTGGACTCGGCGCGGCCCGGCGGCCTGGCCCGGCCCGGAGCGGACGTCCCGGGTGGCGCGCGCCGGTGTGGGTGACGCCGCCCGTGTGATGTCCCCGTTCGCCGGCGTGCCTCAGGGCGCCGAGGGCTCCCGACGGGCGCCCTGGTCGCGCACGGCGTCCGCCATCAGGCGCACGCCGTCCCGTATCCGCGCGGGCGGCAGATGGGCGTATCCCAGTACCAGCCGTACGCCGTCCACGGCCGTCTCCCCGTAGTGTGCCGTGGGCCGGACCGTCACCCCCGCCGCCGCCGCGCGTGCCAGGAAGCGGTCCTGCGGACCGTACCGGCCGGGCAGCGCGGCGACGACGTGCAGGCCCGCCGCGATCCCGGACACCCGCGCGCCGGGAAAGTGCTCCTCCAGGGCCGCGACGAGGACGTCACGCCGCTCCCGGTAGGCACGCCGGCAGCGGCGCAGCTGACGGTCGTAGTCGCCGCGCTCGACGAAACGGGCCAGGAGCGCCTGGTCCAGGACCGGGTTGCCGAGGTCCATGGTGCGTTTGCGCTCGACGACCTCCTCGACGTGGGACGCCGGGACGAGCAGCCAGCCGAGCCGCAGTCCCGGGGCGAGCGACTTACTGACCGAGCCCGTGTACGCCACATGCTCGGGGTCGAGCCCCTGGAGGGCACCCACCGGGGCCCGGTCGTAGCGGAATTCGCCGTCGTAGTCGTCCTCGATCAACAGCCCGTCCACGGACCGGGCCCAGTCGAGGAGTTCCGCGCGGCGCCGCGCGGAGTACGCGATCCCCGTGGGGAACTGGTGGGCGGGCGTCGTCACCACGGCGCGTACACCGGAGGCCCTGAGCTCAGCCATGGCGAGGCCCTCGCCGTCCAGCGGCAGCGCCACGGCCCCGATACCGGCCGAGGCGAACAGCGAGCCGTGTTCCGGGCTGCCGGGATTCTCGACGCCCACGCCGGGCGTCCCGCGCGCGTGGAGCACGAATCCGAGCAGGGTCATCGCCTGCGCGACCCCGGAGACCACGATGACGCGCTCCGGGTCCGCGACCACGCCACGGCGGCGCACGAGCAGTTCGGCGAGGGCGGTCCGCAGCCTCGGCAGACCGCGCGGATCCGGGTATCCCAGCGCCTGGTGGGGCAGTTCGGCCAGTACTCCGCGGTGCGCGGCGGACCAGGCGGAGCGCGGGAAGAGCGACAGGTCGGGCGTTCCCGCCACGAAGTCGGCCAGCACCCCGGCCCGTCGTGGGGCGCGGTCACGCGCGCGCGGGCCGACCGCACGGACCGCTTCGCCGACCCAGGTACCGGCACCGCGGTCACTGCGCAGATACCCCTCCGCCGTCAACTGCTCGTACGCCTCGGTGACCAGCCCCCGCGACACACCGAGATCACCGGCCAGATCACGGCTGGAAGGCAACCGGGTGCCGGGAGCGAGCCGCCCGGACCGGACCGCCTCGCGCAGCGCGGTCTGAAGTGTGCGTCCACGCGCGCGTGCCGGCGCCGCCGCGGCGGGCAGGAGCAGCTCCCAGGCGGCCGGCCAGGGGGCCTGGATGGTTGGAAGGGAGTTCGGCGGCCCGCCTCGATTGGTCCCCGATGACGTCATGGAAGTGGACCTTAAACCGGACCAGGTCCGTTCGTAGCGTCACCTTCATGAACGCCACCACCATCCGGGGCGCGCTCCTCGCCGCCCTCGCCTGTGTCCTCGTCGGAGGATCCTTCACGGCCAACAGCGTCCTTGGCCACTACCCTTACGCGGGCGGTCAGTTCCTGCGCTACAGCTTCGCGTGTGCCCTTCTGCTGCCCCTCGTGGGCCGGGGCGGTGCCGCCCCGCTGCGGCGGCTCACAGGCCGCCAGTGGGGGCGCCTCGCGCTGATCGCGGCCGTCGGCATGGTCGGCTTCAACCTCGCGGTGCTCGCCGCCGAGCGCACGGCCGAACCGGCGGTTCCCGGCGTCCTCGTGGGGTGCGCCCCGGTCGTCGTCGCCGTACTCGTGCCTCTTCAGGAGGGGCGTCGTCCACAACGCCGTGTCCTGTACGGGGCGTCGCTCGTCGCTCTGGGCGCCCTCGCGGTTCAGGGGTGGGGCCGCACCGACGGGGCCGGGATCGCCTGTTCCGTGGGCGCGCTGGCCGGGGAAGCCGGCTTCGCCGTCCTGGCCGTACCGGTGCTGCGTCCCCTCGGGCCACGGCTGCTGTCGGCCACCGTGTGCGGGATCGCCGCGGTCGAGTCCGCGGTGGCCGGGGTGATCACCGGCGGTGGAGCGTGGCTGCGCCTGCCGGACGCCACCGAGGCGACCGCGCTGCTGTGGCAGGCGGCGGTCGTCACGGTCGTCGGCTTCGTCTGCTGGTACATGGGTGTCCAGCGCATCGGCGCGGAGCGCGCCACGCTCTTCTCGGGTCTCGTTCCCGTCGCCGCCGCCTGCACGGCGCCGCTTGTGGGCACGGGCGCCTACGGGGTCGCGCAGGCCGCGGGAAGCGTCCTGGTGGGCCTCGGAGTCGCCCTCGGATCAGGCGCGTTGGGCCTCGTCGTGGGACGGGGCTCACGGGCCGGCGCCGGGGACGGCTCAGCGGCTGCCGTCGAGGATGACGCGGGCGACGAGGGCGGGGTCGTCGTTCATCGGGACATGGCCGCAGCCGGGCAGCCGCACCAGCCGCGCCCGCGGAATGATCTGCTTGGCCCGGACGCCCTGGCGGCGCATCAGCAGCCGGTCGCGGGTGCCCCAGGCCACGGTGACGGGCAGCGCGGGGATGTCGTCCGTGAACTGGACGTTCGTGCCCGCCCGGAGGGTCTCGTCGAATCCCTGGGCGTGGGCCAGCGCGAGAGTCTCGGCGACGACCGCGTCCGCCGAACGGCGGCCGGGCCGGGCGTAGATGGTGCTGGTCAGCACCGTACGCCCGGCCGCCGAGCGGGAGAGCCGGTCGATGACCGGCAGCGGCATGCGCCGGGCCGCCGCACGCATGGCGATCAGCAGACCGAAGGCGTAGCGCCGCTCCACCGGTGACCAGAAGCCGGCGGGCGAGAGCGCGGTGACGGACCGTACGAGCTTCTCGCGGCCCAGCTCCAGGGCCAGCAGCCCGCCGAGCGAGTTGCCGGCCACATGGGGCCGTTCGAAGCCCAGCGCCTCGCACAGCGCGCCGAGCACGGGCACCACCGTCGACAGGTCGTGGGTGAGCCCTTCGGGCAGCGCGGGGGACTCGCCGAAGCCGGGGAGGTCCACGGCTATGACGTCGCGCTCGGCCGCGAGGATGGGGATGACCGGGTCCCAGGCCTGCCGGTGGTGGCCGATCCCGTGCAGCAGGAGCAGCGGTTCACCGGTGCCCACGCGCGCGTAGGACAGGGTGACCGTCCTAGGGCCGCGCGGGGAGGGGAGGCTGACGGTGACCGTGTCGGACATGGGACTGCTCCTCGTCTGGACGCCGTGACGAACCATCTGTAGACAGCTTGTCAGCAATTGCTACCAGCGGGTAGCCCCCGTCTCCGGAACCCGCCCCGTCCTCGTCGCCCGCTACCGCGCCCTGTGCACCTCCACATTGAAATCCGCGTGCCCGATGCCCTGGAACAGGCTCAGCCACAGCGGCAGATACATTTCCGCGGCCCGTGCCGTCCGGATGCCCCCGAGGTCGAGCACCCGGTGCGCCGGCCAGCCGAACTCGCCCAGCAGCGCCGTCACCTGCTCCTTGGCGCCCGCGTCGTCACCGGAGACGAAGATCTGGTGCTCGCCCGGCACCCTGGCGGGGTCGACCATCACCTGGCAGTTGACGGTGTTGAGGCTCTTCACCACGCGGGCCTGCGGGAACGCGCGCTGGATCTGCTCGCCCACACTGTCGGACTCGACGGGAGAGAGGCGCATCCCGCCGTCCTCGAACGCGAGGGGGTTGGAGACGTCGAGCAGCACCTTGCCGTCCAGGTGTTCCTCGCCCGCCGACCCCAGCACGGTGAGCGCGACCCGCCCGCCCACCGCGTTCACGACCACCTCGCCGAACGCCGCGGCCTCCGAGAACGTGCCGTGACGGGCCGTGGGACCCGAACCGCCGGCCCACTCGACGGCCGCCGCGTTGTCCTTCGTGCGCGAGCCCAAAGAGACCTCGTGGCCCAGTTCGACCAGCTTGCCGGCAAGCGCGCGTCCCACGTCGCCCGTGCCCAGAACCCCGTACCGCATCGTCGTACCTCCCGTGTCGAGACCGCGGGCCGACGGCGGGCCCGCGGCCATTCTGCTCCGGGACGGCGATTTCGCCTGGACACGAAGGAAGGTGTCGGGTGGGATGGTGCGGTGGCAATCGACACCGCGACCGATGTCTTCGAAGAACATCGCCCCGTCCTGATGGGCGTGGCGTACCGCATGCTCGGGCGGGCGGCCGACGCGGAGGACGTCGTCCAGGAAGCGTGGTTGCGCTGGTCCGCCGACGACCGGTCGGACGTCCGTGAACCGCGCGGCTACCTGGTCCGCGTCACCACCAGGCTCGCCATCGACCGGCTGCGCCAGGTCCAGTCGCGCCGCGAGGCCTACGTCGGACCGTGGCTCCCGGAGCCGTACGTCACCGACTTCGGCGACACCGTCCCGGACAGCGCCGACCGGGCCGTCCTCGCGGACTCCGTCTCCCTCGCCGTCCTCGTCGTCCTGGAGTCCCTGTCACCGCTGGAACGCGCGGTGTTCGTCCTGAGAGAGGCGTTCGGATTTCCCTACGCCGACATCGCCGTGGTCCTCGACCGGGGTGAACCGGCGGTGCGTCAACTCGCCGGGCGGGCGCGCAAGCACGTAGAGGAACGGCGGCCGCGTTACGAGGTCGACCCCGACGAACGCCGTGACCTCACCGAGCGGTTCCTCGCCGCGGCGGGAGAGGGCGATCTGGAGGGACTCATGTCCCTGCTGGCACCGGAGGCGCGGCTCATCGGCGACAGCGGAGGCCTGGCCCAGGCGCCGCTGCGCGTGCTCGACTCCGCCGACAAGGTCGGGCGGTTCGTCATCGGCGTCACCAGGAAGGGTGTGCCCGGCCTGTCGTTCCGCTTCCTCGAGGTCAACGGCGGTGTCGCGGTGCTCGCGCTGTCCGAGGGCAAGCCGGACAGCGTCATCCAACTGGACGTGGCGGACGGCCGCATCCAGTGCGTCTACATCGTGCGCAACCCGGAGAAGCTGGTGTCGCTCTCCGTCGACTGACCGCTCGCGGACACCTCGGCCCGAGGCGCCGGAGGACAGCGAAAGCCCCCGTCTTCGGACGGGGGCTTTCGCCGTCGTGTCACGGACATCGCCCAGCGAGAACACCTCGTGAACGCTCTGCTGCAGGCCGCCTGTGCAATCGGTAAGGGATCGAGGATTGGTCTTGACCAAGGGTGGGGGCGGCCCTATCGTCGCAGGGATAGTGCAGGAACCTTTAATAAACAAGGGCGTTAAAATGCCGCCGGGCCACGGCGATTGCGGAGGACAGGGTGGGGACCACGCAGTTGGAATCGGTGCCGGAACCTAAGTACTGGCATCTCAAGACCGTGCTCAGTGAAGCACTGGACTCCGAATTCACCGTGGGCGAGATCCTGCCCAACGAACGTGATCTGGCGGCCCGCTTCGGCGTCGCTCGGGCCACCTTGCGCCAGGCGCTCGAACAGCTCGAACTGGAAGGCCGGCTGCAGCGCCGTCGTGGCGTGGGCACCACGGTCGCGCCGCCGCGTATGGGTGTGGCCGTCGGAACCGAACAGCACGTGTGGCCGGGGGCGGCCGGCGACGCCTGGCACGCCGCGGACTGCACCGTGGTGGCACCGCCCGCGTCAGTGGCAGGCATCCTGGAGACCGCCGCCGGCGAGCTGGTGCACACGGTGCGCCGTTCCCGGGTGACGCACGGTCAGCCCGTCGCCGCCGAGCTCCTGTACATCCCGGCGTCCTCGGTGCCGGACCTGTCGGCGATCGACGCGCCCTCGGGCGCCGCACGCGCGCGTGCCGTGCTGCGGGAACTCCAGCGCCTGGAACTGGAAGGCCAGGACCGTGCCGTCGAGCTCGGCTCGGCCCGCGCGGACGACGCCAAGGAGCTCGACCGCCTTCCCGGAGCGCCCGTTCTCGTCGTCACGACCCGCTTCTTCGCCGAGGGGCGTACCGCCGCCGTCTCCATGGCCACGTACCGCGCGGACACCTGCCGGCTCACGTTCGGTGACTCCGGTGGCGTGGAGATCCACCACGACCCGGAGCGTCGCGCTTCCTGAGCCGTTCCGCCCGGACCGCCGCGCGCTTCGACACGCGTCCCGGACAACACCCGTCGCGCCCCGGAACACTCCGGGGCGTGACGTTTTTTCGTGGCTGTAGCTGTAGCTGTAGCTGTAGCTGTAGCTATATCTGTAGCTGTGGCTGTAGCTCCCTGTAGAGGTAGCTGTACCTGCACACGAAGCTGAGGCAGCAGCCGCCGCGTCGCTGTCGGGTCAGCGGCGCGCCGTCACGGTCCCCTCCACCGCGAACAACTGCTCCTCCACATGGTCGAGGGCCAGGCGTAGCGCCCCGGTCGCCACGGCCGCTTCGCCCAGCATGGAGAGGGCCACCTTCGGCGGGCGCAGGCAGTAGCGCGCCAACTCCCGCCGCAGCGGCTCCAGGACACCGTCCAGACCGGCCGCCCAGCCGCCGATGACGACCAGCTCCGGATCGAGGGCGAGGACCAGGGCCGCCACGTCGTGCACCAGCCGCTGGATGAAGCGGTCGACGGCCGCGCGCGCCCGCAGGTCGCCGCCCTTGGCCAGCGCGAACACCTTGGCGACCGCCTGCTCGTCGAGCGGGTGCAATGGTTCGTCCGTGGTCGACAGCAGCGTCTCGGGAGTGACGTCGCGGCCCAGCAGATGCAGCGCGCCGATCTCGCCGGCCGCCCCGCCGTATCCCCGGTGCAGCCGCCCGCCGATCAGCGAGCCGGCGCCCGGACTCAGTCCCGCCAGGACGAACACGACGTCGTCGGACTCGGCCGCCGCACCCTTCCAGTGCTCGGCGACAGCCGCCGCGTTGGCGTCGTTCTCCACGAGCACCGGGCACTTGAAGGAACGGCTCAGCCGCTCGCCCAGCGGCAGGCCCGTCCACTCCGGCAGCGCTGTGCCCAGGCGTACGGTGCCGTCCGCCTCCACGATGCCGGGGCTTCCCACGCCCACCGCCCGCAGCGAGCTACGGGCGACGCCGGCCCTGCGCAGCAGTTCGGCGACCGCCAGCCGAAGCCGTTCCAGCCGTTCGTCGGCGGACGCCGTCTCGTCCACGTCCTTGGCCATCGCGCCCATCACGCGTCCGTCCAGGTCCGCGAGGAGCGCCGCGACGCGGTGCGGGCCGATCTCCAGGCCCAGCAGATGCCCCGCCTCGGCCCGGAACCGGAACCTGCGCGCCGGACGCCCCTGGCGCCGCGTGGCGCCCTCCTCGGCCGCCTTCTCGACGACCAGCCCGTTCTCGATCAGCCCCTCGACGACCCCTTCGACCGTGGGCCGTGACAATCCGGTCACCCGGGTGATCTCGGTGAGGGTCGCGCAGTCCGTGGCACGCAAGGCGTGCAGCACCACCGCGGAATTGATCCGTCGCAGCAGAGAGGGATCCCCGCCGGTCAACCGCCCCAACGTCCGTCCTCCCAGCTTGTGCGCGTGTTGGCCGGATCGTACTCGTCGCGGGGGTCCCCGGCGAGGGCCGGGGACCCTTTCCCACCGACGGATCGCTCTCAGCCCGGTGCCACGAACCCCGACTCGTAGGCCGCGATGACCGCCTGGGTACGGTCCCGGGCCCCCAGCTTCGCCAGTACGGCGCTGACATGCGACTTGACCGTCTCCGTCCCGACGACCAGCCGCGTGGCGATCTCGGCGTTCGACATCCCCCGGGTCATCAGCCGCAGCACGTCCGCCTCGCGCTCGGTCAGCGCGGCCCGCCGCATGGCGGCACGCGCCGCCGGATTCCCCCCGCCCTCCCCGTACTCGGCGGCCAACTGCCGTACGGAGGCGGGGAACAGCAGGGACTCGCCCTCGGCCACCAGACGTACCGCGTGCACGATCTCGGCCGGCCGCGCCCGCTTGAGGAGGAAACCGTCAGCACCCGCGCGCAGCGCCTCGTAGACGTATTCGTCGTTCTCGAACGTCGTCACGACGAGGATCTTCGGCGGATCGGTGACGGTCCGCAGCACCGCGCGGGTGGCCTCGATGCCGTCCATCAGCGGCATCCGGACATCCATGGCCACCACGTCCGGCCGCAACCGCCGGACCAGCGGGATCACCGCCGCGCCGTCGGCCGCCTCACCGACCACCTCGATGTCGGGCTGCGCCTCCAGAACGGCGCGCAGCCCCGCGCGTACGAGTGGTTCGTCGTCGACGAGCAGAACGGTGACCGGCATCCGGCCAGCGTAGATCAGCTCAACGGCAGCTCTGCGTGCACCTGCCAGTCGCCTTCGTGCGGGCCCGTCCGGGCGCTGCCGCCGAGCAGCGCGGCCCGCTCCCGTATGCCGCGCAGGCCGCTGCCGCGTCCGGGCCCCGCTCTGCCGTCCAGCAGCGGATTGCGGATCTCCAGGGTGAGCGCGCCGTCCCTGACCTCGATACGGACCCGCACCGGGACGCCCCCGGCGTGCCGCAGCACATTGGTGAGCGACTCCTGGAGGATGCGGTAGCCCTCTCTGGACACCGGACCGGCCACCGTCTCCAACGGGCCCGAGACCTCTGCGTCCACCTTGGCCCCCGAGGTGCGCGCCGACTCCAGCAGCCGGTCCGCGTCGGCCAGCGTGGGGCGGCCGCTCACCGGACGCTGTGCCTCGCGGAGCACGCCCAGCACCCGCTCCAGATCCTCCAGGGCGGCTCGTCCGGTCTCCTCGATGGCGACCAGGGCCCGGCCGGTGAACGCCGGGTCGCCGGCCGCCCGCGCGGCACCGGCCTGTACCACCGCGACCGTCAGCGCGTGTCCGATGGAGTCGTGGAGCTCGCGGGCGATGCGGTTGCGCTCCAGGAGCTGTTCGGTCCGCTCCTCCAGCGCGGCGAGCCGCTCGGTGGGCGAGGGACCGAGGAGCTGCCGAGCCAGCACCGTGGTCAGCTCGCCGAGGCCGACCACCACGCCGTACAGGGCGATCAGGGGCAGCGGGACGAGCAGCGCGCAGGTCCAGTGCGGGTCCAGGAGCATCACCACCGGATCGTCGGTGGGCCGGTAGCCGGTGGCCGCCCTGCCGAGATCGACGGCGAACACGGGCAGCCAGACGGTGACACCGCAAGCCGCCCAGCCCAGCAGGATGCGCGCTTCCAGCCAGAGCACGGTCCGCCACCGGTCCCGCCACCCGACCGAAGGAGCGATCGAGAACGCCGTGTCCTCACCGGTCCGCTCGTCCGGCGCCAGCATGAAACGGGCCTGCACACCCTCGCCCCGCCGCACGGCCGGGATAAGGCCCAGGGGAATCACCATCACGGCGGGCACCCACGGCTTCGACGAGTCGATGAACAGCCACACACTGGTGAACAGCATCGGCACCCACAAGTGCAGCAAACGCGTGTACGTCGTCCCCCACAGCAGCGGGCGCAGAAATCGGGCCATTGCGTCATCGTGCCAGCAGGCACTGACAACGGACCTCCCCCGGGCGGGGGAGAGGATCTCCACCCGCGGGGGAGGCGGGAGCCGGTCCGCGGCCGCCACGCTGGGCCCATGACCAGCATCGACGTCCAAGACCTGACCAAGGAGTACGGCAGCAAGCGCGCCGTGGACCGCCTGACCTTCAGCGTTCTCCCGGGCCGCGTCACCGGATTCCTCGGCCCGAACGGCGCCGGAAAGTCCACCACCATGCGGCTCGTGCTGGGCCTGGACCGGCCCACGTCCGGCACCGCCACCATCGGGGGCCGTGCCTACGCCACCCTCGACGAGCCGCTCCGGAAGGTGGGCGCCCTGCTCGACGCCGGGGCCGCGCACGGATCGCGGACCGCCCGGGACCATCTGCGGGCTCTGGCGGCCACCAACCGCATCCCCGAACGCCGGGTGGACGACGTACTGGAGGAGACGGGGCTCGCCTCGGTGGCCCGGCGCCGGGTGAAGACGTACTCCCTGGGAATGCGTCAGCGTCTGGGCATCGCCGCCGCGCTCCTCGGCGACCCGCCCGTGGTGCTCCTGGACGAACCGTCGAACGGGCTCGATCCGGAAGGGATCATCTGGATCCGGGAGCTGCTGCGCCGGCTGGCCCGGGAGGGGCGCACCGTCCTCGTCTCCAGCCACCTCATGAACGAGACCGCGTCCTTCGCCGACCAGCTCGTCGTCCTCGGCCGCGGCAGGCTGCTCGCCGACATGCCCATGCGCGAGTTCATCCACGCACGCGTGCAGCCTCGCGTCCGGGTACGCAGCACGGACGGCGGCGCGTTGGCGAGCCTGTTCGCGGAGCACGGCATCGAGGCCGTCGAGGGCGAGGACGGCCTCTGGACCGCCCTCGACGCGCGGCTGGAGGACATCGGGCGCCTCACCTCGGCCGCCGGTCTTCCGATTCTGGAACTCGCCGCGGAGGAAGGCACGTTGGAGCAGGCCTATCTGGATCTGACCGCCACCGAGACCGAGTTCGCCGCCGCCCCGACCCAGCCTCAGGAGGCCTGACCGTGTCCTTCGCACCCGCACTCCGCGCGGAGTGGATCAAGATCCGAACCCTGCGCTCGCTCCTCTGGGGCCTGCTCGCCGTCCTCGCGGCCACGGTGGCGTTCTCGGCACTCGCCGGACTCGACAACTCCGGCGACCCGGAGTTCGACCCGCTCTTCTCGACCTTCTTCGGTGTCGTTTTCGGCCAGATCGCCGCCATCACCTTCGGGGCGCAGGCGGTCTCGGCCGAGTACCAGGGCGGCGCCCTGCGCGTCTCGCTGTCGGCGGTTCCCGACCGGGGCCGCTGGTTCCTGGCGAAGACGGTGGCGATCGGCGGACCGGCTCTGGTCATGGGCCTGGTCACGGGAGTGGCCGGTCTGGTCGTGGGGACGTCCGTGCTCGGTTCCCGGGCTGACGGGCTGACCGGGACGGAGGAACTGAGGGGAGTGGTCGGCTGCGCGATCTACCTGGCCCTGATGGCGCTGTTCGCGGCGGGCCTGACAGCCGTCCTGCGCAGCGGGGTCGCCACGCTGAGCATCCTGATCCCCTTCCTCCTGATCGTGTCCTTCGTCGTCGGGGGAGCGTCGGGGAGCGTGGCGGACTTCCTTCCGGACAAGGCGGGGCAGGCGGTCCTGCACGAGACGGCCGACGGCGCTCTGGGCCCCTGGAGCGGGCTCGCGGTGACCGCGCTGTGGACCGCCGCGGCACTGGGCGCGGGCGCGTGGTGCGTCCGGCGCCGGGACGCCTGACCGCACTGGCCTCCTGACGCCTCACCAATTGTCGGTGGCGGCCGCTTTACTGGACGTCATGGCCATCGCGCAGCAGCTCGCCGTGATCGACCGGCTGTGCTCCGAGGACTTTCCCGCGGAGCGCGGCCGGTCGGATGCCGGCACGGGCGGACCCGGCCACCACATCGCCGAGTTGGTGACGAGCGAGGACTTCCGGGAAGCCGACGGCGCGGCACGTGAGGAGACGGAGGAGCAGTTCGAGGCCGACCGGGACGGTCTCTCGGAGGTGCTCACCCGCCGCTGGGGGAGCCCGTACGTCTTCAGCCTGGCAGGTGTTCTCGACCGGGTGACGGACGGCGAGGACATACCCGAGCCCTGGGGCGTCCTGAGTTCGCACGTGCCCGACGCGCACCTCTGGAAGCCGGAGGGCCACGACCGCTGGGTCGCCCTCGGTATCTCGCGGTGGGACAGCGAACTGCCGTTCCAGCTGCTGGCGGTGATCACCGAGACGGACCCACCCTGACTCAGGGAGCCTGCGCCGCCGCCCGCAGGCGGCCGAACTCCTCGGCCATCGTCGCCGCGGTCCAATGCGCGTTGAGCCCACTGGGGTTGGGCAGTACCCACACCCGGCTCGACCCGATCACCCGATCCTGCGGGCCGATGCCGGCCTTGCGGTCGTCGAACGCCGCTCGGTACGCGGTCACCCCCACCACCGCCAGCCACCTCGGGCGCAGCCGCTCGACCTTCTCGCCGAGCAGCCGCCCGCCCTCGCGGTACTCCTCGGCACTCAGCTCGTCGGCGCGGGCCGTCGCCCGCGCCACCACGTTCGTGATGCCGAGTCCGTACGAGAGCAACTCGTCCTGCTCGGAGGGCTTCAGGAGCCGCGGGGTGAACCCGGAGAGATGAAGCACCGGCCAGAACCGGTTGCCGGGCCGGGCGAAGTGGTGGCCGGTGGCCGCCGTCATCAGGCCCGGATTGATGCCGCAGAAAAGGACCGAGAGGCCGTCCGCGACGACATCCGGCACCAGCCGGTCGCGGGCGGCCTCCAGGTCCGCTCGGGTGAGCCGCGTCAGAGGATCGCCCCGGGCGTGTAGGCGGCGGCCTCCGGGTGCTGCTTCACGATCTCCTCGACACGGCCGACGACGACGGCAACCTGGTCGGCGGCGGCGCCCGTGAAGGACAGCTTGTCGGCCATCAGCTCGTCGAGCTGCGCGCGGTCCAGCGGGATCCGCTCGTCCGCGGCGAGCTTGTCGAGCAGCTCGTTGCGCTCCGCGCCCTGCTCGCGCATGGCGAGGGCGGAGGCGACGGCGTTCTCCTTGATCGCCTCGTGGGCGACCTCACGGCCGACACCCGCGCGCACCGCGCCCATCAGGACCTTGGTCGTCGCGAGGAACGGCAGGTAGCGGTCCAGCTCGCGGGCGACGACGGCCGGGAAGGCGCCGAACTCGTCGAGGACGGTCAGGAAGGTCTCCAGCAGACCGTCCAGCGCGAAGAACGCGTCCGGCAGCGCGACCCGGCGGACGACCGAGCACGACACGTCGCCCTCGTTCCACTGGTCGCCGGCCAGCTCGCCGGTCATCGACGCGTAGCCGCGCAGGATGACCATCAGGCCGTTGACGCGCTCGCAGGAGCGGGTGTTCATCTTGTGCGGCATCGCGGAGGAGCCGACCTGGCCGGGCTTGAAGCCCTCGGTGACCAGCTCGTGCCCGGCCATCAGCCGGATGGTCTTCGCCGTCGAGGACGGGGCGGCCGCCAGCTGTACCAGCGCGGTCACGACGTCGTAGTCCAGGGAGCGCGGGTAGACCTGGCCCACGGAGGTGAAGGCCTGCGAGAAGCCGAGGTGCCCGGCGATCCGCTGCTCCAGGTCGGCGAGCTTGGCCGCGTCCCCGCCCAGCAGGTCGAGCATGTCCTGTGCCGTGCCGACCGGGCCCTTGATACCGCGCAGCGGGTAGCGGTCGAGCAGTTCCTCGAGACGGCCGTACGCGACGAGCAGCTCGTCGGCGGCGGTCGCGAAGCGCTTGCCGAGGGTGGTTGCCTGCGCGGCCACGTTGTGCGACCGGCCGGCCATGACCAGCTCGGCGTACTCGCCGGCGAGCTTGGCCAGCCGGGCGAGGACCGCCACCGTACGGTCGCGCATCAGCTCCAGGGAGAGCCGGATCTGCAGCTGTTCGACGTTCTCGGTGAGGTCGCGGGACGTCATGCCCTTGTGCACGTGCTCGTGCCCGGCGAGGTCGTTGAACTCCTCGATCCGCGCCTTCACGTCGTGCCGGGTGACCTTCTCGCGCTCGGCGATGGAGGCGAGGTCGACCTGGTCGAGGACGCGCTCGTAATCGGCGATGGCGGCGTCCGGCACCTCGATCCCGAGGTCCTTCTGGGCGCGCAGCACGGCGAGCCAGAGCTGACGCTCCAGTTTCACCTTCTGCTCGGGGGACCAGAGCGTTGCGAGCTCGGCGGAGGCGTAGCGTCCGGCGAGAACGTTGGGGATACGGGGCTTTGCAGGCGCGGCAGTCACGTGTATGGAGCATACCGGCTGTCCGGAGCCGGGCCTGTCAGGTCCGCCGCGTCCCGAATGCGCAGGTCGGGGCGGAGCGGCACCCCCCGGCGGACCGGGGTGTGCGTGAGAGGTGCGGGGACGGGACCAGGTGCCGCGTTTCGCGGGCACCACAGACCGCGTCGTCGCTCCTGCCGTTCGCCGGTGGTCCCGGCGAAAAGACGCTCAACTTCCTTTGAGTAGAAGGGAGTTGTTCATCGTATGTAGTGGAGAGATATTTTGGTGGACCGTTTTCGCAGGATCGTTCTCATGATCCCGAACGTGGTGGGCGACTTCCGTAGCCCGCCTGCGCATGGGGATCGGGGTGGGACTGCTCGCTGCCGACTACAGCGCGCAGACCCCCGTACGTCTTCGAGGTGAACCGGTCGTGGGCGAGGGTGAGCTCTGCCGTGATCAGTTGGTTGCGCTCATCGTTGACTTCCTCGATCTCCTGCATGAGCTGGGAGTTCTTGGCGCGCAGTGCGGTGTTCGCGTTGCGCGCCTCGTCGAGGGCTCTGGCATGGCTGCCGAGTCTGATGGCTGTGACGGTGGCCCTGCGGGCCATGGCTTTCTCTCGCTGGGACAGCTCCAGCTCGCGCTTGTGCATGTCCAGCTCGAGACGTCTGCGATGCTCCGCCAGGACGCTGAGATCATGCCGTGTGCGGGCGTCGACCTGGTTGATCGTGTGACGGAGCAGGGCCGCAAGGACCCCGGCCGCTCCCACGGTTAACAGGCCGACCCCGACTGCCGCAAACTCCCATGTATGGTGCCAGACGCCTTCGCCCACGAATGTCCAGCCGGCTGTGCAGCTGGCGGCGGACGCGAATGCCAGTCTGTACGCCACGTTTCGTTACCCCCTTGCAGTGGCCCCCCGGTTGTCGTCGGCGTCGAGATCCTTCTGGAGCTCGATAGCTTGGACGATGTTCCCGCTGAGCATTGTGCGGATTCTGAGATCAGTGATTCCCCATGCGTCCATGGCCTCCTCCGGGGTGAGTGTGACTGAGGCTACCCTCCGTACCGCAGGCTGAGGCCCGTGTTCCGGCGGAAGCATCCCGCTGTTGACCAACATCTCTCGCTGGTCGAGGCCAAGTACTGACGCCCATGTGTTCAGTTGCGAGGGGAGGGGGAGGGTCTTCCCTTCCAGTGTTCTGCTGATCGTCGTCAGGCTGACTCCAATCGAGATGGCCAGCTGAGCCCGGCCACCGGCTCGTGGGCGGACGTCGTACCCGGCCGCTGTCGCGGCATTCGTCAGGTACTCGCCAACCCTCCTTGCGAGAGCTTGTCGCTCACCGCGGGACTCGTGGGGGGACTCTTCCATGCTCCGCATGCCCGGAGAGTAGCGCGCATGTATGCAACTTGCACGCGACTTGCATGCGTGCATCTTCGCAGGTCAACGGGCGTGTGGGTGTCGTGGCAGGCCAAGGGGGACGGCTCGCACTCCAGTTCCCAACAAAAAGTCTCGTCGTCATACCGGCGAAGCAACTTGCGTACGTGTACGCAAGTTGCATATGTTGCATGACTGTGAGTTAGTCGCACGTATGCAAGTCCCTTTGAGGGGACCCTATTTGCACCGCCTCGACGTCAGCTCGACCAGGCTCCGGAGCTGCGAGGCATCTGCGGGGGACGCCTCGAAACCTTCGGACACGACGACCCGGTCATCCGGCGCCCGAGGCCGGCCATGGCCGGAGCGGACCGTCGCAGCACCTGCCCGCCACAGTTCATCCACTCATGAACGGAGTAGGCCTTGATCGCCGAGGCTAACGCCGCCACACCGCGGTTCGACACTAGAGAACCGGCCCTTATCGCCCGTGCACTCGCGGGTGACCGGGACGCGTTCGGGGAGCTCTACGCTCTGCACCACCCCGCGGTGCTGGCTTACGTACAGCGCCGTGTACGCAATCGGCAGGTCGCCGAGGACATCACCGGTGAGACCTTTCTCAACGCCTGGATGAAACGCGGCACTTTCACCTACCGCGGCATCGGCTTCGTCGGGTGGCTGATCACCATCGCCCGGAACAAGGTCATCGACCACTGCAAGAGTGCCCAGCGTCGCGAGTTCGTCGTCGAGGACATGCTCGGCTTCGACGAGGACCTCACTGTCAGCACCGAGGACACCGTACTGATCAACCTGGACGAGGAGTTGCTGCTGCAGGCTCTGGAGCAACTGCGACCGCCACAACGTGAAGTCCTCACGCGTCGGTTCCTCATGGAGCTCTCGGTGCTGGAGACGGCGCGTCAGATGGAACGGTCCGAAGGCGCGGTGAAGACGCTTCAGTTCAGGGCTCTGGCCAAGCTGCGCAGCGAGTACCTGGGGGTGGCGGCATGACCACGGTGCCCGGGATCCGCACGGCCGTCGAAGCGGACCTTGCCGAGCAACTCGGCACGTTCGCGCGGGAGTTCGTCGCCGAGCTGGAGGCGCAGGGGCGCCTGGTGGAGGTGGGCGGTGCGGGGGTCCTCGAACGGCTGCGGGCACAGGTCGAGGCCTGGCAGAACTTCCCGGAGGCCTACCACGCGGCCGTCGACACGATCGTCGAGGACTGCGGCTACCCGAGCGAGGTCGCGATGAGGATCGCCACCGCGCTCAACCGCAAGGGGCTGATCCCGGGCGGCGAGGACTCCGGGCGCCGGCCCGACCGCGCGCCCGCGTCCGCGCCGAACCGCACGGAGCCCGCTCCCGGTGGCGAGGACTCCGAGCCCCGGCATGATCGTGCGCCCGTCTCCGGGCCGAACCGCAACGGGCCGGCCCTGGGTGGCGAAGGCCCCGAGCCCCGCCCCGACCATGCTCCCGCGTCGACGCCGAGCCGCAACGGGCCGGTTCCCGACGGCGAGGACTCCGAAGTGCGGCACGACCGTGCTTCGGAGTCCTCGCCGCTCGTGCCGGCCGCACGCGGTGCGATCGTGCTGCGTCTCGCCGACCGGGGCGCCGGACGGTCCATGGCGGACTACGGGCCGGCGTCGGTGCCCAGGCGTATCGACGGCCAGGTTCCGCGGGTGCGGCCGGCCGCCGCGCGTCCGCGCGCCGTCGGATGGGGCAGTGCCTCCGCCCGCGCGGTCTCCGTCGCCGCGGGCCTGCAGTCGGACCACCTCGCGCGCCTGGAAGCCATGCAGATCTCGGCGGACGGCGAGCGGGTCACGGTGGCGATCAAGGCCACGTGCCTGGCCGACTGGGAGTACTGGCTCGACGCCATCGGGGCTTCTCGCAACGTCCGGACCAGGACGGCCGGGCACGCCCAGGTGGCCGCGGGAACCCTGGACGGAGTCGCTGTCCACCTGACCGCGCACGGCGTCCCCGAACTCCTCCAGGAAGCGAGCGACGCGGCCGCCGACCCCTTCTACCTCTGGGGGCGGATCTACGACCTCGGAATGGGGCAGGTCGACCGGACCGATCGCATCTGGCTGTCCCTCGGCCGGAGACAGGACGAGCGCGGTATGCCCCTGCTGATCCTGCGAGGCACGGACGGCCCCCCTTATCCGCTGGCTTCGATCGTCATGGCGCACGGCCCGCTGACGGCCACCCCCCTCCCCTCCGACGGAATGGCCGGGGACAGTGCGTGATCGTCGGCGGGGGCCGCCGCTTCCGCTGGCCGTTTCTCATCCATGGCGCCCCTCACCTCTGCACGAGGTGAACCAGGGCCCCGCGTCCACAGATGTCGCCGGGTCTTGTACTGCACCTGGCGCAGAGCAACCCTGATCAGCAGTAGGCGCCATCGCTCGACGTGGCTGGTTTCCCACCCTCCCGACAGTTCCCCGCAACGGTGCCGATGGGGCACATCGGCCCTGATCCGTCCACCGATGGCGTGTCGGTGCCAAAAGGTACGCACGCGTCTTTGCCCCGGCCACGCCCACAGAGAGGCGCCAGGAAGTTCAATGGGCGGTGCTCAGGGGCGTACTTCTCAGGCCCACGCATGAGTGCTTTGATGTTGATTCCAGCGGGGTTTCCCGGCTGGCCTGTTACTTGCCATCCCCTCCAGGGTGGCGAGACGGCTCCTCTCCATGCTCCGCAAAGCTGGAGGGGCCGTCGGCCGGGCCCGGCGTACGCGCCGGGCCCGGCCGTAGTACCGGGGCGCGTGGGTGAGCGCATCAACGGCACACCCGCGCTGTCGAGCGCCCCCCGTGCGCCCTGTGGCGGCCGAGGGGCGAACCGGTAGCGTCCTCCTTCATGCGGAGCATGGGCCGCCGTGTCGCTCGAGAGAGGGGCACGGCGGAAGCCGTCCCGCCGGCGCTCCCTTCAGCCCTCGCGGGCACCGCACGGGCGCCACGCGGACCCACCACGGACGGACGCGCCCCGCGGCTCGGCGGACTCCACCACGGACGGACGCGGCCCGCGGCTCCCGGAGTCGCCTCGGTGGACCACGCACTCAGCCGCCGTGGCCGCCCGCGACAGGACCTTCGTAGGGCAGCAGCTCCGGTCGTTTCGCCGGACGTCCGTCCCCGGACGAGCGGCCGGTCAGCCGTCGTCCGATCCACGGCAGCAGATGCTGCTGGGCGAAGCGGGCGTCCGCGCCGCGCCGGGCGACCCAGCCGGGCGGCGGCGTGGGCGCCATCGGGGTGCGCCACTCAGGGTCCTCGGCCTCGTAGCCGAGGGTCTGCCAGACGGCCTCGGCGACCCGGCGGTGCCCCTCGGCGGACAGATGCAGCCGGTCGACGTCCCACACGCGCGGGTCGGCGAGCGAGGGCGCCCCGTAGAGGTCGACCACCAACGCGTCGTGCCGCGCGGCGAGCTCGTCGACGACGGTGAAGAGCTCCTCCATGCGGGGCCGGAAGCGTTCGAGGACCGGACCGTCGCGGCCGGGGCTGCGCATCAGGACGAGCCGCTCGCAGGCGGGGGCGAGCCGTTCCACGGCCTCCTCCAGGAGGCCTCGCACACGTCCCATGTCGACCTTGGGCCGCAGGGTGTCGTTGAGGCCGCCCACCAATGTGATCACGTCGGGTCGCATGGCGACGGCCACGTCCACCTGTTCGGCGACGATCTGCCCGATCAGCTTCCCGCGCACGGCGAGGTTGGCGTAGCGGAAACCGGGTGTCCGGGCAGCCATCCGGGCCGCGAGGAGGTCGGCCCATCCTCGGTAGGAGCCGTCGGGCAACAGGTCCGACATGCCCTCGGTGAAGGAGTCGCCGACCGCGACGAGGCTGGTGTAGGTGGCATTCATCTGCATGGCGGGAAAGATGGTAACCCGAACACATACTCATCGGTCGGTCGGGCTGGGTCGGGCGGCCGGTGCCGCCCGGAGCCGGTCGGCAGGTCGGCTGCTGCGGCCGGTGCGACCGGTGCGGTTCGCATGGTGTCCACGGTGTGCACGGCTCTCCTGCACCGGCTGCCCGAACAGCTACACCGGCTACCCGAACAGCTCCCTGAGGACGTCCTCCATCGTCACCAGCCCCGTGAGCCGACCGTCGCTGCCCATGACGCCCGCGAGATGAGTACGACTGCGGCGCATCGCCGTCAGGACGTCGTCCAGGGGAGTGCTCTCCCGGACGCGGGCGATCGGCCGCATGTCCTCCACACGGAACGGCTCCTCGCGCGGGGTCGCGTCCAGCGCGTCCTTGACGTGCAGATAGCCGACGATGCGGCGCCCCTCGTCGACGACCGGGAAGCGGGAGAAGCCCGACTCGGCCGACAGCCGCTCCAGCCCCTCCGGAGTGACGCCCACGCGCGCGTAGACGACGCGTTCCACCGGGAGCACGACGTCGTGCACGGGACGGCGGCCCAGCTCCAGCGCGTCGTGCAGCCGCTCCTGGGCGCGGTGGTCGATCAGCCCGGCGGCGCTGGAGTCCTGGACGAGCCGGGCCAGTTCGTCGTCGGAGAACGTCGCCGAGACCTCGTCCTTCGTCTCGACCCGCAACAGCTTCAGCAGCCCGTTGGCGAAGGCGTTGACCATGAAGATCACCGGGCGCAGCGCGCGGGAGAGCGTGACCAGCGGCGGTCCGAGCGTCAGCGCCGTCCGCACGGGTTCCGCGAGTGCCACGTTCTTCGGCACCATCTCGCCGAGCAGCATGTGCAGATACGTTGCCAGGGTGAGCGCGATGACGAAGGAGACCGCGTGGCCCGCACCGGACGGAACACCCAGCGCGTGGAACACCGGCTCCAGCAGGTGCGCGATCGCGGGCTCGGCGACGATGCCGAGCACCAGGGTGCACAGCGTGATGCCCAGTTGCGCCGTCGCGAGCAGCACCGAGACGTGTTCGAGGCCCCAGAGCACGCTGCGCGCCCGCCGGTCGCCCCGCTCGGCGTGCGGCTCGATCTGACTGCGGCGCACCGAGATCAGCCCGAACTCCGCGCCCACGAAGAAGCCGTTCACGACAAGCGTCGCGAGCCCGATCAGCAGTTGTACGGCGGTCATCGCGCGCCCTCCTCGGCGTCGTGCGGTGCGTGCAGCAGCACGCGCGCGGCGCGCCGCCCCGAGGCGTCCACCACGTCGAGCCGCCACCCGGCGACCTCGACGGTGTCTCCCTCTACGGGGATGCGGCCGAGCTCGGCCGCGACGAAACCGGCCAGCGTCTCGTACGGCCCGTCGGGCACCCGCAGCCCCACCCGGGCGAGCTGGTCGGTGCGGGCGGACCCGTCGGCCGAGTACAGCGCCCGGCCCTCGTCGTCCGTGCCCGCCGGAGCGAGGTCGGGAGTCTCGTGCGGGTCGTGCTCGTCGCGTACCTCGCCGACGACCTCCTCGACGATGTCCTCCAGGGTGGCGACCCCGGCCGTACCGCCGTACTCGTCGATGACCACAGCCATGGTGCGCTTGCCGGCCAGCCGGTCCAGCAGCCGGTCGACCGTCAGCGACTCCGGTACGAGCAGCGGCTCGCGCATGATCTGCGAGACGGGTGTCTGCGTCCGGCTCGAGGCGTGCACGGTCAGCACGTCCTTGATGTGCGCGACGCCGACGACCTCGTCGAGGGTTCCCTGGTAGACGGGGAAACGGGACAGCCCGGTGGCCCGGGTCGCGTTCGCCACGTCCTCGCAGGTGGCCTGGACGTCCAGCGCTATCACCTGGACGCGCGGTGTCATCACGTTCTCCGAGGTCAGGTCGGCGAGGTTCAGGGTGCGCACGAACAGCTCGGCGGTGTCCGCCGCCAGCGCGCCCTCCTTGGCGGAGTGCCGGGCGAGCGCCACCAGCTCCTGGGGCCCGCGGGCGGAGGCCAGCTCCTCGGCGGGTTCGAGGCCGAAGCGGCGTACGACACGATTCGCCGTGTTGTTGAGATGGGCGATGAACGGGCGGAACGCGGCGCTGAACCAGCGCTGCGGCGTCGCCACCCGCTTGGCCACGGCCAGCGGCGCGGAGATCGCCCAGTTCTTGGGCACCAGCTCGCCGACGACCATCAGGAAGAGCGTCGAGAGCGCCGTTCCGATGATCAGGGCCACCGAGTTCGAGGCCGAGGGCGGGACCCCGATCGACTCCAGGGGACCCGCGATGAGCTTGGCGATCGACGCCTCGGAGAGCATGCCGACGACCAGGTTCGTCACGGTGATGCCGAGCTGGGCGCCGGACAGCTGGAAGGTGAGGTTCCGTACGGCCTTGAGGGCGCCGGAGGCGCCCCGCTCGCCGCGCTCCACGGCACGCTCCAGCTCGCTGCGTTCGACCGTGGTCAGCGAGAACTCCGCCGCCACGAAGCCGCCGCAGGCCAGCGACAGCAGAACCGCCACCAGCAGCAGGAACACTTCGGTCATCGGGTCACCTCCGTCCCATGGTCGGCCAGGGTCGGGGGGATCGCGCGATCTCCGCGGCCACCGTGGGGATCACGGCTCCGGGTACTGGGAGGCTCGCCCATGGGCGGACGCTCACACCTTTCGTCGAAGGAACGATTGCCCAACAAGGGTAAAGGAAAGGCAAAGGAGCCTCCTTGGTGGCCCCTGCCGCCCGTCGGCGCCCTGGAGTCCTAGTCGGTGAGCGGCTTCACCCAGCGCCGCCAGCGCTCCTCGGGCGCATACCCGGCCGCGCGCCAAGCATGGTGGGCGGTCTCGTTCCGCTTCAGCACCATGGCGTCCCCGCGCCGCCCTCCGAGCCGTACGAAACGCTCCTCCGCCGCGGCGAGCAGCGCCGAGCCGATGCCGAGGCGGCGTCGATCGGGATGGACCGCCAGCCGGTACAGATGGCAGCGCCAGCCGTCGAAGCCCGCGATCACCGTGCCGACCAGTTCCCCGGCGCGTTCCGCCAGCAGCAGGGCCCCGGGATCCCGGGCGACCAGCCGTTCCACCCCATCCCGGTCGTCACTGATGCTCGTGCCCTCGGCGGACACCTTCCAGAAGGCGAGAACGGCATCCAGGTCCTCGGGCCGCGCGGCTCGTATGCGCAAGTCGGTCATGGTCCGATCCCATCACGCGGGCCGCACGCCGGAACGGTATTTCCGCCATGCGGACGGTCACCGGCCGCGCAGTGCGCGGACCACGGGAGCGAAGGCCTCCAGGTTCGGCTCCAGCACCGTCAGATACGAGAATCCGTACCGCTCCCGCTGGGCCCGCACCTGTTCGGTGATCTGCTCCACGGTGCCCACCAGGACGATGGGCAGCTCCAGGACCTGGCGTTCGGTCAGCCGCGGGATCCGGGGCAGCCACGGCCCGATCGCGGCACTGCGGTTGTCGGTGACGGAGACGATCTGGATCAGCAGGTTGAGCTCGGCGGGCTCCTCGCGCGCGGCGGCCGCCTCCCGGTAGAGCGCGACGCGCTCGTCGAGTTCGGTGGCCGTGACAGGTTCCAGAGCGCCGTTCCGCCGGGCGCGCGCGCCCGTGAACGCCGCGATGTCCGCGTGCTCGGCAGCGATACGGAGCATCCGGTCGCCGTTGGCCCCGATCAACAACGGTACCCGCGGCGGTTCGCCGGGCCGCGCTCCGGGAGTCGCCCCGCCCGGCCGCGGCGTGGCGCGGGCGAGCTGGTCCGAGCCGCGGAGCCGCTCCAACTCCTCGACCGTGCGCAGGAGATGGTCGACGCGCTCGCGCGCGGTGCCCCAGGGCAGGCCCGCCGCCTCGTGCTCCGCCGGTACGTACCCCGTGCCGAGGCCGAGTTCCAGGCGGCCGCCCGTCAGCGCGTCCGTGGTCGCCACCTCACGGGCCAGCAGCGCGGGATTCCAGAAGCCCGCGTTGAGCACGAACGTGCCGAGCCGGGGCCGCTCGGTCGCCCCGGCGGCGGCGACCAGCGACGGGAAGGGGGCGGGCATGCCCAGATGGTCCGCCACGGTGATCACGTCGTAGCCGAGCTCCTCGGCGCGGCGGCACTTGGCGGCCCACTCGGCGGCGGGCGCCGCGTCGATCAGGCTGACGCCGAAACGGAACGGGCGCGGCATGAACCATCCCTTCTCCTGGAGGACCGAGGACTTGCCCCGGCGCTTGCCCCGGCGCCGGCGGCTCGCCGCGACTGCGGGAGGCTCCCCCCGGTCCCGGCGGACCGGGGCGAGCCGGTCGTCACTCGTGTGCGATGGCCGCGAGCACGTTCATGCGGGACGCGCGCAGCGCCGGAAGCAGCGCCGCGACGATCCCGACGACCGCCGAGCCGATCACGACCGCGACGATCGTCGTCCAGGGGATCGCGAGCGCCTCCATGCCCTGCAGCGCGAGCACCTGCTGGACACAGACACCCCATACGATCCCCAGCGCCAGACCGAGGACCGCGCCGAACACGGCGATCACCACGGACTCCAGACGGATCATCCGGCGCAACTGGCGCCGGCCGAGACCGATGGCGCGCAGCAGTCCGATCTCGCGGGTCCGCTCCACGACCGACAGGGCGAGGGTGTTGACCACGCCGAGCACCGCGATGACGATCGCGAGCCCGAGCAGCGCGTACACGAGGTAGAGCAGCACGGCGATCTGGTCGTGGACCAGCTTCTTGTAGTCGGCCTGGTCACGGACCTGGACCTGCGGATACGGAGTGAGGGTCTTCTCCAGACGGGGGCGCAGCCGGTCCGGGGCGGTGCCCGGGGCCGCGTTCACGTACAGCGCCGAGTCCTGCCCGCCGGGCACGTACTTCTCGATCGTGCCGAAGCCGATGACGAGCCCGCCCTGCATCCCGAACCCTCCGCTGCCGGCCTGGTCCGTGAGCGCGCCCACCGTCAGATCGGTCCTGCGGCCCGCCGGGAACTCGACCGGAATCCTGCTGCCGACCCGCACGTCGTGGTCCTCCGCGAACTTCGCGTCCATGGCGATGTGCCCGTCGCCGAGCGCCGCCGCGGTGTCGCCCCGCGCGTAGGTGATGTGGGCGACCTCGTCGAGCCGCGGATCGTAGGCGCTGGCCGTCGTCTCGACCCGCTTGCCGTCGGGCAGCCGCACCGCGACCGGGGTGAACCGCTGGCGGATGACGAGCCCGACACCATCGGTGGCGCGCACCTTGTCCGTGACCTCGTGCGAGAACGGCACGAAGTTGGCGTTCTGGAGCACGAAGTCGGCGCCGAGGGTTTTGTCGATCTGCTGGTCGAAGGACTTGCTCATGGACGCGCTGGCCACGGACATCCCGCCGACCAGGGCGAGCCCGACCATCAGCGCAGCCGCGGTGGCGCCCGTGCGCCGTGGGTTGCGCAGCGCGTTGCGCTGACTCATCCGGCCCACCGGGCCGAAGATCGCCGGGAACGCGCCCCCGAGGACGCGGATCACCGGCCGGACGAGCAGCGGTCCCGCGATCACCGTTGCGATCAGGGTCAGGACGACACCGAGTCCCAGCAGGGAGGCCGCGGTCGAGGTCTTCGTCGAGGCCGCGCATCCCGCGAGAGCCGCGGCTCCGGCCGCGCCCACGACCCCGCCCACCACGGCCCGTACCCGCAACGGCCGTCCCACGCCCGCGACTTCGGCGTCCGAGAGCGCCGCCATCGGGGAGACACCGGCCGCGCGCCTGGCCGGGAGATAGGCCGCGACGTAGGTGACGCCGACCCCGACGGCGTACGCCGCCACGGGTGTCGGCCAACCGATCACCATCTCCGTGGACTTGAGGTTCATGCCGAACGCGGTCATCAGCTTGATCAGGCCGACCGCGAGTCCGATCCCGGCGGCGAGACCGAGTGTCGAGCCGACCAGGCCGAGGAGCAGTGCCTCGGTGAGCACCGACCGGCGCACCTGGCGGCGGTCGGCGCCGAGTGCCCGCAGCAGCCCGAGTTCCCGGGTGCGCTGGGCGATCAGCATGGAGAAGGTGTTGACGATGAGGAATATGCCGACGAGCACCGCGATCCCGGCGAAGCCGAGCATCACGTACTTGATGACGTCGAGGAATCCGCCGAGCTGGGCGGCGGCCGACTTCGCCTGCTCCTCCGCGGTCTTCACGTCGTACGTGCCGCTGCCGAGTTCGGCGGAGACCCGCTGCTTGAGCACGGCGTCGTCGACACCCGGCGCGGCGTCCACGGAGACGCTCGTGGCGACGTCGGAGGCGCCGAGCAGCTTGGTCTGCGCGGTCGGGGTGTCGAGGAAGATCAGCGCGGCACCGGGGTTGGTGGTGGTGAAGGTGGCGATCCCGACGATCCGCACCTCGAACGAGCCGGGCTGCGCCTGCACGGTCAGGGTGTCGCCGATGCCGAGGTGCTTCTTGTCGGCGGTGTCCGCGTCGAGCAGTGCCTCGCCGCTGCCCTGCGGTTCGTGCCCGGAGGTCAGCTTCACCGGACTGCGCTCGGTGATCTGCCAGTTGGTGACGATGGTGGGGGCGCCCGTCGTCGGTCCGACCGACTTGTCGGCGCTGTCGACGACCGGGGCGTTCTCCACCGACGCGTCGACATGGGTGGCGGCGACTCCGTCGACCTTCGCGAGCCGGTCCGCGAGCGAGGCGGGCACGGTCTCGGTGGCGCCGGTCGGCAGCTGCGACTTCAGGTCGTTCTTCGGCTCGACGGTCACATCGGCCGCGGTGGAGGCGAAGAGCCGGTCGAAGGTGCGGGTCACCGTGTCCGAGAAGATGAGACTGCCCGCGACGAAGGCCACGGACAGCACGATGGCCAGCGCCGAGAGCAGCAGCCGGCCTTTGTGCGCGAGAAAACTTCGCAGTGTCGCCTTGAGCACGACCGCCTCAGTCCTTGTCGAGGGTTACGTCACCGGAGTCGCGGCCGGGAGCGATGCCACCGGATCCGCCGTGGGCCGTGTCACCCGCGTCGTCGGCGGGGGCCCTAGCAGCGGAGTCGACCTGGGCGGGGGCCGTGGCACCGGAGTCGGCCTCGGCGCGGGGTGCGGCGCCGGAACCGTCGGCGGGCGTCGCTTCACCGGACTCGCCGCGCCCGCCGTCGAAGGTCACCCGGGTCGTGTCGAAACGCTTCATCCGCTCCAGCACGGCTTCGGCCGAGGGCCGCTCCATCTCGTCCACGATCCGCCCGTCCGCGAGGAAGAGCACCAGATCGGAGTGGGCCGCCGCGCCGGGATCGTGCGTGACCATGACGACGGTCTGGCCCAGTTCATCGACGGCCTCGCGCAGGAAGCCGAGGACTTCGAGCCCCGCGCGGGAGTCCAGATTGCCGGTCGGCTCGTCCGCGAAGATCAGCTCGGGCCGGGAGGCGAGCGCCCGCGCACAGGCGACGCGCTGTTGCTGTCCCCCGGACAGCTGGGCGGGCCGGTGCTTCAGCCGGTCGCGCAGCCCGAGGGTGTCGATGACCTGGTCCAGCCACTTCTGGTCGGGCTTCTGGCCCGCGATGTCCATGGGCAGCGTGATGTTCTCCGCCGCGTTCAAGGTGGGGATCAGATTGAAGGACTGGAACATGAAGCCGATCCGGTCCCGTCGCAGCCGGGTCAGCTCGCGGTCCTTCAGTCCGGTGATCTCGGTGTCGCCCAGCCAGACCTGTCCGGCCGAGACGGTGTCGAGGCCCGCCAGGCAGTGCATGAGGGTGGACTTCCCGGAGCCCGAGGGGCCCATGACGGCGGTGAACCGGCCGCGCGCGATGTCCACGTCGACCGAGTCGAGGGCCAGCACCGTGGTCTCGCCAGAACCGTACGCCTTGGTCAGGCCGCGGGCGCGGGCGGCGATCCCGTCCCCCTCCGCGCGGCCGGGAACCTGCTCCGCAGCAACTGTGGACAAGACCGCCTCCTCTGTCATGGATGTCCGGACTCCTCGTCCGGCCCGAGCGTAGTGTGATCGGGGGCACACCCGGTATCCCCCCTAGGTCCCGGGCGGTCTCCGTCCCAGGGTGTGTCCCTGTTGTCGATGTAAGGGGCAATCTCCACCGTGGTTCTCCACCCCTGGGTCAGGCCCTCTTGCCCGTGCTAGCGATATCGCGCTAGCTTCGAAGGATGGCGAAGACTCAGCTGAACGTCCGGGTGGACGAAGGCACGGCGCGGGCCGCCCGGGAGCGAGCCCTGGAACGGGGGATGAGCGTGAACCGCTACATCGAGGAGCTGGTCCGGCAGGACACCGGGGAGGTGGGCCACACCTTCGTGGAGGCGGCCGCCGATTTCATGAAGCAGTACGAGTCCGTGTTCGCCGAGGAATTCGGCCCGGACCGTGAAGGCACCCGCGAAGGTCGTCGTTGATCCCTTGAGCAGTCTCAGAGTCGATCTTGCCTGGCTCCTCATGATCGCCGAACAGAAAACGCCCGGAGATCCCCAGGTCACCGACTGGGGAGCCCTCGTCGCCGCGGTCAGCCGGCACGAGGCGGAGATCTTCGGTATCCCCGTCTACGACAGCCCGCACGCCCGCGCCGCCGCGCTGCTCCAGCTCCTGCTGCACGTCCCGGCGCTCGAACGCTCCAACGCGATGTTCGCCTCGGCCGTCGCGTACGCCTATCTCGTCGCCAGCGGCCTGAAGGTCGTCACCTCACCCGAACAGGTGAGGGAACTGGCCCGCCTGGTGAAGAGCGGCGAGGCCACCGTGCACGACATCGCGCACGAACTGCGCCGCTGGAGCCTTTGACAATGCTCCCGTGACCGACCGGGTGGTCCCGGACCGACGGGAGAGTCCTGGGCCGACCGGGAACGTCTCGGGAACGTCCTAGTCGAGCGGTCGGCGGGCGGTGCCCAGGACGCAGTACGACGTCGGCAGGCGCGGTCCCTTCTCGGGCATCGACAAGCGTCGGTACGGTCCCAGCTCGAACCCCGCCGCACGCAGCGCGGCGATCGGTTCGCGGGCCACGTGACAGCCTCCGCACAGTCGGGGCCACACCGTGGCGTCCAGGCCCCGCTGGACGGACCCCATCAGCCGTCCGCCGCCCCTGCCGTGTTCGAAGAACCGCACCGTGCCGCCGGGGCGCAGCACCCGCCGCACCTCGGCGAGCGCCCTCGGCACGTCCCGCACGCTGCACAGCACCAGCGAGAGCACGGCGGCGTCGTACGCCTCGCTCTTGACCGGCAGGGCCTCCGCGGTACCCGGCACCACATCGACGGGCACCTCGCGGCGCAGCGCCGCCTCCACCGCCAACTGCCGGAGCAGCCGCTCGGGTTCGATGGCGACGACCTCCGAGACGGTGCCCGGATAGTGGGCGAAGTTCAGGCCGTTGCCCGCGCCGATCTCGATGACCCGCCCGGACAGCCCGGCGAGCAGGCGCTGTCGCACCCCGCCCATCCCCATGCGGGTCTCCGCGCCGACGCTTAAGCGGGCGTAGTAGCGGGCGAACACCGGATGGTGCACGGCCTCCGGCGAGACCTTTCCCGAGCCGGCGGACCGGAGCGGCAGGATCGGCATGACGGACCTCCCGGGGAACAGGGCTTACCGGGATTCTCCCCCCGGGACGTCCGCCGCACGCGCCCCGCACGCGGGAGCGCCCGCTACGTCAAAGGGCCCGACACCGATGCTCGCCCGGACGGGTGAGGGTGCGCCGTGCCGCCACACGCGCCCGGGTACCCCTGCCCGGAGCCCGGAGCCCGGAGCCCGGAGCCCGGAGCCCGGAGTGCCGTGCCCGGAGCCCGGAGCCCGGAGTGCCGTGCCCGGAGCCCGGGGTGCGGAGCCCGGGGTGCGGAGCCGTTCGCACCCGGGGTAGCCGGCAGGGGGTGCCCGTCAGATCCTGTGTTCCGCCGCGAAGGCGTCCGCGTTCCAGCGCCCGCCCAGCCGGTGGTCCAGCCAACTCGGCGCCCCCGCACGGAATTCGGCGGGAGAGTACGACCCCGCGCCCGCCGGTACCGCGCCCAGCAGCGGCGCGCCGGACACCGCCGGAAGGTCCGCGAGATTGCACCGCATCGCGAGATCGGGGGAGTCGGGCCAGCTGCCGATCACCAGGCCCGCGAAGTCCAGCTCACGGCGCCGTAGTTCACGGGCCGTCAGTTCCGTCGTGTTGAGCGTGCCCAGTCCCGCCGAAGCGACGACCAGCACGGGCGCGTCGAGCAGCCGTGCCGTGTCCGCCAGCGTCCCGTCCTCGTCGTCGAACCGGACGAGCAGGCCGCCCGCGCCCTCGACCAGCACCAGATCGTGCTCGGTGGCCAGTTTGGCGGCGGCCTCCGCCGCCGACTGCGGGGACACCGCCGCCAGTCCGGCTCGCCGGGCGGCCGTCGCGGGCGCCAACGGCTCCGGGTAGCGGCCCAGTTCGAGCGTCGTGACGGCACCGGCGAGCCGGGCCACCTCGTCGGCGTCGCCGCGATCGTGCGGTCCCACGCCTGTCTGCGCGGGTTTCAGGACCGCCACGGACCGCCCGGCCGCGAGAGCCGTGGCGGCGACGGCGGCCGTGACGACCGTCTTGCCGACCTCCGTGCCCGTCCCCGTGATCACCAGTACCGCCATCTCAGCCCTCCCGTGCCGCCGCGCGGACCGCGCGGGTGATCCGTGCCAGGTCCGTGTCGCCCGTGACGTACGGCGGCATCGTGTAGACGAGGTCGCGGAACGGCCGCAGCCACACGCCCTCGCGTACCGCGGCCGCCGTCGCCGCCCTCATGTCCACCTCGTGGTCGAGCTGGACGACTCCGATCGCTCCGAGCACGCGTACGTCCCGGACGCCCGGCAGGGACGCGGCCTCCGCGAGGCCGTCCCGCAGACCCGTCTCGATCCGCTTCACCTCGGTCCGCCAGTCCTGTCCCAGCAGCAGGTCGATCGAGGCGCACGCCACCGCGGCGGCGAGCGGGTTGCCCATGAAGGTCGGGCCGTGCGCGAGCACCGGGACCTCGCCGCGCGAGATGCCCTCGGCCACCCGGCTGGTGCACAGCGTCGCCGCCATCGTCAGATAGCCGCCGGTCAACGCCTTGCCGACGCACATCACGTCCGGGGTGACACCCGCGTGGTCCGCCGCGAACAGCTCACCCGTACGGCCGAAGCCGGTCGCGATCTCGTCGAGGACCAGCAGCACGTCGTGCGCGTCGCAGGCCTCGCGCAGCACCCGCAGATACGCGGGGGAGTGGAACCGCATCCCGCCCGCGCCCTGGACCACCGGCTCCACGATGACGGCGGCGAGCTCGTCGGCGTGCCGCCCGATCAGCTCGCGCAGATGGTCGGCGTACGACTCCTCGTACCCGGCAGGCGGCGCGTCGGCGAACACCTGCCGCTGGAGCACGCCCTGCCACAGCTCGTGCATCCCGCCCTCGGGGTCGCACACCGACATGGGCTGCCAGGTGTCCCCGTGATAGCCGCCCCGCCAGGTCAGCAGCCGCTGTTTGCCCGGACGGCCGAGCGAGCGCCAGTGCTGGAGGCACATCTTGACCGCGACCTCGACGGAGACCGAGCCGGAGTCGGCGAGGAAGACGTGCTCCAGACCCTCCGGCGAGATGTCGACCAGCCGCTTCGCCAGTCGGACGGCGGGCTCGTGGGTGAGCCCGCCGAACATCACATGGCTCATGCGGTCCAGCTGGCCGCGTGCCGCCTCGTTCAGGACCGGGTGGTTGTAGCCGTGGATCGCCGACCACCAGGACGACATGCCGTCGACCAGCTCGCCCGTGCCGTCGGCCAGCCGCAGCCGGACCCCGCTCGCCGACTCCACGACCAGCGGATCCTGGCGGCCGGGCATGGGCCCGTACGGATGCCAGACATGCCGCCGGTCGAGGTCGAGCAGTTCCCGCACGGACAGCTCGGGCGCGGACAGGTCAGGCATTGGGCGCGAGATCCGTTCCGGCACCGCGGCGACGCACGGAGACGAGGTCCGTACGGGCGTCGGCGGGCAGCTCGGCCGCGGCCGCGGGCAGCTCGGCCGGAGCCGCCGGCGCCGCGGCCGCAGGCGCCTCGGCCGGAGCCGCGGAGGCCGAACCGCACACCCCGCCGCCCTCGTGGGACCCACAGCCGGCCTCGGCGTGCGATCCGCACCCCGCGCCACCGTGCGATCCGCACCCGTCCTCCGCACGCGATCCGCAGCCGCCGCCCGACGGCGCGCGGTGCTCCGGCAGCGTCACCTCGCCCGCGTTCTCCACCTCGAAACCGGCGTCCGCGATCATCTCCAGGTCGGCCTTGCCCGCCTGACCCTCACTGGTGAGGTAGTCACCGAGGAAGATCGAGTTGGCGAGGTGCAGGGCGATCGGCTGGAGGGTGCGCAGATGCACCTCGCGGCCGCCGGCGATACGGACCTCGGCGTCCGGACAGACGAACCGGACCATGGCGAGAATGCGCAGACAGCGTTGTGGGGTGAGGTTCCACTCCTTGGCGAGCGGGGTGCCCTCGAACGGGATCAGGAAGTTCACCGGAACGGAGTCGGGGTCGAGCTCGCGCAGGGCGTACACCACGTCGACGAGGTCCTCGTCCGACTCGCCCATGCCCGCGATCAGACCCGAGCACGCGGACAGCCCCGCCGCGTGCGCCTTCTGGACGGTGTCCACCCGGTCGGCGTACGTATGGGTGGTCGTGATCTCCCCGTACGTCCCCTCGGACGTGTTCAGGTTGTGGTTGTAGGCGTCCGCGCCCGCCGCGCGCAGCCGCTCGGCCTGGCCGTCGGAGAGCAGACCGAGGCACGCGCACACCTCGACGTTCTCGTTCTGGTCCTTGATCGCCTTGATGGTGTCGGAGACCCGGTCCACGTCACGGTCCGTCGGGCCGCGCCCGCTGGCCACCAGGCAGACCCGCTTGGCGCCCCCGGCCAGCCCGGCCGCCGCGGCCCGGGAGGCCTCGTCGGGCTTGAGCCAGCTGTACTTGAGAATCCCGGCCGTGGAGCCGAGGCGCTGCGAGCAGTACGAGCAGTCCTCCGGGCACAGGCCCGACTTCAGGTTGACGAGATAGTTCAGCTTCACCCGACGGCCGAACCAGTGGCGGCGTACCTTGCCGGCCGCGGCCACCACGTCCAGCACGTCGTCGTCGGAGGTGGCCAGTACGGCCAGTGCCTCTTCGCGGGTCGGCAGCTCGCGCCGAAGCCCCTTGTCCACCAGCGTGTTCAGCAGGTCCATGAGGTCCGATCCTGGACCATGCGACCGCTCTCGGCCAAGGAGAGTTTGCACAACAGAGACGGTTCGACGTGTGGGTATTGCCACATCTCGGGCCGCCGGAGCGACCGCTAGGGTCTGTTCACTGCCTACAAAACACCGCCACCGCACTGGCAGCGAGCCCCGGAGGACACATGGCGTTCGGCTGGATCGACGAGCAGGCCGAGGCGCGCCGCAGGGCCGGACTCGTGCGTACGTTGCGCCCGCGTCCCGCCGACTCGCCGCTCCTCGATCTCGCGAGCAACGACTACCTCGGGCTCGCCCGCCATCCGGAGGTCACCGAGGGCGCGGCCCGTGCCGCGCGCACCTGGGGCGGCGGCGCGACGGGCTCCCGGCTCGTGACCGGCACCACCGAACTGCACGGCGAGCTGGAACGCGAGCTGGCCGATTTCTGCGGCTTCGAGTCCGCTCTCGTCCTGTCCTCGGGCTACGCGGCCAACCTCGCCGCCGTCACCGCGCTCGCACCGCACGGCTCGCTGGTCGTCTCGGACGCGGGCAACCACGCCTCCCTGATCGACGGCTGCAGGCTGGCCCGCGGCACCACACAGGTGGTCGGTCACGCGGACCCCGACGGAGTGCGCAAGGCGCTCGGCACCCACGACGGACCCGCCGTCACCGTCTCCGACACGGTCTTCTCGGTGGACGGCGACGCTGCACCGCTTCGCGAACTCGCCCTCGCCTGCCGGGAGTTCAACGCCGGACTGATCGTCGACGACGCGCACGGACTCGGCGTCCTGGGCGACGGCGGCAGGGGCGCACCGCACGCGGCGGGGCTCGCGGGGGACCCGGACGTCGTCGTGACGCTCACGCTGTCGAAGTCGCTCGGCAGCCAGGGCGGCGCCGTCCTCGGCCCGGCGGCGGTCATCGACCACCTGGTCAACACGGCGCGCACCTTCATCTTCGACACCGGTCTGGCGCCGGCGGCGGCGGGCGCGGCGCTCGCGGCGCTGCGGTTGCTGCGCCGTGAACCTCAGCGGGCGGCGCGGGCGCGCGAGGTGGCCACGGCGCTGCACACCCGGCTGACGGCGGAGGGTCTCTCCGCGGTACGACCGGACGCCGCGGTCGTCTCCGTGCGGGCACCGTCCCCCGAACGGGCGGTGCGATGGGCGGCCGACTGCCGCGAGGCGGGCCTCGCTGTCGGCTGTTTCCGTCCCCCGTCGGTGCCCGACGGTGTTTCGCGGCTGCGGCTGACGGCCCGCGCGGACCTCACCGAGGAGCAGATCGAGTACGCGGTGGACGTGATCAGCCGGAACCGGTGAACCGGTGAGGTGATCGACCGGTGAACCGGTGGAGCGGTGAACCCATGGAGCGATGGTGGGTTCGATAAGTGAACCGGTGGAGCGGCGAACCGTGCGGGGTCAGTTCAGACCGGTGATGAACTCCTCCCAGACGTCGGGAGCGAACATCAGGGCCGGGCCCGCCGTGTTCTTGGAATCGCGCACGGCGACCATTCCGGACCAGCGCCCGGAGCTCGGGCGCGCCGTCTCGACGCAGTTGTTCATTCCCGTACTGCGGCTGCTGCGCAGCCATCGCGCGTCGTGCAGTGAAGTGCTGGAGGGTACGTACCGAGGCATTGCAGACATGAGGTGCCTCCTTACGCGCCGTCACCTATCCCGGCGATGTAGTCCAACGAGTCCTCGGGCGAAAGGGCGTGGAACTGAAGGGCGTTGAAGGCCTCGGCGTAGGCCTGGAGGTCTTCTTTCCGTTCGAGATAGAGGCTACTCGTCAAGTGGTCGAGAACAACCACATCCAGATCAGTTGTGTTCGGAAATGAGAAGATAACGAAAGGGCCGGTGACTCCGATGTGTGCCCCGGCGGCGAACGGCAGTACCTGGAGCCGCACTTGAGGCAGGACGGCGGCCTCTCTCAGGCGGCGCAGTTGGCGCGCCATGACATCGGGTCCGCCGACCTCCCGCCGTAACACCGCTTCGTCGAGGACGGCGGACAGTTCCAGCGGCGGGTCCGAACGCAGCACGTCCTGCCGGGCCAGGCGCACTTCGACCAAGGCGTCGAGCTTGCTCTCCTCCAGTCCGTCCACGGCGGCCCGCGTCACCGCGCGGGCGTACTCCGGCGTCTGCAGCAGCCCGGGTACGACCGAGGTCTCCAACGTGCGCATTCCACTGGCTCCCGACTCCAGACTGATGAAGTCGCGGTACGTCGGGGGGAGAACCCCGCGGTACGCGTGCCACCAGTGGTGGCGGCCGTTGCCCTCGGACCCCGCCAGCACGACGAGGAGCTCGCGCAGTTCCGGATCCTCGACGCCGTAGGCGTTCAACAGGCGTTCCACATCGGCCGGTTTCACCCCGCTGGTGCCGGTTTCGATGCGGCTCACCTTCGACTGGTGCCAGCCGAGGAGGTGGGCCGCCTCACCGCTCGTGAGACCCGAGCCCGCGCGCAGCGCGCGCAGTTCGGCACCGAGCTTGCGGCGGCGAACCGCGGGACCGTGCTGCATGGTTGTTCTCCTTACTCCTTCCAAGTCGCCCGAATACGCTCTGCCGACGCAGAGTTCACCGCATCGAGCGACAGATATATGCATTACTCGGTGGATCGCACCCGCGACCGGCCCGGTAATGGCAGTCTGGCGCAAGCACCAGTCCGGGACCGTACTCGAACCAACCGCTCGGTGTCGGGCTCCGGTCCCGTGGGAAAGGGACGACGTCGCCATGGCAGATCACCAGGAAGCATCCGTCACGCTGCCGAGCGAACCGGTCTCGGTTTCCGTGGCCCGTAAATTCGTGGCCGAAGTGCTGGCCGAATGGGGCTTGCCGCGCGACTGCGAAGTCGCCGAGACCGTCCGCCTGATCGTGTCCGAACTGGCCACCAACGCCGTCCAGCACACGTTCGGGCAGTCGCCCACCTTCACGGTCGGCGTGCGTCTGGAGCGCGAGGAGCACCTGCGCATCGGCGTCACCGACAGCCATCCGCGTTTCCCGAAACGGCTGCCCGCGGCCGTCCAGCAGGACAACGGCCGCGGCATGGTGATCATCCGCTGGCTGACCGCGGAACGCGGCGGCAGACTGACCGTCCTGCCGACCCGGGAGGGCGGCAAGACCGTCTCCATCGAACTCCCGTGGACGGTACCGGTCCAGCCGGTGCCGTCCGGGGGGCCTCAAGAGCCTTGAGTGCTGTCGTCCGGGCAGCCGGTCCGGGCGGGCAGGCCGTGCGGAGGAGCCGGCGGATCGTGCGGATGAGCCGTTCGGGCAGGCCGCTCGTACACGGCGCTCGGCGCTCGCTGCTCGTACGGGTCGAGCGGACAGGTCCTGGACGTGTCCTGGACCGTCCTGGACGGTCCAGGACGTCCGGTCGGTTGCCGGGCCGGTGCTGTCCGGCCGGCCCGGCGGGCGGCAGCCGCGGAACCGCACGCGAGGAGGCGGCCGGGAGCCGTCACCGGCACCGGTTTCCTCGACCAGGACCGGTGCGTGTGGTTCCCGGCGGTCGCGCTGCTCGCGGACCGGCTCGGCCGGTGGCTGCGCGGGCCGCGTGCCGCGTGCCGCACGCGCCGTGGAGGGGGTCACGGGCGGCGTCCTCACCGTTCCGGGGCTCGTCCTGGGGCTGGAGCCTCTGAGGAGCTGAGACGGCGCTGCACCAGCCGGGGCAGCAGGCTCCACAGCGCCAGACAGACGGCCAGGGTGCCCGCCCCCGCGGCGATTCCCGCGGCGCGCCCCAGCGTCACGTCCACGACGAGCAGCACCGAACCGCTGAACGCCGCCGCGAGGACGTACAGACCGATGGTGGCGAGCCGCGAGGAGACCCGCACGATGGTGGGTTTGGCGTTGTGCTGGAACAGCGACCGGTGCAGTGCCGCGGGGGCCGTGAAAAGGGCGGCGGCCAGCACCGCCAGCAGCAGGGTGACCACGTAGGTCGCACGCTGCACGGTGTCCAGGGAGGGGAAACGCTGGGTGAAGGCGAGCGTCAGCAGGAAGGCGAAGAGGATCTGCACCCCGGTCTGGGTGACGCGCAACTCCTGGAGCAGCTCGGCGAAGTTGCGGTCCGCCCGTTCGAGGGGCGTCTCGTCGCGGCCGGACGTCCGCGTCCTCGGGGACGGGTCGCTTCGCGCGGACGTCTCGTTGCGGGACGGGCGGGACGGGCGGGACGGGCGGGACGGGTCGGCGGTCATGGGGAGCGAGTAACCACTCCGGCCCGTGTTGCACATGATCCACGCGCTGCGTGCCCCTGGGGGCGGTGGCACGCGCGTGCCACCGCCCCCAGGGTGAGGTCAGCTGACCCTGCCGTACCAGACGCTTCTCGTCCAGATCTTCTGGAGCTTCACCACTTCCCCGGTCTTCGGGGAGTGCCAGATCTTTCCCTTCCCGGCGTAGATGCCGACGTGGTACACGTTCCGGCCCGAGTGGAAGAACACGAGGTCACCGGCCTTGCGGTGCGAGGCCGAGACATGGTGCGTCTTGTTGTACTGCGCCGCGGCCGTACGAGGCAGCTTCTTGCCCGCCTTCTTGTACGAGTAGAGCGTGAGCCCGGAGCAGTCGAAGCGGTGCGGCCCCGCGGCGCCCCACTGGTACGGGGAGCCGTGCTTCGACGCCGCGACCTGGAGTGCCCTCGTCGCGGGGGTGGCCGCCTCGGCGTCGGGCGCGACGCCGGGGACCACGAGGCTGCCGCCCACGGCGGCAAGAGTGAGCGCCGAGGCCGTACCGGCCCGGGTCCACAGCGACGGGACACGATTGAGCGCAGTCATGCGCAACCCTTCGTCAGCCGCCTGTGAAGGATGACCTGTCGGATTCGGGCTGGCGAAGTTGCCCGGCCGCAGCTGCGGCTTCACCCCAAGGACCGCCCGGAACTGTTCCGGCGACCCGTCGTGCTGGGTCCTCCACTCCTGCCGATGCACATCTGTCGACCGGTCATCCGGGCGGCGGCAGGACTCGGCGTCCGCCCGGACCGCCCCGCCGTTGTGGCGGGGGCTTGTCGTCGGAAGGGATCTTCACTCATGAGTGTCGGAAATCCGAGCGGAACCGGCGTTTTGTGGGCTTACTCACCACTCACCCGTTCGGGTGGACACCCCTCTGTTCGAGGGGGTGTTGGGGACATCGACGAGGCCCGCACCTGCGGTGAAGGGCTCCATCCCGCCTTTCCGCTCCGCGTGTTGCGCAACTCGGAGGGGTCGCAGAAAGGATCGTTCAATACGCCATCAGGGGGTACACCATCCGGTCCGTTTGAGTCCTGGCCGGACACCGCGCAGCCGCGGCGCGTGCCGGCTCCTGGGTGGGGGTCCGTCAACTGCCCGACTCGGGCGCCACGGTGACCCGGGCCGCCCGCCGCTCTCCGTCGAGGACCCGCAGCGCCTGAGCCAGCGTCGGGGCGTGCAGCTCGCTCTCGCCCCGCTGGTGCATCAGTGTGAGAGCGTCCCGCAGGGCCGCCGCTTTGCCGACCAGTGCCTGAGCCGCCCTCAGGCCGCGGTAGGTGTCCCCGGGACGGGACGGGTTGATACGGCCGACCAGGTCGACCACGTCGAGGTAGCGGTCGATCAGCTCGGCCTCGGCGCGGGTCAGGGCCGGCAGCGGCGGCAGGTCCGGGATCATCGGCCGCTCACCTCGCGCCGTGCGTCTGGAGCGAGGCCCTGCGGCTCGCGACGATCCGGTCGATCAGCCCGTAGGCCAGCGCCGCCGGAGCGTCGAAGATCTTGTCGCGCTCGATGTCCGTGGCGACCTGCTCCGGGCTCTGTCCCGTGTGCCCTACGAGCATCTCCTCGAGGATCCCGCGGGTGCGCAGCAACTCCTCGGCCTGGATGACCAGATCGCTCGTCTGCCCCTGGACCGGCTCCGGGACCGACGGCTGGTGGAGCAGGACGCGCGCTCCCGGCAGGGCCAGCCGCTTGCCCGGAGTGCCGGCGGCCAGCAGGACGGCCGCGGCCGACGCCGCCTGGCCGAGGCAGATCGTCTCGACGTCGCAGGTGACGAACCGCATCGTGTCGTAGATCGCGGTCATCGCGCTGAAGGAGCCGCCCGGAGAGTTGATGTAGAGCGAGATGTCCTGCTCGGGCGCCTCGTGTTCGAGGTACATGAACTGCGCCGTCACGTCGTTCGCCGAGGTGTCGTCGATCGGCGTCCCGAGGAACACGATCCGCTCGCTGAGCAGCTTCGAGTACGGATCCAGAGTCCGGTGCCCCGTGCCGGTGCGCTCGGTGAATTCGGGCAGGACATAGCGGGCGGACGGGCTGTCCATGGCGCGCCTCCTCAGGCCGACGTCTGTAAAAAATGTACAGGACGTACGCCCTCGTGGAAGGGGGTCATGCCGAGAGCGAAACGGTGGGCGCCGGGGATCGGGAGCCCCCCGAGGGGCGGTGCGTGCCGCCCGCCGACGGGATCTCGACCCCCGCGGAGTGCGGGAGACCCGGTCTAAGCTGGACGTCATGGCCTACGAGATTCCGGTGACGCAAGCCAGGGCTGAGCTCGCCGAACTGATCAACCGCGTCGTGTACGGGGGTGAGCGCGTCGTCGTGACGCGGCACGGCAAGCCCCTCGTCGCCCTGGTCTCCGCCGCCGATCTGGAACGCCTCGAAGAACTTCAGGGGCCCCCGGACGATCAGGTCGTCAGCGCGCTGTCCAGCGTCCGCGAGGTCACGTCCGCGCCCCGTGAGCACCAGCGGTTCGGCATCGCCGCGGAGCACCGGGGGCCCAGCGCTTCCTGACCGTCGGCCCGGACCACGGCCGGTGGCCGTCCCGCTGTCCCGGACCGCTCCACGACCGCGCGGTATGCCGTATACGGTCCCTTCCCCGACGCCCTCGCGGTTTCCCGGGGTGCCGAAGTGGCCCGATGACCCGGAACCGGGGAAGCGGGGTGGCCTCGCGGGTCCGACGGAGTCCTTCCGCCCCGCCCGGGAGGGATCACAGGCTGGTTAACGTCCTCGAAACTCCGGCCAACTAGCGTGCCCATCCACGCCACCAGGGGTTTTGGTGGCTGCGGCCACCGGGCCCCGCACGGTCCGGAGCGAGGATGTGAGGTGGGACGCCGTGCAACTGACCCCGCACGAGCAGGAGAGGCTGCTGATCCATGTGGCAGCCGATGTCGCCGAGAAGCGCCGGGCCCGCGGACTGAAACTGAACCACCCCGAGGCCGTCGCCCTGATCACGTCGCACATCCTCGAAGGCGCCCGTGACGGCCGTACCGTCGCCGAGCTGATGTCCTCCGGGCGCAAGATCCTCACCCGGGACGACGTCATGACGGGCATCCCCGAGATGATCCACGACGTCCAGGTCGAGGCGACCTTCCCGGACGGCACCAAGCTCGTCACCGTCCACGACCCGATCGTCTGACGGGGAGCGAGCGCCATGATTCCCGGAGAGATCCTCTTCGCCGAGGAGCCCGTCGTCTTCAACGAGGGCCGTGCGGTCACCCGGCTGACCGTACTCAACGCCGCCGACCGCCCCGTCCAGGTCGGCTCCCACTACCACTTCGCCGAGGCCAATCCCGGTCTGGACTTCGACCGCGGCGCCGCGCGCGGCAAGCGGCTCAACGTCGCCGCCGGCACCGCCGTGCGCTTCGAGCCCGGGATCCCCGTCGACGTCGAACTCGTCCCGCTCGCCGGCGCCCGTGTGGTGCCCGGACTGCGCGGTGAGACCGGAGGTCCCCTCGATGCCTGAGATCTCGCGCGCCGCGTACGCCGATCTGTTCGGTCCGACCACCGGTGACCGTATCCGCCTCGCGGACACCGACCTGCTGATCGAGATCGAGGAGGACCGCAGCGGCGGGCCCGGACTCGCCGGCGACGAAGCGGTGTTCGGCGGCGGCAAGGTCATCCGGGAGTCCATGGGCCAGTCCCGCGCCACGCGCGCGGAGGGCACCCCGGACACGGTCGTCACCGGTGTCGTCGTCATCGACCACTGGGGGATCGTCAAGGCCGACGTCGGCATCCGGGACGGCCGGATCGCCGGTATCGGCAAGGCCGGCAATCCGGACACCATGGACGGTGTCCATCCGGATCTGGTGATCGGCCCCGAGACCGAGATCATCGCGGGCAACGGGCGGATCCTGACCGCGGGCGCCATCGACGCGCACGTCCATCTCATCTGTCCGCAGATCGCCGACGAGGCCCTCGCCTCCGGCATCACGACGCTCGTCGGAGGCGGCACGGGCCCCGCCGAGGGCTCCAAGGCGACCACCGTCACGCCCGGCCCCTGGCATCTGGCCCGGATGCTGGAGGCGATGGAGGGGTACCCCCTCAACTTCGGTCTGCTCGGCAAGGGCAACACCGTCTCGCACGACGCGATGCTGTCGCAGATCCGGGGCGGCGCGCTCGGCCTGAAGATCCATGAGGACTGGGGCTCGACACCCGCCGCGATCGACGCCGCGCTCACCGTCGCCGACCGCACCGGCATCCAGGTCGCGATCCACACCGACACCCTCAACGAGGCCGGGTTCGTCGCCGACACCCTCGCGGCGATCGCCGGACGCGGCATCCACGCGTACCACACCGAGGGTGCGGGCGGCGGGCACGCGCCGGACATCATGTCCGTGGTCTCCGAGTCGTACGTGCTGCCCAGCTCCACCAACCCGACCCGGCCCTACACCGTCAACACCGCCGAGGAACACCTCGACATGCTGATGGTCTGCCACCACCTGAACCCGGCGGTTCCGGAGGACCTGGCCTTCGCCGAGTCCCGTATCCGGCCGTCGACCATCGGGGCCGAGGACATACTCCACGACCTCGGCGCCATCTCGATCATCTCCTCCGACTCCCAGGCCATGGGCCGGGTCGGCGAGGTCATCATGCGGACCTGGCAGACGGCCCATGTGATGAAGCGCCGCCGGGGCGCACTCCCGGGGGACGGCCGCGCGGACAACCATCGCGTACGTCGCTATGTCGCCAAATACACGATCAACCCGGCGCTCGCGCAGGGACTCGCCCGGGAGATCGGCTCCGTCGAGACCGGCAAGCTCGCAGACCTCGTGCTGTGGGAGCCGGCGTTCTTCGGGGTCAAGCCGCACCTCGTCATCAAGGGCGGGGTGATCGCGTACGCGCAGATGGGCGACGCCAACGCCTCCATCCCGACGCCGCAGCCGATCCTGCCCCGGCCGATGTTCGGGGCGATCGGGCGGGCCCCGGCCGCCAACTCGTTCAACTTCGTGGCGCCGCTGGCCATCGAGGACGGGCTGCCGGAACGGCTCTCCCTCGGCAAGCGGTTCGTCGCCATCGAGTCGACGCGCGCGGTGACCAAGGCCGACATGCGGGAGAACGACGCGCGGCCCGAGGTCCGGATCGACCCCGACAGCTTCGCCGTGCACATCGACGGGGAGCTCGTCGAGGCGACTCCGGCCGCCGAACTGCCCATGGCCCAGCGTTACTTCCTCTTCTGATGTCCCGGGCAGCACTTCTCGTCCTGGCCGACGGCCGCTTTCCCGCCGGAGGGCACGCGCACTCCGGCGGGGCCGAGGCGGCCGTCAGGGCCGGGCGGATCACCGGGGCGGCGACGCTGGAGGACTTCTGCAGGGGCCGGCTGCATACGACGGGACTGGTCTCGGCCGCGCTGGCGGCGGCGGGTGCGCTCGGGGTCGATCCGCCGGCCCTCGACGCGGCCGCCGACGCGCGCACGCCCTCCCTCGCACTGCGGGTCGCCGCGCGTCGGCTGGGGCGGCAGCTCATGAGGGCGGCGAGGGCGACTTGGCCCTCCGCCGAACTCGACGCGCTGGCACAGCAGTTCCCCAAGGGGGCCCATCAGCCTGTCGTGCTGGGTGTGGCGGCGCGGGCTGCCGGACTGGGGCCCGAGGACGCCGCGTACTGCTCCGCGTACGAGTGCGTCAGCGGGCCGGCGTCGGCGACGGTGCGGTTGCTGAGTCTTGATCCGTTCGACGCGACGGCCGCGCTGGCCAGGCTCGCGCCGGAGCTGGACGTCGTCGCCCACGCGGCGGCGAGTGCGGCGCGGCGGGTCCTCGACGACGGGATCGATGCGCTTCCCGCGGCTTCGGCGCCGCTGCTGGAGATCAGCGCGGAGTCGCATGCGGCCTGGCCGGTACGTCTCTTCGCGTCGTAGCGAGCGTGGGCCTTGTATCGCCCGGGAGCCCGGGAGCCCGGGAGCCCGGGAGCCCGGGAGCCCGCGGATCGTCGGGTACCTCGGACCTCTCGACCTCTCGACCTCTCGGACTGACGAGAGGCCGCGGGACCTCACGGCGCCGAGATGACGCGGGACTCCGCATCACAGCGAACCCGCGGGGTGGCGCCGTCGGGCGCGGCCACCTGGATGTCCCCCGCACTTCCCGGAGGTGTCGGTCCCGCTCGATCCGTCAGGGGACCCATAGCCTCCGGGGCAGTCACCGTCAGAACTCCACCAGCGGCCCCGAAAGGCCTGGTCCGCGAACCACGGACAGGCCCCCTCGGGGCCGGCGCGTACCGAACGAAGCTGGAGCCGAACCGTGCACCTCGACCACACTCACGACGGGCCGTCCGCGATCAGCGCCGACGCCCACCGGCCCGACGGCACACGCCGTGCCCTGCGCATAGGGCTCGGCGGACCCGTCGGTTCCGGGAAGACCGCCACTGTCGCCGCGCTCTGCCGGGCGCTGCGCGACGAGATTTCCCTCGCCGTCGTCACCAACGACATCTACACCCGCGAGGACGCCGAATTCCTGCTGCGGGAAGCGGTGTTGCCGCCCGAACGGATCACCGCCGTCGAGACGGGCGCGTGCCCGCACACCGCGATCCGGGACGACATCTCCGCGAACCTCGAAGCGGTCGAGGACCTGGAGGACGAGATCGGGCCGCTGGACCTGATCCTCGTGGAGTCCGGCGGCGACAACCTCACCGCGACCTTCTCCAAGGGGCTGGTCGACGCTCAGATCTTCGTGATCGACGTCGCGGGCGGGGACGACATCCCGCGCAAGGGCGGTCCCGGTGTCACGACGGCCGACCTGCTCGTCGTGAACAAGACCGACCTGGCGCCGTACGTCGGCTCCGACCTGGGACGGATGGCGACCGACGCCAAGGCGCAGCGGGCCGAACTGCCGGTGGTCTTCCAGTCGCTCAGGACCGAGAGCGGCGTCACGGCGGTCGCCGCCTGGGTGCGGGAACGGCTTGTCGCGTGGACGGCATGACGACGGCGGGAGTGCGCGCCACCGCGCGGATCGAGGCCAGGGACGACGGCCGGGGCGGGACCTCACTGCCGGTGCTGGACGGGGAGGGGCCGCTCGCCCTGCGCCGGATCCGCAGCAGCGGGTGCGAGGCGCGCGTGATGCTGGTCGGGGCGATGAGCGGACCGCTCGGCGGCGATCACCTCGCCGTCGAGGCGCGGGTCGGTCCGGGCGCGCGACTGCGGGTCGGTTCGGTCGCCGCCACCATCGCCCTTCCCGGACAGGTCAAGGGCGAGGCCCGCTACGACGTGCGCCTCGACGTCGCCGACGGAGGTGAACTGGTCTGGCTGCCGGAACAGTTGATCTCCGCCGGCGGCAGTGAACTGTTCGTCTCCTCGCGCGTCGACCTCCGGGGCGAGGCGCGCCTCGTCTTCCGGGAGGAGCAGGTGCTCGGTCGTGTGGGCGAGCAACCCGGGCGGCTCACCAGCCGTCTCACCGTGCGACGGGGCGGACGGGCCCTGCTCGACCAGGAGTTGGCGTGCGGTCCGGGTGCACCCGGCGGCTGGGACGGGCCCGCTGTCCTGGCGGGGCATCGGGCCCTCGGGCAACTCGTCGTCGTACGACCCGAGTTCGAGAAGGGGCTGCCGACGGCACGCCTGCTGGGCGAGTACGCCGCGCTCACCCCGCTCGCCGGGCCCGCCGTGCTGGTGACGGCTCTCGCCCCCGACGCGCTGCTGCTGCGGCGGGTGCTGGACGAGGCGCTTCGTGACCTAACATAACGTCAACTTTCTTCGATCGAAGGCGGGTTCACGTCAGGTTCACCGCTCAACGGAACACGGCGTACCGGCTATCGGATTGGTAAAGAACACCGGTCACGTCTGTTGCCGGGGGCCTCAGAGCAGAAAGGATCCCCGTATCCATCGCAACGATGTACGGGGAGGTCACACTTGAGGTCCAAGAGACCGACGAATCGGGTGGCAGCGCTCGGTTCGGCCGGAGCGCTCGTCACCGCGACCCTGATAGCCGGAGCCGTCGCGGCGCCGTCGGCCACCGCCGACTCGCGGGACGGCCGGAGCTACGGGCAGAGCCGCGAGCAGCGCGGAGCGGCCATCGCCGCCGAACGGGCCGCCAAGGCCGGGATCGACTGGCAGGACTGCCCGGCGGACTGGGGTTTCGAGAAGCCGATCCAGTGCGGCTGGGTCAGCGTGCCGCTGGACTACGCCCACCCCTACGGCAAGCAGCTCAAGCTGGCCGTGGACCGTATCGGGAACACCGGTACGAAGGAGGAGCGCCAGGGCGCGCTCGTCTACAACCCGGGCGGCCCCGGTGGTTCGGGCATGCGCTTCCCGCGCCGTGTCACCACCAAGAGCCCCCTGTGGGTGAACACCTCCAAGGCGTACGACTTCGTGGGCTTCGACCCGCGTGGTGTCGGCCACTCGGCACCCATCTCCTGCATAGACCCGCAGGAGTTCGTCAAGGCGCCCAAGGCCGACCCGGTCCCGGACTCCGAGGCGGACAAGCGCGTTCAGCGCAAGCTGGCCGCGGAGTACGCGGACGGCTGTGCCGAGCGCTCAGGCAAGGCCGTGCTGGCGCAGATGACCACGCCCAACACGGCACGTGACCTCGACGTCATCCGGGCCGGGCTCGGCGAGAAGAAGCTCAACTACCTGGGTGTCTCGTACGGTACGTACCTCGGTGCCGTCTACGGCACGCTCTTCCCGGGGCACGTGCGCCGCATGATCGTCGACAGCGTCGTCAACCCGGCGCGCGAGAACATCTGGTACCAGGCCAACCTGGAGCAGGACGTCGCGTTCGAGGGCCGCTGGAAGGACTGGGAGGACTGGGTCGCCAAGAACGACGCGGCCTTCCACCTCGGTGACACCCGCGCCAAGGTGCAGGACCAGTGGCTGAAGCTGCGGGCCGCCGCGAAGAAGAGCCCGCTGGGTGGGGTCGTCGGCCCCGCCGAGCTGATCTCCTTCTTCCAGAGCGCCCCGTACTACGACTCCTCGTGGGTGCCGGTGGCCTCGGTGTTCAGCAAGTACGCCGCCGGTGACACCCAGGCGCTCGTCGACGCGGCGGCCCCGGACCTGACCGACACGGCGGGCAACATCTCCTCGGAGAACGGCAACGCCGTGTACACGGCCGTCGAGTGCACCGACGCCCAGTGGCCCACCAGCTGGCGCAAGTGGGACCGGGACAACACGCGGCTCAACAAGCAGTATCCGTTCATGACATGGGCGAACGCGTGGATGAACCTGCCGTGCGCGAGCTGGCCGGTCAAGCAGCAGTCCCCGGTCGAGGTGAAGACCGGCAAGGGTCTGCCGGCCGTCCTGATCGTGCAGTCCACGAACGACGCCGCCACTCCGTACGCCGGCGCCGTCGAACTGCACAAGCGCTTCAAGGGTTCCCGCCTGATCACCGAGCAGGGCGCGGGCTCGCACGGTGTGACCGGTCTGGTCAACCCGTGCATCAACGGGCGGGTGGACTCCTACCTGCTCACCGGCAAGACGGACGCCGCCGATGTGACGTGCGCCGCGCACGCCACTCCGCAGCCGTAGTCCTCGCCGCATGAGGGGGCGGCCGGTTCCGACCGGCCGCCCCCTCACTCGTTCCTGCCGGCGGCCCTGACCCGCCCTCGGCTCACTTCCGCGGGATCCGGGGGAACCTGCGGCCCGCCTCGGCCTTCGCGGCGGCCTCCTCGGCCTTGACGACGGCCGCGTACCGGTCGACGTACTCCTGCTCGGAGAGGGTCAGGATGGCGTACATGATCTCGTCCGTGATGGCCCGCAGGACGGCCTTCTCTCCCTCCATCCCGGCATAGCGCGAGAAGTCGAGAGGCTTGCCGAAGCGGATCACCACGGGATGGATCCGCGGGAGCTTCCGGCCCGGGGGCTGGGCCTCGAAGGTGCCGATCATTGCGCACGGGATGACCGGGGCCTGGGCCCGCAGGGCCATCACCGCGACGCCGACCTTGCCCTTGTAGAGCCGTCCGTCGTGCGAGCGGGTGCCTTCGGGGTAGATGCCGAGCAACTCGTCCTTGCGCAGCACGCCGAGTCCCTCGCGGATCGCGGCCTGCCCCGCCTCCTTGCCGGAACGGTCCACCGGAATCTGTCCGACGCTGCGGAAGAAGGCCGCCGTCAGCCGCCCCTTGATGCCGGGCCCGGTGAAGTACTCGGCCTTCGCGAGGAAGGTGATCCGGCGCTTCAGGATCGCCGGCATCAGGAAGTGGTCGGCGAAGGAAAGGTGGTTGCCGGCCACGATGGCCGGACCCGACGACGGTACGTGCTCAAGGCCCTCGATCCGAGGCCGGAAGACCAGTCTCAACAGTGGACCCAGAAGCACGTATTTGAGCACGTAATAAAACACTGGGGCGCTCCTCATTTCCCCCGGGGAGCGATCAGTGTAGGCGCGGCCGTCGCCGGGCGTAACCAGCGCGGTGTCACCCTCTGTGGCCTCTTGGCCGGTATCGGACCCCAGGCGTCACGGCCTTCTCCAGGGACCCGGGACGCGACCGGAGTGCGTCGGCCGTGAGCGGTGGCGCCGGCCGGACGGCGGCGCCGCGCGTGTCCTCGGAAGCCGGTCCGCCCGCGCGGGTGATCGCCTTCGCGCCCGTCCCGGTTCGCGGCTCCGGAGCGTTACGCGGCCGCCGACGCCGCGGGACGGCGTGCGTGTCGGCGGCCACGGACCGAGGTGCTCACGCCCCGTGCGCCAGCACCTTCTCCAGGGATCCGAGAGCCGACTGCAGTTCCTCCGCCGTGATGGTGAGCGGTGGCGCCAGCCGGATGGTCGAGCCGTGCGTGTCCTTGACCAGGATCCCCTCGTCCAGCAGACCCCGGCTGATCTCGCGGCCGGTGCCGATCGACGGGTCGATGTCGACGCCCGCCCACAGCCCGCGCGAGCGGAAGCCCTCGACGCCCCGGCCCACCAGGGCCGTCAGCCCGTCCCGCAGCAGAACGCCCAGCTCGGCCGCCCTGCGCTGGTACTCGCCGGTCTCCAGCAGGCCGACGACCGCGGAGCCGACCGCCGCGGCCAGCGGATTGCCGCCGAAAGTCGAGCCGTGTTCACCCGGACGCAGTACCTCCAGCACGTCCCGGCGTCCGACGACCGCGGACACCGGCACGATGCCGCCGCCGAGGGCCTTGCCGAGCAGCAGCAGATCGGGGACGACCGACTCGTGCTCCACCGCCAGCGTGGTGCCGGTGCGGCCGAGGCCGGACTGGATCTCGTCCGCGACGAACAGACAGCCCGCGCGGCGGGTGAGCTCACGGACGCCGGCGAGATAGCCGTCGTCCGGGATTATCACGCCCGCCTCGCCCTGGACGGGTTCGAGAAGAACGGCGGCCGTCGTCTCGTCGATCGCCGCTTCGAGCGCGGCCAGGTCGTTGTACGGCACGACCCGGAAGCCGGGCGTGAAGGGTCCGAAACCGGAACGGGCGCTCTCGTCGGTGGAGAAGCTGACGATCGTGGTCGTACGGCCGTGGAAGTTGTCGGCCGCCACCACGATGGTGGCCCGGTCGGGCTCGACGCCCTTCACCTCGTATGCCCATTTACGGGCCACCTTGACGGCGCTCTCCACCGCCTCGGCGCCGGTGTTCATCGGCAGGACCATGTCCTGGCCCGTCAGCGCGGCCAGGGACTCGGCGAATCCGGCCAGCTGATCGTTGTGGAACGCCCGTGAGGTGAGGGTGAGCCGGTCCAGCTGGCGGTGCGCCGCCTCGATCAGCACCGGGTTGCGGTGGCCGAAGTTCAGGGCCGAGTAGCCCGCGAGCATGTCGAGGTAGCGGCGGCCCTCGACGTCCTCGACCCAGCTGCCCTCGGCACGCGCGACGACCACGGGCAGCGGGTGGTAGTTGTGCGCCAGGACGGGGGCCTCGGCCCGGATCAGTTCGGCGGAACTGCGCGTACCGGCGCCGGCGGACGCGGTCGTACGGGCGGGAGCGGTCATGAACGGATCTCCTGAGTGCAGCACTTGATGCCACCGCCGGCCTTCTGGAACTCCGACAGGTCGACGGGGACAGGGGTGTAGCCGTGGCGGACGAGCTGGTCGGCGAGGGCCTCGGCGCGCGGCGCGATGAAGACGTGGCGGCCGTCGGAGACCGAGTTGAGGCCGAAGGCGAGGGCGTCGTCGCGGGTCGCGAGCACCGCGTCCGGGAACAGCCGGCTCAGCACCTCGCGGCTGCCCGGCGAGAACGCCTCCGGGTAGTACGCGATGTTGTCGTCGTCGAGGACGAAGAGCGCGGTGTCCAGGTGGTAGAAGAGCGGATCCACCAGCTGAAGGCTGATCACCGGGACGCCGAAGAACTCCTGGACCTCGCGATGGGCCTCGGGCGTCGTACGGAATCCGGTACCCGCGAGGACGTACCGGCCCGTCGGGACGAGATCGCCCTCGCCCTCGCACACCGACTCGGGGCGGTAGACGTCGAAACCGGCCGCCTTGAACCAGGTCTCGTACGCGGTGGACTCGGGGCGGCGTTCGGGCGCGTGGAAGGACGAGCCGAAGACACGGCCCTGAAGGACGAGCGCGCAGTTCGCGGCGAAGACCATGTCGGGAAGGCCCGCGACCGGTTCGACCGAGTCGACGGTGTGGCCGTGCGCGCGATAGGCGCTGATCAGCGCCTGCCACTGAGCGCGCGCGAGATCGACGTCCACGGGGGTGTCGGGACGCATCCAGGGGTTGATCGCGTACTGCACGGCGAAGTGTCTGGGTTCGCAGACGAGAAAGCGCCGGGGGCGCGGCACACGGCTGTCGGGCACGAAGAGGTTCCTCCGCTTCCTGCGGTGTCGGCTAGTGGGATGTCTCCACGGTAAGAAGCGGGGGATACGGACGACAAGCGTCGAGAGCTGCGCGTATACGCAGTACTGCTGCGTGATCGGCTGGGTCAGCGCACGTTTCCTGCGTCATCCGGAGCTGCGTGGGTCGCCCCGGCCTCCGGAGCCTCGGGCAGCAGATGGGACAGCACCATGTAGCTGATCGTCTTGCGGATGAACGGTTCCACCCGGATGCGCTCCAGGATCTCCTCGAAGTGCTCCACGTCGACGGCCCGCACATGCAGCAGGGCGTCCGCGCCCCCGGTCACCGTCATCGCCGCGGTGATCTCCGGATGGTTGCGCACCACCTCCGCGAGCCGCCGGGGCGGCGCCGCGCCCTCGCAGTACACCTCGACGTACGCCTCCGTGCGCCAGCCCAGCGCCGCGGGCTTCACCGTGGCGGTGAACCCGGTGATCACACCCGTCTCGCGCAGCCGGTCGACACGGCGCTTGACCGCCGTCGCGGACAGCCCGACCGCCGCGCCGATCTCCGCGAAGCTCGTCCTGGCATTGGCCATCAGAGCCGTGATGATCTTGCGGTCGAGCTCGTCGAACATCGCGGGCTTGCTGTTCATGGCCGCACTTTATCCAGCGTCAACCGCCGGCCGGCCGGGGACAACGGCCGTGTCCCGCACATGTCCAGCCATGCCGATCGCTCTTACACTCCACTCTCATGCTGCGCGTGCTCGCCGTCGACGACGAACAACCGTCCCTCGAAGAACTCCTGTATCTGCTGAACGCCGATCCCCGGGTCGGCAGCGCCGAGGGCGCGAGCGACGCGACCGAGGCGCTGCGCAGGATCAACCGGGCCCTGGAGTCCGGACCCGGTGGACCCGAGGCGATCGACGTCGTCTTCCTCGACATCCACATGCCCGGCCTGGACGGGCTCGACCTGGCCCGGCTGCTCGGCGGGTTCGCGCAGCCGCCGCTCGTCGTGTTCGTGACCGCCCACGAGGGTTTCGCCGTGCAGGCCTTCGACCTCAAGGCCGTCGACTACGTCCTGAAGCCCGTACGCCGCGAACGGCTCGCCGAGGCGGTCCGCCGAGCCGTCCAACTCCGGGACACCGCACCCCTGATACCCGTCCACGAGCCCGACCCCGACCACATGTCCGTCGAACTCGGCGGAGTGACCCGCTTCGTGGCCGTCGAGGACATCACCCACGTCGAGGCCCACGGCGACTATGCCCGGCTGCACACCGCGCAGGGCAGCCATCTGGTGCGCATCCCGCTGTCCACCCTGGAAGAGCGATGGCGCTCCCGCGGCTTCGTCCGCATCCACCGGCGCCACCTCGTCGCGCTGCGCCATATCGGCGAACTCCGCCTGGACGCGGGTACGGTGAGCGTCCTCGTCGACTCCGTCGAACTCCAGGTGAGCCGACGTCACGCCCGCCAACTGCGCGATCTGCTGCTGCGCCGGACCACGAGCTGAGGAGCACCGCGTGCCGCAGGACCCCACCGAACGCCGTGTGGTCGTCACCGGAACGCCCCGGCGCACCCTCCCCCACGCTCGGCTTCGCTCGCGCGGGCGGTACCCCCAGACCTCCGGTTACTACCGGCCGAGAACCGAGATCGACGAACAGACCACACTCGGCCACACCTACGTACGCTCCCTGATGCGCAGTCAACTCCGCGTCGCACTGGTGGTGTTCGCCGTGCTGGTCCTGCTCGTGGGCCCGCTGCCGCTGGTCTTCGCCGCGACGCCGGACGGCGCCACCCTGGAATGGGCCGTCCTCGGCTTCTGTCTGTACCCGCCGCTCGTGCTGCTCGCCCGCTGGTACGTACGGCGGGCGGAGCGCAACGAGGAGGACTTCGTGCGCCTGGTCGAGGACCGCTGAACCGTGAACGAGAACTACTCCGTTCCCGCCGTGGCCCTCGTCGTCGTCGCGACCGTCCTGGTCGGCGCGTTCGGGCTGCGCATATCCCGGACCACCTCCGACTTCTACGTCGCCTCACGCACCGTCGGACCCCGGCTCAACGCGGCCGCGATCAGCGGCGAGTACCTCTCCGCCGCCTCCTTCCTCGGCATCGCGGGGCTGGTGCTCGTCCAGGGGCCCGACATGCTCTGGTACCCGGTCGGATACACCGCCGGCTATCTCGTCCTGCTCCTCTTCGTCGCGGCGCCGCTGCGCCGCTCCGGCGCCTACACGCTGCCGGACTTCGCGGAGGCGCGGCTCGGCTCCCAGGCCGTCAGACGGCTCGCCGGGGCGTTCGTCGTGGGCGTCGGCTGGCTCTATCTGCTGCCCCAACTGCAAGGTGCGGGGCTGACATTGGCGGTGCTGACCGACGCCCCCGACTGGTTCGGCGGGGTGCTCGTCGCCGTCGTGGTGGTGGCCACGGTCGCCGCGGGCGGCATGCGCAGCATCACCTTCGTACAGGCCTTCCAGTACTGGCTCAAGCTCACGGCCCTTCTCGTCCCGGCCGTCTTCCTGGCCCTCGCCTGGCAGTCCCACGGAGCCCCCCACGACGCCTTCGACGAACCGCCGGCCTTCCGCGAACGGCGCCTCGTCCAGGTCGACTCCACGCTCGACCTGAAGCTGTCCCGGGCCCTCACCGTCACCGCGACGGGCAGCGTCGACGGCCGCCGGTACGAGGACGAGCGCCTCCGGCTCCCGCGAGGCGCCCACCATATCGAGAGCGGCACCAAGCTGACCTTCGGCCGGGGCGACCCGGTCCCGGCGGCCGACCGCGGCAGCAGCAGCGCCATGTCGACCTCCCTGGCCGCCGGGCGCGAGGAACGTCCGCTGTACGCCACCTACGGACTGATCCTCGCCACCTTCCTCGGCACGATGGGCCTGCCCCACGTCGTCGTCCGCTTCTACACCAGCCCGCACGGAGTCGCCGCCCGCCGCACCACCGTCGCCGTCCTCGGCCTGATCGGCGCCTTCTACCTCCTCCCGCCCGTCTACGGAGCGCTGGGCCGGATGTACGCCCCCGAACTCAGCCTCACCGGCGACGCGGACGCGGCCGTACTCCTGCTGCCCGACCGGATGATCGGCGGAGCCGGCGCGGACCTCCTCGGAGCGCTCGTCGCGGGCGGCGCGTTCGCCGCGTTCCTGTCTACGGCGTCCGGACTGACCATGGCCGTCGCGGGTGTGCTCACCCAGGACGTGCTGCCCTCCCGCGGCGTACGGCACTTCCGGCTCGGCACCGTCCTGGCGATGGCCGTGCCGCTCGCCGCGAGCGTGCTGGTGGGCGGGCTGCCCGTCGCCGACGCGGTGGGGCTCGCGTTCGCCGTGTCCGCGTCCTCCTTCTGCCCGCTGCTGGTGCTCGGCATCTGGTGGCGGCGGCTCACCCCGCCGGGGGCGGCGGCCGGGATGCTCGGCGGCGGTGGCGCGGCACTCGTCGCCGTCGGCGCGACCATGGCCGGCTATCCGGGGACGACGGGGTCCCTGCACGCTCTGCTCGCCTGGCCGGCGCTCTGGTCGGTGCCGCTGGGCTTCGTGACCATGGTGCTCGTGTCCCTGGCCACCGCCGCCCGGGTGCCCGCCGGGACGGCGGCGATCCTGGCCCGCTTCCACCTCCCGGAGGAACTCACGGACGGCCAGGTCCGCGCGGCGGTCGGCGGGACATCGGGCGCGGCAGCGGGCGCGAAGGAGTCCGGACGGTGAGGATCCCGGCCGACGGGGCGCGAGGCGAGGGGTCTTGGCCGCAGGCGCGGCGGGGCCGGCGGCCGCCGGCCCCGCCCCACAGGTACGGTCTTGCGGGTGGCGCGACGGCCCGGGCGCGCGGTGAGGGCGCCTTGGCAGGGCTGCTGGTGGTTCGGTGGTCGCCGGGGCCGTCGTACAGGAGCGGTCTCGCGGGTGGAGCGATGGTGGGGGACGAGGTGGGGGTCCTGGCAGGGCTGTTGGTGGTTCGGTGGTCGCCGGGGCCGTCGTACAGGAGCGGTCTCGCGGGTGGAGCGATGGTGGGGGACGAGGCGGGGGCCCTGGCGGGGCTGCCGGTGGTTCGGTGGTCGCCGGGGTGGGCACGCGGGTGCGGCCCCGTACGCGGGGTGATGTGCGGGTGAGCGGGTTCGTCGCCGGGCTGTGCGTGGCCGTGCTTCCGCTGCTGGCCGCCGGGTTCTGGCTCGGCAGGCGTACCGCGCGGCCCGAGAACCTCGGAGGGCTGGGCACCCCGGTCGAGCACGCCACCTTCCAGACCCTGCACACCGCCTCGCTGGCCGCGCCCCCACTGCGAGCCGGACTCACCGAGGAGACGGCCCGCCGGTCCGCCCGGCGGCTGCGCACCCTGCTCGGCACGGACGCGCTGTGCCTCACCGACCAGGAGACGGTCCTCGCCTGGGACGGCGTCGGGGACCACCACCGCACCGAGATCATGGAACGCCTCGGCGGTCCGCTGGAGACCGGCCGCGGCGAGGCCTTCCGGCTGGCCTGCGACGAGCCCGACTGCCCCCTGCGCTGGGCCGTCGTCGCACCGCTCACCGTGGACGAGCGGGTGCACGGAGCGCTCGTCGCCTGCGCACCGCGCGAGTCCGCGGTCCTCGTACGCGCCGCCGGCGAGGTCGCGCGCTGGGTCTCCGTCCAACTGGAGCTGGCCGACCTCGACCAGTCCCGAACACGGCTGATCGAGGCCGAGATCAAGGCACTCCGTGCCCAGATATCCCCGCATTTCATCTTCAACTCGCTCGCCGTGATCGCCTCGTTCGTGCGCACCGACCCGGAGCGTGCCCGTGAACTCCTGCTGGAGTTCGCCGACTTCACCCGCTACTCGTTCCGCAGGCACGGCGACTTCACCACCCTCGCCGACGAACTCCACGCCATCGACCACTACCTGGCGCTCGTCCGGGCCCGCTTCGGCGAGCGGCTGTCCGTCACCCTCCAGATCGCGCCCGAGGTGCTGCCGGTCGCGCTGCCCTTCCTGTGCCTCCAGCCCCTGGTGGAGAACGCCGTCAAGCACGGACTCGAGGGCAAGACCGACAAGAGCCACATCAGCATCACGGCGCAGGACGCCGGCGCCGAGGCGCTCGTCGTCATCGAGGACAACGGCATCGGAATGGACCCCGACCGGCTGCGCCGCATCCTGTCCGGAGAGGTCAGCCCCTCCGGCGGTATCGGGCTCTCCAACGTCGACGAACGGCTGCGCCAGGTGTACGGCGACGATCACGGCCTCGTCATAGAGACCGCGGCGGGAGCGGGAATGAAGATCACCGCCCGGCTCCCCAAATACCAGCCGGGTGTGCACTCGGCGGCACGGCGCCCCCGGCAGTGACCGGACGGCCGCCGGGCCGGGACCGGTGGAGAGGCGTGGCCGGAGCCATGGGCGGCGCCCCGAAGCGTGTGCGTCCGCGGTCCGTGCCGTGAAGTGTGCGCGTCCGTGGCGGCGCCCCGAAGCGTGTGCGTCCGGGGGCGGTGCCGTGAAGTGTGCGCGTCCGTGGCGGCGGGCCGAGGCAGGTCAGGTGCTGCGGGAGACCACCATCCCCGCGGTGATCAGACCGAGCACGACCCAGCCGAACCACAGCCAGCCGTTACTGCCCAGCGCCACCGTGTAGGCCGTCACCATGACGAGCCCTCCCACGGTGAGCACCCCCATCGTCTTCGTCGAACCGGGCATCGCAGCACCCTCCTCCAGGCGGGTCCGCGACGCGGGCCGTGGCCTTTGGGGCCATTTTCACCCGGAGGGGGGCGGTTCGCCAGGGCCGCGCGGTCGCCGTCGCCGCTGAACGAAGATGCCGCTCGCGCAAGCGCGAACGGCATCGGTCGATTCAGCGGCCCCGTGCGTTGAGTGAGGCCAGATAGGCGTTGTACGCCTCTAGCTCCTTGTCCCCGTCCCGGTCCGCTGCCCGGTCCTGGCGCTTGGCCTGCCGCTGCTCGGAGCCGTACCACTGGAAGAGCAGCGCGAGCAGGACGAGCACGGAGGGGATCTCGCTGAACGCCCAGGCGATACCCCCCGCGGCGGTCTGGTCGGCGAGCGCGTCGATGCCGAGGGAGGCCGGCGGATTCTTGTACGACTCGACCATCGGCTGCGAGGCCATCATCAGCGCGATGCCGAAGAACGCGTGGAACGGCATGCCCGCGAACAGTTCCAGCATCCGCATCAGATAACCCGGGCGGTGCGGGCCCGGGTCCACGCCCATGATCGGCCAGAAGAAGACCAGGCCGACGGCGAGGAAGTGGCACATCATGACGACGTGGCCCGTGCTGGAGCCCATCAGGAAGTCGAAGACGGGGGAGAAGTACAGGGCGTACAGGCTCGCGATGAACAGCGGGATGGTGAACGCCGGGTGGGTGATGATCCGCATGTAGCGGCTGTGCAGGAACATCAGCAGCAGTTCACGCGGCCCCTTGCTGCCCCGCTTCGCGGCCACCGGCAGCGCGCGCAGCGCCAGTGTGATCGGCGCCCCGAGCAGGATCAGGATCGGCGACAGCATGCTGATCACCATGTGCTGGACCATGTGCACGCTGAACATGGCCATGCCGTAGTCGTTCAGCCGGGTGCAGGTGATGAGCAGCACGGTCAGCACCCCGACGAAGAAGGAGGCCGTACGGCCCCACGACCACGCGTCGCCGCGCCGGGCGAGCCGCACGGCTCCCCAGCCGTACAGGCCGAGCCCGAGGAGGCACGCGACGAGGAAGAACGGGTCCGCGGACCACTCGAGCCCTCGCGCCAGCGTGAACGGCGGCAGATCCGTGGTCATGCCGTGCCCGCTGTGATCCATCCGCCGGCTCCTGTTTCTGGGGTACCTCCGAGGCCCTTTTAAGGCACTGGGGGAGGTTGTGCGCTGTCTGTCCGCACCAGAGTAGAACCGCCCCCGGCCGCGGCTGCGACCGGGGGCGGTTCCGACCGCGTACGGCTCAGAGCACGCACTCCGCCTCGGCGTACCGCTCGTCCGGAACCGTCTTCAGGGTCTCCACCGCCTCCGCGAGCGGCACCATCACGATGTCGGTCCCGCGCAGCGCGGTCATCTTCCCGAACTCGCCGCGGTGCACCGCCTCCACGGCGTGCCACCCGAACCGGGTCGCGAGCACACGGTCGTACGCCGTCGGCGTGCCGCCGCGCTGCACGTGCCCGAGGATGACCGGCCGGGCCTCCTTGCCGAGCCGCTCCTCCAGCTCGATGGAGAGCTGCCGGGCGATGCCCGCGAAGCGCTCGTGGCCGTAGACGTCCTTGCCGCCCTCGTCGTACCGCATCGAGCCCTCGCGGGGCTTCGCGCCCTCGGCGGCGACGACGATGGCGAACCGCTTGCCCGCCTCGAACCGTTCGCCGACCCGCGCGGCCAGCTCCTCGATGTCGAAGGGCCGCTCCGGTACGACGATGGCGTGGGCGCCGGCGGCCATGCCGGAGTGCAGGGCGATCCAGCCGGTGTGGCGGCCCATGACCTCCACGATCAGCACGCGCTGGTGGGACTCGGCGGTGGTCTTCAGCCGGTCGAGGGCCTCGGTCGCGACACCGACGGCCGTGTCGAAGCCGAAGGTGACGTCCGTGACCGCGATGTCGTTGTCGATGGTCTTCGGCACGCCGACGATGGGCAGGCCGCCGTCCGACAGCAGGCGGGCCGCCTTCAGCGTGCCCTCGCCGCCGATCGGGATGATCGCGTCGAGCCCGAGGTCCGCCACGTGGCCCTTGGCCCGCTCCACACCGTCACGCAGATGCGCGGGCTGGACCCGGGAGGAGCCGAGCATGGTGCCGCCGCGAGCCAGGATCCCGCTCACCGCGTCGAGGTCGAGCTTGAGGTAGTCGCACTCCAGGAGACCCTTCCAGCCGTCCCGGAAGCCGATGACCTCGTCGCCGTGGTCGACGACGGCACGGTGTACGACCGACCGGATGACGGCGTTCAGGCCGGGGCAGTCGCCGCCGGACGTGAGGACACCAATGCGCATAGCCCGAAATACCTTCTCAACGTGGTCCGGGGACCGGACCACGTTGTCCGGCAAGGATCGACGCCACCCTACCGGCGGGAGGGGGCCCGGCCGCACTGTGCGTCCGCCTGCTGGACGCACCCGCTCACCTGTGCGGATGCGGTTTCAGACGGGCCCCGGAGGGGCTGGACGGACCGTCCGGCGAAGCGGAAAGGGCTCCTCCCGGAAACGCGAAGAGGAACCGTTCCTCCTTGAGAAACGGTTCCTCCGGCCCGCCGGGCGGGCCGGCCCTACGCGGGCTGCTGGGCGGACGCGATGCGCTCGGAGCGCAGCGCCTCGTACCAGCGGTCGTCGGTCGGCGGCAGCGCGTTGACGTCGAGGGCCAGCTTCAGCAGCAGGTCCGCGATCTGCGGATTGCGGGCGAGGACGGGACCGTGCATGTACGTACCGAACACGGTGTCGTTGTACGCGCCCTCCGTACCGTCGCCCGTGCCGTTGCCCTTACCGAGCCGCACGTTCGCGAACGCTCGGGCGGTGGGCCCGAGGTGGGTGACGCCCTGGTGGTTCTCGAAACCGGTCAGCGGGGGCAGACCGAGCCGCGGGTCGATGTCCCCGAGGACGTCACCGACGCACCGCTCGCCCTCGCCGCGCACCGAGACCACGTCGAGCAGGCCGAGGCCCGGCTCGCGCTGGCCGAGGTCGTTGATGAACTCGTGCCCGAGGATCTGGTAGCCGGCGCAGACGGAGAACACGATCGCGCCGTTGCCGACCGCGCGCTCCAGACCGCCGTCGCGGCGCAGCCGCTCCGCGGCGAGCCGCTGCGGCCGGTCCTCGCCGCCCCCGATGAGGTAGATGTCACCGGAGGTCGGGACCGGCTGGTCGCTGCGCACGTCGACACGGGCCACGTCGAGGCCGCGCTGACGCGCCCGGCGCTCCACGACCAGGGCGTTGCCCTGGTCGCCGTAGGTGCTCAGCAGGTCTGGATAGATCCACACCAGACGCAGGCTGTTGTCACTCATTCTCTTCGTCCTCCGTGGCTCAGTTGCCGACACGACGCCTCAAGTCCTGGAAAGCGGTGTAGTTCGCGATGACCTCGATACGCCCGGGCGGTGCCATCTGCACGGCCTGGTCGAGGGTGTCGCAGACCTGGAACTGCTGGTTGGCCACTTCGAGGCGCACGGCGAGGTCCAGCTTGCGGTCGCCGAGAACGAAGATCGGGTGTCCGGTCAGGCGGGTGTAGTCGACGTCCCACAGCCAGGAGGTGTCCGTGCCGTCGGCGCCGCGCGCGTTCACCGACAGGATGACCGGGGTCGGCGGCGGGTCGATCAGGGAGAAGGTCTCCAGCCAGCCCGCGGGGTTCTTGGCGAGCAGCAGACGCAGGTCGCGCTGCATGAACTGCACCACGTCGTAGCGTCCGGCCACCGCCTGCACCTGGTACATGCGCTCCAGGGCCACCTGCGGCGGCACGCCGAACACGGCGGCCACGGCGGCCGACGAGGCGGCGTTCGCCTTGTTGGCGCGGCCCGGCAGCTGGAGGTGGATCGGCCAGGCGGAACCGTGCGGGTCGAGGACGTGGTCCCCGGACAGGGCCCAGGTGGGGCTCGGACGGCGGAAGCCGCAGTCGCCGCAGAACCAGTCGTCGCCGGGGCGCTGCATCACACCGCCGCAGGACGGGCAGGACCAGGCGTCTTCCTTCCACATCTGGCCGGCCGCCACCCACATGACGTTCGGCGAGGAGGAGGCCGCCCAGACCACCAGCGGGTCGTCCGCGTTGGCGACCACGACGGCCTTGGAACCGGCCAGGCCCTCACGCCAGTGCTCGGCCATCATCCGCGTCTCGGCGGCCCGGTCGAGCTGGTCGCGCGAGAGGTTCAGCAGCGCGATGCACTTCGGGTCGGTGTCACGTGCCACACCGGCGAGGTACTTCTCGTCGACCTCGATGACCGCGAACTTGGCCTCCGACCCCCCGGCCAGCGCCGAGGTGATGCCCGCGGGCATGTTGGCGCCGAGCGCGTTGGACACGACCGGGCCCGCGGCGCCCAGGGCCTCCGCGATCAGCCGGGTCGTGGTGGTCTTGCCGTTGGTCGCCGACACCAGGATCACGTCCAGGTGTGTGGCGAGCCTCGCCAGCAGGTCGGGGTCGAGCTTGAGTGCCACCCGGCCGCCGATCACCGATCCACTGCCGCGTCCGGCGGCCCGCGAGACGGCTGCCGCCGCCTTGCCCGCCGTCACGGCCAGCTTGGCCCGCGGCGACAGCGGGTCCGAGTTGCCTGACATCGTTTCTCGATCCTCCTTGCGTACGCGCCGCGCCCCTGCCCCCGGCACCGTTGGGGGCTCAGCCTATCGAGATCCGCTCACGGGCCCGAATCGCGGCACCTCCTCGGTGCCGGCGCGACATGCGCGCGCCTACCAGGACCGTACCCTTGCCGCCATGCGACACGGTTCCATCCCGGGCACCCACGGGCGCGTCCGGCCCCTCACCCTGCTCGGCGACCCCGTCCTGCGCACGGCCTGCGAGGACGTCACCGACTTCGGCCCTCAACTCGCCGGACTCGTCGAGGACATGTTCGCGACCATGTACGCGGCGGAGGGCGTCGGGCTCGCCGCGAACCAGGTCGGCGTCGGCCTCAGGGTCTTCGTATACGACTGCCCGGACGACGACGATGTCCGTCATGTCGGACATGTGGTGAACCCCCGTCTTGTCGAGGCGGACGGTGTGGTCCTGCGCGGACCGGAAGGCTGTCTCTCGCTGCCCGGTCTGGAGGCCGGCACCGAGCGGTACGACCACGCGGTCGTCGAGGGGTGCACGGTCACCGGCGAGCCGGTCACCGTGCACGGCACCGGCTGGTTCGCACGGTGCCTCCAGCACGAGTGCGACCACCTCGACGGCGGCGTGTACGCGGACCGGCTCACCGGGTGGCGCCGACGGCGGCTTCTTCGTCAGGTGACGCGGGCTTCCTGGAGCGGCTGAGGGCGGTCGTGCGCCGCCGGCCGCGTCGGCCGGCCCCTGACGGGGTGTCCGCGTGAGCCGGGGTCAGAAACCCGGTCCGCCGACGCGGTCGCCCGCCGCGGCGAGGCGGCCCCACAGCAGGTCGGCCAGGCTGCGTACCAACTCGGCGCGCGTGCACGGCCGTTCGCCGAGCCACCAGTCCCCGGCGGCGTGCATCATGCCGACGATGCCGTGGCCCCACACCCGTGCCAGCTGCTGGCTGCCCGGCCCGAGATCCACCCGCTCCTCGATGACCTCGGCGAGTTCCTCGCCCATGCGGCGCAGCACCGGCGCGGAGTACTTGCCCACGTCGAAGCCGGGGTCGCCCGGCTGGCCACCCTCGGCCGGATGCATCAGGAAGCGGTAGACCTGCGGGCGCGCCTCGATGGCGGCCAAGTACGTATCGAGCGTCGCCTCGACGCGCTCACGCCGTTCGGCCGGGGCGTCCAGCGCCGCCCGCAGTGCTTCGAGGAGCGCGTCCGTGTGCCGCTTGGCGAGTGCGGCGTACAGGCCGCCCTTGTCGCCGAAGTGGCGGTACAGAATGGGCTTCGTGATGCCGGCCTCGGCGGCGATGGCGTTCATGGAGGCCCCGGGGCCGTCGCGGAGCACCACTCTGTCGGCGGCTTCCAGCAGTTCGCGCCGGCGGCGGTCGGCGGACCTCTGCTGATCGGTCCGCTGTGTGGTGTCCATGTGCTCTCCCCACCCGTGGTGATTCGGTGACGCCTGCGCAAACTAACACTGATCGCCGTATGGGTATCGAACGGGCTGCCGAGCGGAGCTCGGGAGTTGACTTTCTCTACTAGCCGGTAACAGACTCCAGTTACCGCAAGTAACAGTTTAGTGCAGCGCTGGAGGGAATATGGCCGAGTTCACCATGGAGCTCAACGACGAACAGACGGAGGTCCGGGACTGGCTGCACGGCTTCGCCGCCGATGTCATCCGTCCCGCGGCCGCCGAATGGGACGAGCGCGAAGAGACTCCCTGGCCGGTCATCCAGGAAGCCGCGAAGGTCGGCATCTACTCCCTCGACTTCTACGCCCAGCAGTACTTCGATCCCACGGGCCTCGGCATACCGATGGCCATGGAGGAGCTGTTCTGGGGCGACGCGGGTATCGCCCTGTCCATTGTCGGCACCGGCCTCGCCGCCGTGGGCGTCCTCGCCAACGGCACCGAGGAGCAGATCGGCGTCTGGATCCCCCAGATGTACGGCGATGCCAACGATGTCAAGGTCGCCGCCTTCTGCTCCTCCGAGCCCGACGCCGGCTCCGACGTCGCCTCGATGCGCACCCGTGCCGTCTACGACGAGGCCAAGGACGAGTGGGTCCTGAACGGCACGAAGACCTGGGCGACCAACGGCGGCATCGCCAACGTCCACGTCGTCGTCGCGGTCGTCGACCCGGACCTCGGCTCCAAGGGCCACGCCTCCTTCATCGTGCCTCCGGCCACGCCCGGACTGTCCCAGGGCCAGAAGTTCAAGAAGCACGGCATCCGCGCCTCGCACACCGCCGAGGTCGTCCTGGACAACGTCCGGATCCCCGGCTCCTGCCTGCTCGGCGGCAAGGAGAAGCTCGACGAGCGCCTCGCCCGTGCCCGCGAGCGCGCGAGGACGGGTGGCGAGCGGATGAAGAACGCCGCGATGGCCACCTTCGAAGCGTCCCGTCCGGCCGTCGGAGCCATGGCGGTGGGTACCGCGCGGGCCGCGTACGAGGTCGCCCTCGACTACGCGAAGACGCGTGAGCAGTTCGGCCGCCCGATCATCGACAACCAGGGTGTCGCCTTCCAGCTCGCCGACATGCGCACCGCGATCGACGCGGCGCGGCTGCTGGTGTGGCGGGCGTCCTGGATGGCGGTCAACGGCAAGCAGTTCACCTCCGCGGAGGGATCGATGTCGAAGCTGTTCGCCAGCGAGACGGCCAAGAAGGTCACCGGCCAGGCGATCCAGATCCTCGGCGGCAACGGCTACACGCGTGAGTACCCGGTGGAGCGGATGCACCGCGACGCGGCCATCTACACGATCTTCGAGGGCACCAGCGAGATCCAGCGGCTGGTGATCGCCCGGACCCTTTCAGGGATGCCGATCCGCTGAGGCCGGCGCGCGGGACGGGGGCCGGCACGGCCCCCGTCGCGTTCCCCGCGTCCCTGACGGGGCGCCGCGCGGCACCGGTGGTGCGCGCGTCGCGGGAGAGCACACACGAGGCCCGGCGGCGAGCGCGTCCGCCTCGCCCCGGGGCGCGACCCTCATCCGCCGGACCTGCGACATCGCGTCGGACCGCTCGGAACCGGGATGCCGGGGCCGGGCATGGCACCCTGGTCGAAGGGGCTCGGAGTCTGCCGGACCGAAGGAGCGCGCGATGACGCCGACAGCGAGGGAAGTGCTGGAGGACATCACCGGAAAACTCGCCCCGGACCCCCATGCCAACCGGCTGCTGCCCCTGATCGCCCGGGGCGCCGCCCAGCGCACCACGCTCGCGGCCCTCGCCTTCGAACAGCGCCATGTGATCGCCGCGGACCACCGCGCGTTCCTTCATCTGGCCGAACGCTCGGCGGCCGGTTCGCAGACGTCGGCCGCCGACCCGGCGAGCGCCGCCTTCTTCGAGCTGCTGGCGCAGGGCGAGGCGCTGGCCGGGGACCGGCTCACCGCGTTCGCCGCCGCGGTGGGGGCCGACGAGGCACAGGCGGCGGAGTACGAACCGCTCGCCGACTGCCAGGCCTACCCGGCCTACGTCGCCTGGCTCGCCCTGAACGGGGAGCCGACCGACGTGGTCCTCGCCCTCGGCGCCAACTTCGCCGCGTGGGGCGGCTACTGCGAGACGATCGCCGAGGCCCTGCGCCGGCACTACGGCTTCGACGACGAGGCCTGCGGCTTCTTCGACCTCTTCGCCGCGCCCGCGCCCGAGCTGGAGAACAGGGCCCTGGCCGCCGTGCGGGCGGGGCTCGACGCCGGACGGATCTCGCGGGAGGACGTCCACCGCCACGGACGGCTGCTCCAGGCCTACGAATCGAAGTTCTGGCACGCCCTGTGGGAGCTGGACCAGCGGGTCGTCTGAGGCCGGCACCCGCGGGCGGTCCGGGGCCGGCCCGGCGCCAGGCGTCCGCTCAGCGGCCCGTAGGACGCCCGGCAGGCGTCCGTCGCCCGGCGCGGCGCCGCCGCTCAGCGACCGCTCGTCCCGCTGCTGTGCGCGATGCAGGCGACGTCGATCCGGTCGGCCAGCTTGGCCAGCTCGATCGTGAGCGCGGCCACCGTGTCCTCGTCGAGGCCGTCCTGGCCGGCCTCCACCAGATGCAGCCATCGGCCGCCCACCGTACGCAGCAGCTTGCTGACGTCGGCGGCGGCCACCTGCAACGTGCCGCGGTCGTCGACGATCAGAGGGAGGGTCACTTCGCGGTTCACACAGGGGATCGTAACTGCGGAACGCTCACGCTCCGTGCCATACGGTGGTGATGTTGCAGAACTCGCGGATTCCGTGTCCCGACAGTTCACGTCCGTAGCCCGACCGCTTCTCCCCGCCGAAGGGGAACGCCGGGTGCGAGGCCGTCATCCCGTTGACGAACACCCCGCCCGCGTCCAGATCGCGGACGAACCGCTCCACCTCGGCCTCGTCACGCGTCCACACGTTCGAGCTCAGCCCGAACGGGGTGTCGTTCGCGAGGGCGACCGCCTCGTCCAGGCCGGCGGCCCGGTAGAGCGTGGCGACGGGACCGAAGGTCTCCTCCTGGTGGATGCGCATGGCGGGGGTGATGTCGGTGAGCACGGTCGGCGCGTAGTACCAGCCGCTCCCGAAGCCGTCGGGGCGTTCGCCGCCGCACAGCACCGTCGCGCCGTTCTCCACGGCGTCGTCGACCAGTTCCTCCAGGTCGGCGCGGCCCTGCTCGGTGGAGAGCGGCCCGATCTCGGTGTCCTCGTCGAGCGGGTCGCCGACCTTGAGGGCCCGCATGCCCGCCGCGAACCGCTCCGCGAAGGCGTCGAACACGTCGGTGTGCACGATGAACCGCTTGGCGGCGATGCACGACTGCCCGTTGTTCTGCGCACGGGCCGTCACGGCGATCGTCGCGGCGCGTTCGACGTCGGCGGACGGCATCACGACGTACGGGTCGCTGCCGCCCAGCTCCAGCACCGTCTTCTTCACCTCGTCCCCGGCGACCGAGGCGACCGCCCGCCCGGCCGGTTCACTGCCGGTGAGGGTGGCCGCCTTGACGCGCGGGTCACGCAGGATGCCCTCGACCGCCCCCGAGCCGATCAGCAGCGTCTGGAAGCAGCCCTCGGGGAAGCCCGCCCGGCGGAACAGGTCCTCCAGGTACAGGGCGGTCTGCGGCACGTTCGAGGCGTGCTTGAGCAGGCCCACGTTGCCCGCCATCAGCGCGGGCGCCGCGAACCGGACCACCTGCCAGAGCGGGAAGTTCCACGGCATCACGGCGAGCACGGGACCGAGCGGCCGGTAGCGCGCGAGGACCCGGGAGGCCCCGGAGTCCGCGGCGTCGGAGGGGGCGGCCAGTTCGTCGGCGAGCAGATCCTCGGCGTGGTCGGCGTACCAGCGCATCGCCTTGGCGCACTTGGCGGCCTCCGCGCGGGCCTGCTTGACCGGCTTGCCCATCTCGGTGGTCATCACCCGGCCGATGTCCTCCAGGTCCTCGTCCAGGAGATCGGCGGCGCGATGCAGGAGCCGCGCCCGCTCGGCGAACGAGCTGGTGCGATACGTCCGGAACGTGGCCTCGGCGGCAGCGAGCCTGCGCTCGATCTCCTCGGCGCCGAGGGCGTCGTACGTCTTGAGCGTCTCGCCGTTCGCCGGGTTCACCGTCGCGATGGGCATGGCCGACCTCCTGAAAGCGGGCTGTTCCCCGACCCTCCCGCGCTGGGCGGCTCGGCGCAACGCGGAGGGCTCCCGGGGTGAGCCGGCGCTGCTGGCCGAACGCCGGCTCTCAGCCCGAGTGCTCCGCCAGCCGGTCGAGAAACATCGTCTGCGCCTTCACGAGCAGCGTCCGGGCCCGCTCCGGGGACATCCACTCCACCCGGTCCAGCTCGGGGAACTCCTGCAGCTGTCCCGACTTCGGCGGCCACTCCATCGTGAACGTGCCGGGGACCATGGCCGCCGGGTCGAGATCCGCCTCGATCGCCCAGGCCGTGACGACCTTGCCGTTCGTCTGGGTCACCTCACCGAGCGCGACCGCGTCGCCGTCGGGCGGGGGCAGCCCGAGCTCCTCCCGGAACTCCCGGCGTGCGGCGTCCCAGGCCGTCTCGTCGGGCTCGTACTCGCCCTTGGGAAGGGTCCAGGCCCCGGCGTCCCGCCGCGCGAAGAAGGGGCCGCCCATATGGCCGACCAATACCTCCACGCCGTTGTCGGTGTGCCGGAACAACAGCAGTCCCGCGCTCCGCCTTCCGTGCTGTTCTCCGCTCATCGCGTCACCTCCGGGTGGGCGGCCAACAGGGTGCCGACCGTGTCGGCCCCGGCCGGTGTCTTGTCCTCGCGGTAGCGCACGACCCGGGCGAGCAGCATGCAGCCATGGTGCAACGCGGACGCCGGGTTCACACCCGTACGGAGGCCCCGGGGGTGGCTCAGCTCCTCCCGCTATCGGGGCTCAGCCCCCGCCCCGTGCCACGGCCGCGTCGAGGGGCTCGTCGGCGTCGACAGGGCGCCCTGATGTCGCCGGATTGACAAATGGCTTTGCCGATTCTGCAATGAGGGGATGAGTGACGGAACGATGGACGGGATGAGGCGCGCGGCCCCCGCGGGGGTGAGCGACGGAGCCGGGCACCGGGCGGCCGGCGACGCGGCGACTGACGAGGTCCTCGCCGAGGTGGGGCCCCGGCTGCGGCGCATCAGGAAGGAGCGCGGCGCGACGCTGGCCGGACTGTCCGAGGTGACCGGCATCTCGGTGAGCACGCTCTCGCGACTGGAGTCGGGGCTGCGCAAGCCCAGTCTGGAGCTGCTGCTGCCCATCGCGCGGGCCCATCAGGTCCCGCTGGACGAACTGGTCGGCGCCCCGCCGGTCGGCGACCCCCGGGTGCGCGCCGAGCCGATCGTGCGGGGCGGCCGGACGTACTGGCCGCTGACCCGCCAGCCCGGCGGACTCCAGGCCTACAAGATGGCCGAACCGCGGCGGACCCTGGAACCCGACCCGCGGACGCACGAGGGCTACGAGTGGCTGTACGTGCTGTCCGGGCGGCTGCGGCTGGTGCTCGGCGAGCATGACGTGGTGCTGGGGGCGGGGGAGGCGGCGGAGTTCGACACCCGGGTTCCGCACTGGTTCGGGTCGACGGGGGAGGGGCCCGTGGAGTTCCTGAGCCTGTTCGGTCCGCAGGGGGAGCGGATGCACGTACGGGCGCGGCCCAAGGTGCGGGGCAAGGAGCTGTGAGAGCGGGCGGCGGGGCGGCCCGCGCCGGGCGTGGCGAAGACGCTCGCGCCGGGCGTGGCGAAGGAACTTGCGCCGGGCGTGGCGAAGACGACGGAAGCCGACTGTTCCCAGGTTGGCAAGCGACCGCTTAGTATGCGATCGACCCCGGTCAGCCGACACAGTCCCCTGGAGGCCCCGCATGCAGGCATGGCAAGTGCACCAGAACGGCGAGCCCGCAGAGGCGATGCGCCTCCAGGAGGTGGATCGGCCGACGCCCGGTGACGGCCAGGTCCTGCTCAAGGTGCGCGCCGCGAACATCAACTTCCCGGACGCGCTGATGTGCCGCGGCCAGTACCAGGTCAGGCCGCCGCTGCCGTTCACCCCCGGCGTGGAGATCTGCGGCGAGACCGAGGACGGACGCCGGGTGATCGCCACCCCGGCGCTGCCGCACGGAGGATTCGCCGAGTACGCGGTCGCGGACGCCGCCGCCCTGCTCCCGGCACCCGAGGCCCTCGACGACGCCGAGGCCGCGGCCCTGCACATCGGCTACCAGACCGGCTGGTTCGGCCTGCACCGCCGGGCCCGCCTGGAAGCCGGAGAGACCCTGCTCGTGCACGCGGCCGCCGGAGGGGTCGGCAGCGCCGCCGTGCAGCTCGGCAAGGCGGCGGGCGCGACCGTCATCGGCGTCGTGGGCGGCGCCGACAAGGCCGCCGTGGCGCGCGAACTGGGCTGCGACGTCGTCATCGACCGGCGCGCCGAGGACGTCATAGGCGCCGTCAAGGAAGCGACAGGCGGACGCGGCGCGGACGTGATCTACGACCCCGTCGGCGGCGAGGCCTACACCCAGTCCACGAAGGTCGTCGCCTTCGAGGGCCGGATCGTGGTCGTCGGCTTCGCGAGCGGTTCGATCCCGAGCGCCGCGCTGAACCACGCCCTCGTCAAGAACTACGGGATCCTCGGCCTGCACTGGGGCCTGTACAACACCAAGAACCCGAAGCTGGTCCTGCACTGCCACGAGCAGCTCACCGAGCTCGCCGCACGGGGCGCGATCAAGCCGCTGGTGAGCGAGCGGGTCCCGCTGAGCGGGGCCGCCGCCGCCGTGCAGCGGGTCGCCGACGGAGTCACCACCGGGCGGATCGCCGTGGTGCCCACACTGGAGAACGGAGCCGCCGCATGACCGACGCAGCCGAACTGCGCCGCCGCACCCAGGAGTTGCTCGCAGCGCATCCTCCGCTGGAAACCGATCGCGTGGACTTCCTGAAGGCACGCTTCGACGCCGGACTCGCCTGGGTGCACTACCCCGAGGGCCTCGGCGGCCTCGGCGCCCCGCGCAGCCTCCAGGCCGTCGTGGACGCCGAGCTGGCGGCCGCGGGCGCGCCCGACAACGACCCGCGGCGCATCGGCATCGGCCTCGGCATGGCCGCCCCGACCATCCTCGGCTTCGGCACCGAGGAGCAGAAACGGCGCTTCCTGCGGCCCCTGTGGGTCGGCGAGGAGGTGTGGTGCCAGCTCTTCAGCGAGCCCGGCGCCGGTTCGGACCTCGCGGCGCTCGGCACCCGCGCCGTCCGCGCGGACGGGGAAGCGCCGGGGAGCGGCGGCGACTGGGTGATCAACGGGCAGAAGGTGTGGACCTCCAGCGCCCACCTCGCCCGCTGGGCCATCCTCATCGCCCGCACCGACCCGGACGTGCCCAAGCACCGCGGCATCACCTACTTCATCTGCGACATGAGCGACCCGGGTGTCGAGGTACGGCCGCTGCGCCAGATCACCGGCGAGGCCGAGTTCAACGAGGTCTTCCTCACCGACGTCCGCATCCCCGACGCGCACCGCCTCGGCGAGGTCGGCGACGGCTGGCGGGTCGCGCAGACCACGCTGATGAACGAACGCGTCTCCATCGGCGGCATGCGCATCCCGCGCGAGGGCGGCATGATCGGCCCGGTCTCCAGGACCTGGCGCGAGCGGCCCGAACTGCGCACCCACGACACCCACCAGCGGCTGCTGAAGCTGTGGGTCGAGGCCGAGGTCGCCCGGCTCTCCGGCGAACGGCTGCGCCAGCAGCTCGCCCTGGGCCAGCCCGGCCACGAGGGCGCCGGCATGAAACTCGGCTTCGCCCGCCTGAACCAGGAGATCAGCGGCCTTGAGGTCGAACTCCTCGGCGAGGAAGGCCTGTTGTACGAGGACTGGACGATGCGCCGGCCCGAGCTGGTCGACTTCACCGGCCGGGACGCCGGATACCGCTACCTGCGCTCCAAGGGCAACAGCATCGAGGGCGGGACCAGCGAGGTCCTGCTGAACATCGTCGCCGAACGCGTCCTGGGCCTGCCGTCCGAGCCGCGCACCGACAAGGACGTCGCATGGAAGGACCTCGCCCGATGAGCCAGGTGAGCACCGAGCCCGATCTGCTCTACACCGAGGAGGAGGAGGCGCTGCGCGCCGCCGTCCGCGACCTCCTCACCGACCGCTGCGCCGCGGCGGACGTCATCACCCGCACCGAGTCGGGCACTCCGCACGACCCCGAGCTGTGGAAGGCCCTCTCGGAGGGCATGGGCCTCGCCGGCCTGCTGGTGCCCGAGGAGCGGGGCGGCCAGGGTGCCACGCACCGCGAAGCCGCCGTGGTCCTGGAGGAGCTGGGTCGCGCGGTCGCGCCCGTGCCCTATCTGACGAGCGCCGTGGTCGCGACCGAGGCGCTGCTGGCCTGCGACGGACCGGCCGCGGCCGAACTGCTCGCCGCACTCGCCTCCGGCCGCACGGTGGGCGCCCTCGCCGTCCCGCTGAACGTCGGACCGGGCGCCGCCCACCAGGCAGTACGACTGGAGAACGGTTCCCTGCACGGGGAGTTGACGGGCATCGCGGACGCGGCCGCCGCCGACGTCCTGCTGGTCCCGGCCGAGGACGGCGGGCTGTACGCCGTCGGCGCGGCCGCTGTCACGATCGTCCCGCAGGTCTGTCTCGACCAGACCCGGCCGCTCGCCCGGATCACCTTCGACTCGGCGCCCGCAACGCTGCTCACCGGGGACGCCCCCGCGGCCGTGCGACGTGCGCTGCGGGCCGGTGCCGGACTGCTCGCCTCCGAGCAACTCGGTCTCGCCGAGTGGTCGTTGACGGAGACGGTCCGCTACCTCAAGGAGCGCAAGCAGTTCAACCGGCCGGTCGGCGGCTTCCAGGCGCTCAAGCACCGGCTGGCCCAGGTGTGGCTGGAGGTCGTGGGCACCCGCGCCGCCGCCCGGAACGCCGCCGACGCGCTGGCCACCGGCAGCGCGGACAGCGACCTGGCGGTCGCCGTCGCCCAGGCGTACGCGGCACCCGTCGCCGTACACGCGGCCGAGGAGGCGCTCCAGCTGCACGGCGGCATCGGCATGACGTGGGAGCACCCGGCGCACCTGTATCTGAAGCGCGCCAAGGCCGACTCGATCGCCTACGGCACGGCGGGCGCGCATCGGGCGGCGCTGGCCGAACTGGTCGATCTCCAGGCACCCTGACACCGCTCCGGGTGAAGCCCGCCCCACCTGGGGCGGGCTTTTCCCGTACGCCCACGAAACGCAGGGGAGGGAAGGCTGGAACGCCGGATCGCCCGGATCCGGTGAAGTGAACCCGTAGCGTCGGTCCGGCCAACTCCCTTCAGGGCAGGGTTTCTTGAGCCCCGCCCGCCGCATACTCCCTTGAGGTCCCGTACGGCCCCTCAAGGGAGGCAGAGCATGGCCCTTACCACCCGTCGCAGAGCCCTCACCACCCTCGGCGCCGCCCTCGCGGGCTCGTTCGCCCTGCCCGCGTCGCGGGCCCTGGCCGGCGAGGCGAAGCCCCGCACGCGCCCCCTGTGGCGCGCCCACGCGCACAACGACTACGAGCACCCGCGCCCCCTCTTCGACGCCCTCGACCACCGCTTCGGCAGTGTCGAGGCGGACATCTACCTCGTGGGGGACCAACTCCTCGTCGCCCACGACCCGGTGGAGCTCGACCCCACCCGCACCCTCGAATCCCTCTACCTCGAACCGCTGGCCGCCCGCGTCAGGGCCAACCACGGCTCGGTGTACAGGGGGCACCGCACGCCGCTGCAACTGCTCGTCGACATCAAGACCGAGGGCTCCTCGACGTACCTCGAACTCGACCGTCATCTGCGCCGCTACCGGCACCTGTTCACGAGGTACGCGCACGGCCGGGTGCACCCCGGCCCGGTCACGGCCGTGATCTCCGGGGACCGCGCCGCGCGCGTGCCCATGGAGGCGCAGACCGAGCGGCTCGCCTTCTACGACGGCCGGCTCGCCGACCTCGGCAGCACCGCCCCCGCCTCCTTCGTCCCGCTGATCAGTGACAACTGGACACTCAACTTCAGCTGGCTGGGCGAGGGCCCGTTCCCGGGCGCCGAGCGCGAGAAACTGCGGAGCATCATGGCGGCCGCGCACGCGCGCCGGCAGAAGGTCCGGTTCTGGGCCACCCCCGACCTCGCGGGTCCGACACGCGAGGCGCTCTGGCGCGAACTCCTCGCCGCCGACGTCGACTACCTCAACACCGATGACCTGGGCGGTCTCGAAGAGTTCCTGGACGCTTACGACCGACGGTAGAAGACCACCCGTTCGGGGGACACGTCAGCCGCCCGGACGATCCCTCCGCTACGCCACACTTACGGCCGAACGCCGCGAAGTGGACGTGGCGGAGGAGGTTGACGATGGCCATTTCCATCTCTGCGGTGCTGTTTCTCCTGGTGCTGGCGGTGATCTTCCTGCGCAGCGGCGGGCTGAAGATGTCGCACGCGCTGATCTGCGCCCTGCTCGGGTTCCTGCTGGCGGGCACGAGCATGGCCCCGACCATCCACAGCGGTCTCACCGCGACGGCGGACATCGTGGGCAGCCTGACGCCATGACGTGCCGCCGCGTCACGGGCGCGTGAACACCCCGATTCCGTTCGGGACGGGTCGCTCGGCGCCGCCGCTCGGGTGGTTGAGGACGCTGACCGCGTCCGCCCCCGTCTGCCGGGCGACCATGGTCGTGGATCCGCCGCCGTCCAGGCTGAAGGCGTCCTGCGACCCCAACTCCTTCATCGTCGCCGTCACTTCGGCGATGGTCAGCCCGTTGCGGTACGCCGGGGCGCCGTCCAGGGCGAGGAGCTGCATCCGGCGCCCGTGGTCGGAGAAGCCCACCGCGGTCCGTACGGCGGAGGTCTTGTCGTCCAGACCCGGCAGCGGCACTCCGTCGGTCATCATCGGATAGCCCCCGACCGCGAACCTGTACGGCACCCGGGAGGAGTTCGCCACCAGCCGGTGCCGCACACCGACCCACTCGCCCACGGACAGTTTCCGCAGCTCCTGGGCGCCCGCCTCGCGGCCGACCAGCACGGTGGTGCCGGGTGCGATGGCTCCGCCGCCCGGAGTGTCGGCGGCCGACACGACCCGTCCGCGGCGGACCGTCACCTCGTAGGTGTCGGTGCTGCACGGCGCGGCCCGGTCCGTGTCCGTACCGCAGGTCGCGCGTACCCGCGAGACGCTGCCCCAGTCCGCGGTGAACGCGCCGACGGAGCCGACCGGGAGCGCGTACTGGTTGAACCCGCCGAGCGGCCAGGTGCCGTCGGGGCTGCGGACGGACCCGTCGAGGGCCACGCTGTCCAGCCGGGCCCGGCGGTCGACGCCCACACCGAACACGTCCTCGGTGGTCGTGCCGGGCGGCAGTGCCGGCCCGAACCGCTGGCCGTCCGGGACCGCGGCCTTGAGCCCGCGGCCGCTCGCGATCGCCGGCCCCACGGTCGCGCCCGTCGCCTCGACGCCCGGATGCTGCGTCTCCGTGATGTTGAAGAAGTCGCCGTTGACCCCGGCGACCGCGCCCTGGGAGTCGGCAAGCTCGGACACGGGCTCCCTTGACGCCACGGCTCCGGGGTAGAGGAGGTCGACGCGCACATGGGGATTGCGCAGATCGACGGTCAACACATGGGCGTGCGCCACTCCCTTGGCCGCCGGGATGTCCAGCTGCGTGTACTCGACGCCGGGCGCGATGTCCGTCGCGCCCTCCGCGCCGCTGGCCGGTGCCGCCCCGGTCAGGGCCGCACCGGCCAGCGCTCCGCTTGCAGTGAAGACCGTCAGTGCCGTTCTGAACCGTCTGCCGCGACGTGTCACCGTGCCCCCTGATGTCTCGTCAACTTTCCCAGGACTCAGGGGAATTGCACCAGAGGTTGGTACCCGGGCCGGTGGCTAGGCGCCGACGACGCGGGAACGGATCAGAAAACGCACTCCTTCGGGTGCTTCGAGGGAGAAGCCGCTGCCCCGGCCCGGCACGACGTCCACGATCAGGCGCGTATGACTCCACAGCTCGTACTGGCTCTTCGAGATCCAGAAGTTGATCGGCTCGTCGACGCCCTCGACCTCCAGCTCGGCCAGCAGCACGTCGGAGCCGCCGGTGCGGAACTCGCCCTCCGGATAGCACATGGGCGCGCTGCCGTCGCAGCAGCCGCCCGACTGATGGAACATCAGCGGTCCGTGCTGGGTGCGCAGTCGCCGCAGCAGCTCGGCGGCCGCGGGCATCAGCTCCACGCGCGGGACGGCGTCCATCGGTTCTCCCTCTCGGATGTCACGGCTCTCACGGATCAGCCGACCATCCCGGACGTTGCGAGAGGGTTGCACCCGCCGGGCGAAGGAAGAGACCGGCCCCCGGTGACGCCCGCGTGATGCGGGTCGTCACCGAGGACCGGCCTCGGGAGCGCTCGTGCCGGCCGACGGGGTGTCAGCCATCGCCGTGGGCGCGTACGCGGTGGATCAGCAGATGCGCGGGAGCTGCTCACCGAGCGGCATGTCCACCACCCGGGTGCCGCCCAGGCCGGTGGCCGCGACCACCATGCCGGGGTGCTCGGGGACGCAGCGGCCGATCGCCACGGACTCCTTGCCCAGCGGGTGGGCGCGCATCGCGGCGAGCACGGCGTCGGCGTGCTCGGCCGCGACGAACGCCACCAGCTTGCCCTCGTTGGCCACGTACAGCGGGTCGAGGCCGAGGAAGGCGCAGGCGTTGGCGACCGTCTCCGGGACGGGCAGGGAGCGCTCGTCGAGCGCGATGCCGACCCGCGCCGCCGCGGCGATCTCGTTCAGGGAGGTGGCCAGACCGCCGCGGGTCGGGTCGCGCAGCACATGGAGGTCGGGGCAGACGGCCAGCATGTCCGCGACCAGACCGGCGAGCGACGCGGTGTCGCTCTGGATCTCGACGCCGAACTCCAGGCCCTCCCGGACGCTCATGATGGCCACCCCGTGCACGCCGATCGGCCCGCTGACCAGCACCACGTCACCGGGTGCCGCGCGCTGCGGGCGGATGTCGACGCCGTCCGGGATCAGGCCGATCCCGGCGGTGTTGATGAAGATGCCGTCGCCGTGGCCCGCGTCGACGACCTTCGTGTCGCCGGTCGCGATCACCACGCCGGCCGTCCTGGCCGCCTCGCCCAGCGCCTCGGCCACGCGTCCCACGACGGAGAGCTCGACGCCCTCCTCCAGGATGAACCCGCAGGAGAGGTAGGCCGGTACGGCCCCCGCCATGGCCAGGTCGTTGACCGTGCCGTTGACCGCGAGGTCCCCGATGCTGCCGCCGGGGAAGAACAGCGGCCGTACGACGAAGGAGTCCGTGGAGAAGGCGAGCCGGGCGCCGCCCATCAGCAGATGCGCGGAGTCGCCGAGCTCGGCGAGCACATCGCTGCCGAAGGCGGGCGCGAACAGGTGCTCGACCAGTTCCGCGGAGAGAGTGCCGCCACCGCCGTGCCCCATGACGATCCTGTCGTGGTCGCGCAGCGGCGCCGGGCAGGTCCAGGAGGAGAAGTCGGCGGGAGCGTAGGCGGAGTCAGCCAACGGAGCTCGCCTCCTTGTCCGGGGTCTCCAGCCGCCGGTAGAGGTAGTAGGCGGCGCACGCGCCCTCGCTGGAGACCATGGTCGCGCCCAGCGGATTGCGCGGGGTGCACTCCTTGCCGAACGCGGCGCACTCGTGCGGCTTGATGAGGCCCTGGAGCACCTCGCCGCTGCGGCAGACGGTCGACTCCTCGGTCTCGATGCCGGTCACCGAGAAGCGGTGCTCGGCGTCGAACTCGCGGTACTTCGGCGACAGCCGCCAGCCGCTCAGCGGGATCATGCCGATCCCGCGCCAGGCCCGGTCGGTCACCTCGAAGACGTCGGAGAGCATGGCGCGGGCCGCCGGGCTTCCCTCGGGCTGTACCGCGCGCGGGTAGGCGTTCTCCACGGTGTGCTGTCCGGCCTCCAGTTGCCGCACCGCGCGGCGGATGCCCTCCAGGATGTCGAGCGGCTCGAAGCCCGTCACCACGATCGGCACCCGGTGCCGCTCGGCGAGTTCGGGATACTCGGCCATGCCCATCACCGTGCAGACGTGCCCGGCGGCGAGGAACGCCTGCACCCGGCAGTCCGGCGAGTTCATGATCGCGTCGATGGCCGGGGGCACCTTGACGTGCGAGACCAGCAGGCTGAAGTTGGCGATGCCCAGCTTCTTGGCCTGATAGACGGTCATCGCGTTGGGCGGCGCCGTGGTCTCGAAGCCGATGCCGAAGAACACGACCTGGCGGTCGGGGTTCTCCTGCGCGATCTTCAGCGCGTCCAGCGGCGAGTAGACGACGCGGACGTCCGCGCCCTCGCTCTTGACCTTGAACAGGTCCCGTCCGCTGCCGGGCACGCGCAGCATGTCGCCGAAGGAGCAGAAGATCACGTCCGGACGGGAGGCGATCTCCAGCGCCTTGTCGATGATCTCCAGCGGGGTCACACAGACCGGGCAGCCCGGCCCGTGGATCAACTCGATCTCCTCGGGGAGGAGTTGGTCGATGCCATGGCGGATGATCGAGTGCGTCTGGCCGCCGCAGACCTCCATGATCGACCAGGGCCGGGTGGTGACCGCCCTGATGTCGTCGAAGAGCCGCTTGGCGAGGACCGGGTCGCTGAACTCGTCCAGGTACTTCATGACCGCGCCTCCTTCTCGGCGCCCTCCAGGGGCGGGAGTCCGGTTCCTGCGGGGCGTTCGGCGCCGGCGTCCCGGGCGGCCCTGCCCCAGGCGTCGCCGAACTCCTCCTCCAGCACCCCGAGGTTCTCGAAGAGCTCCAGGGTCTGCTTCGCGGACTCCTCGTCCAGTCGCTGCAACGCGAATCCCACGTGGACGATGGCGTAGTCGCCGACCTTCATGTCCGGCACGTACTCCAGACACACGTCCTTGACGACACCGCCGAAGTCCACCTTGGCCATCCGCGTCGCGTCGCGTTCCTCGATCTCCAGCACTCGGCCGGGTACGGCCAGACACATGACTCGCTCCTGACTCGCGCCAACGCTTCCGTCGCGCGCTAGTCCCGTGCTCGGGCGGCGACGATCAGTTGCCCGAGGGCCAGACCGCCGTCGTTGGGGGGAACCCGGTGGTGCCTCAGTACGGTGAAGCCGTCCCGTTCCAGGACGGCGCCGCAGCCCTCGGTGAGCAGGGCGTTGCAGAACACCCCGCCGCTGAGGGCGACCGTGCGGATGCCGGTCCTTGCTCGTGCCACCGTGCACACCTCCAGGACCAGGTCGACCACTGCCCGATGGAACCGACGTGCCACCGGCCCGGCCGTGACACCGGCCCGGACGTCCGCGACGGCGGCGGCCAGGACCGGCGCCGGATCGGCGATCAGCGGCGCCTCGGGGTCCTGACGGACCGCTCTCAGCATGAACCGGTACGCGTCGTTCCGCTCGTCGTCGGCGAGCGGGCCCGCCAGGTCGTCCAGCGCCGCGCTCTCCAGCTCCATCGCCGCCTGCGCCTCGTACTCCACCCGGTGGCAGACCCCCGCGAGCGAGGACACCGCGTCGAAAAGGCGTCCCATGCTGGACGTGGGAACGCAGTTGAGGCCCCGTTCCAGCTGCCGTCCGAGCAGCCTCCGCTCCTCGGGAGTGGCGGCCGCCGCGCACGGCAGCTCGTCCCGCCAGGGCAGTCCCGCCGCCCGCAGATGCGACAGCGCCATCCGGTACGGGTTGCGTACGGCCGCGTCGCCGCCCGGCAGCGGCACATAGCCCAGATGGGCGAACCGCCGGTATCCGTCGTAGTCGGCGAGCAGCACCTCACCGCCCCACACGGCACCGTCGTCGCCGTAACCGGTCCCGTCGAAGGCGACCCCGATCACCGGCGCCGAACCGTCCAGACCGTGCTCGGCCATCGCCGAGGCGACATGGGCGTGGTGGTGCTGCACCTGGCGCAGCGTCAGGCCGCGGGCCTCGGCGGCGCGCCGCGCCCACTGGGTGGCGCGATAGCCGGGATGCCGGTCGGCGACCAACAGGCGCGGTGCGACGGCGGTGAGGTCCGTCAGATGGCCGGTCGCCCGCTCGAAGGCGGTCAGGGTGGCCAGGTCGTCCATGTCCCCGACGTGCGCGGACAGCCAGGCGTAACGGCCGTCCCCGGCGCAGAAGGTGTTCTTGAGGTCCCCGCCCACGGCCAGCGCCGGGACCACCGGCACCGGCAGCGCGATCGGGAAGGGCGCGTAGCCGCGCGACCGGCGCACCGGAAGCTCGGCGCCCGCGCACACCCGGACCACCGAGTCGTCGCAGGGCACATGGACGGGCCGGTCGTGGGCGAGCCAGGCGTCGGCGAGCCCCGCCAGCCGGGTCAGTGCCTCGTCGTCGTCCGTGACGATGGGCTCGCCCGAGCGGTTTCCGCTGGTCATGACGAGGACGGCCGGCCCCGGCGGATCTCCGGGCAGACCGAGCAGCAGCCGGTGCACCGGCGTGTACGGGAGCATGAAGCCGAGGTCGGGGCTGCCCGGAGCGACCCCCGCCGCGAGCTCGCCACCGGCGCTCGCCCGCCGCCGCAGCAGGACCACCGGCTTGCGCGGCCCGAGGAGCAACTCCCGTTCCACCGGGCCGACATGGGCCAGCCGCCGGACGGTCTCCAGCGAGCCGGCCAGCACCGCGAAAGGCTTGCCGCCGCGGTTCTTGCGCTTGCGCAGCGTGCGCACGGCCGCGGGATCCCCCGCGTCGCACGCCAGGTGGTAGCCGCCGATCCCCTTGACCGCCACCACGGCGCCCTCGGCCAGCAGCCGACGGGCCTCGGCGATCGCCTGCCCGTCGCACAGCTCGCCCGGATCGTCCGGCCCGGTGCGCAGGGTGAGCCGGGGACCGCAGGCGGGGCAGGCGATCGGCTGGGCGTGGAAGCGCCGGTCGGCCGGGTCCGCGTACTCACGGGCGCAGTCCGCGCACATGGGGAACCCCGCCATGGTGGTGCTGTCCCGGTCGTACGGCAGCGAGGTCACGATGGTGAACCGCGGTCCGCAGTGCGTGCAGGTGATGAACGGGTGACGGTACCGCCGGTCGGCGGGGTCCGCGAGTTCGCTCAGACAGGCGTCGCAGGTGGCGGTGTCGGGGGAGACGAGCGTGCGTCCCGGCCCGCCGGAGGAGGGGCGGATGGTGAACACCGAGCCGCCGTTCTCCAGGGGCACGGCACGGTGTTCGACCGATTCGACGACCGCGAGCGGCGGCGGCCGCGTACCGATCCGCGCGCAGAACGCCGCCACGTCGGCGGCCGGGCCCTCCACCTCGGCCTCGACGCCCCGCGCGTTGTTGGTGACCCAGCCGGTCAGCCCGAGCTCCTCCGCGAGGGTGTACACGAAGGGGCGGAACCCCACTCCCTGGACGACCCCCGTGACGGTGATGTGCCTGCGCTCGCGCCCCGGGGTTCGCTTCACCGCGGATGCCCCTGCGCCTGTTCCCGGCTCGGGCCGGCCCCGGCTTCCCGCGCATGCGGATGCCCGTCGGGGTGCGGGTGCCCGTCCGCGCCCTCGTGCCCGTCGGCATGCGGGTGTTCGTGGCCGTTCTCGTGGCTGTGCAGGTATCGCTCGTGCTGCCGCGCCAGGACCGGTACGTGCCTCTCGTCACCGGCCGCGCAGCGCAGGACGTGGGCCAGCAGCGCGTCGACACCCTGACCGGTGCGGGCCGAGGTGTCCAGGACCGGCACCCCGGGATTGACCTGCTGGACCCCCCGCAGGAACGCCTCCCGGTCGAAGCCGACGGCGTCCGCGATGTCGGTCTTGGTGATCACGACCAGGTGCGCGAGTCCGAAGGCCGCCGGGTACTTGACCGGCTTGTCCTCGCCCTCGGTCACCGACGCGAGCGCGATGCGCAGGGTCTCCCCGAGGTCGTAGGAGGCGGGGCAGACCAGATTGCCGACGTTCTCGACGAACAGCAGCCGGGTGCCCTCGGGCAGCCAGCCCTCCAGCCGCCGCCGGAGCATGCCCGCCTCCAGATGGCACAGCCCGTCGGTGAGGATCTGTTGCACCGGGGCGCCGGAGCGGGCCAGCCGGGTCGCGTCGTTCTCGGTCGCCAGGTCGGCGGTGACGGCGGCGGCCGGGGTACCGACCTCGACGGCGCGCGCCAACAGCCGTTCGAGCAGGGCCGTCTTGCCGCTGCCCGGACTCGACAGCAGATTGACCGCCACCGTGCCGCGGTCACCCAGATAGCCCCGCAGGGCCAGCGCGTTCTCGTCGTTCTTGGCGAGCACGGCCTGATGCAGGTCAACGGTGCGGCACATGGCTCGCCTCCTCGTCGCGTACCGGCAGCCCGGACGGCGCGGCCCGTGGCCCGTCGCCCGCGCTCTTCCCGTCCGGGGGCCCGTCGCTCAGCGTCACCCGGACGATCTCCAGTTCCCGGCCGCTGAGCAGGGTCAGGGTGGCCCCGCAATCGGCGCACCACAGCACCGGAGGCATCCCGGTCGGCGCCTCGCGCCCGCAGCCGTCGCAGCGGCCCCGCGCATCGACAGTCTCGATCAGCAGACGGGCCCCCGCCAGCGCGGTGCCCTCCGTCGCCAGCCCGAACGAGAAGTCCAGCGCCTCGGGCACCACTCCCGCCAGTTCGCCGATCCGCAAGGTCAGCGACGCGACCGCGCGGCCCTGTTCCCGCACGGCCTCCTCGACCTGTTCGACGACCGCCACGGCGATGGACAGCTCATGCACGGTGCTCACCTCCCGCCGCCGAGCAGCCGGCGGACGCCGCGGCGCCCGGATGTGGGGCGCGCGCATGCCTGGTTACTCTGAGAAGACGATGACCGGGCATGAGGTCGAGCGACGCGCTCTGCTCACCCCGGTGCTGCTCCTGTTGCTGGCCGAACGCCAAGGTCATGGCTACGAACTGGTGCAGCGCCTGGGCGCTTTCGGCTGCGGCGACGCGGACCAGGCGCATGTGTACCGGCTGCTGCGGGGCATGGAGAGCGGCGGTGAGGTCACCTCGCACTGGCACGCCTCGGAGAGCGGTCCCGCGCGCCGCGTCTACGCGATCACCCAGCAGGGCGCGATGAACCTCGCCCTGTGGTTCGTCCGCCTGGGTGAACTCCACGGCACCCTGCATCTCTTCCTCGAACGCTACGTGCAGCTCGAGGACGTCGGTGGCCGCGCGGGCCGGCGCGAGGGCGCGGGGCCCGGCGCCGGCCCGCGTCCACCGGATCATGCGCGGCCGCCGGATCACATGCGCCGCATGCGCAAGTAGCGGCGGATGTCCGACAGGTTCCTCGCGACTCCGTAGGCCACTACGAGGCCCGCGGCCAGGCCCACCCATTGCCATTCCATCCTTGCCTCCATCGCGGTCAGCTCCTCCGGGATACAGAGGTAGCGCGGTGTACCAGGTCGAGCACCAGGTCGGCGGCGGCCTCCACGGCATCGGCCACCGGGGGTGACAGCCCCATCCCCTCGTCCGTGTCGCGGGGTTCGCAGCCGATGACGTACACCTCCTCGGGGAGGGTGCCGCCCGCGCCGGCGTGCAGATCGTGCAGCAGGGCCAGCACGGTGGCCGGGTCCATGGCGTGCGTGTCCAGCGGCCCCGGCTCGGGCCGTGCCGCGGGGGGTTCGGGGCCCACGTCGATCGTGTAGAGCGTGCCCGGCGGCCCTCCGCGGCTGACGGTGTCCACCAGCACGAGGGTCCGGTAGCCCTCCAGCAGCCGGTAGGCCAGATGCACCCCGCGGATGCCGGCGTCCATCAGCTCGACGGCGGGCGGCAGTTCGGGCGTGCGGACGGTGAGCCGCCGTACGGTCTCCACCCCGAACCCGTCGTCCTGGAGGAACACGTTGCCGACTCCGGCGACCAGGACACGGCGGGTCCCGTCCGGCCCGCCGGTGCCGGACGCCTCGGTGCGATCAGGTCCGGTCGTCATGTCGCCTCCTCCTCCCTCAGCGGGGTCACCTCGTCGGGCTTGAAGTACAGGAAGCGGCCCTGGGCGCGGCGTACGTCGGTGCCGGGATCGTCGTCCACGACGACGGCGAGATGCGTCTCGCCGTCCAGGTCGCCGACCACGGCCTCGACCGTGGCGTGCCGGCCGCGGAGGAAGGCGTCCTGGGCGTCGGAGCGGCGGGCGCCGGGGGTCAGCAGGACCCGGCTGCCGGCCCGTACGGTCTCGCCGTCGATGACGACGACGCCCGGCACCTCGGTGGCTTCGGCGTCCTGCGCCGGGTCCCACCAGGGGTGTCCGGGGCCCTGAGGCAGACTCAGCCCGGTGTCGGGAGCAGCGGGGAGCGGCTCGCCCGTGAGGTCCTCGCCGGTGATCTCGCGCAGCCCCCGGATCGCCCCGTGCAGCCGTTCGCGGACCGCCTCCGGCATGTCGTCGACCAGGTCGATGACCCCGGCGGCGCGGGCGTCCGTGCCGCGCGCCTCGCGCTTCTCCCGTTCGGTGAGCGCGGCCGTGCGCAGCGAGAGGATCTCGTCGATCTCGGTGGCGTCGTAGAGGGGCCCCGGGCTCTCCTCGGCGACGGCGGGGTGGTCCTCCAGGATGATCGGCGAGGACAGCATGACGTCGTCCGTGCCGGGCGGGCCCGCGAGTACGGGCCAGGTGTGGTCGTTGCGACAGCTCGCCGCTGCCGGGCGGGCCCACTCGGGCGGGTCGGTCAGCGACAGGAAGCGTCCCCCGGGCACACCGAGCAACAGATGGGTACCGATCAGGCTGTGCGCGAGGGCGGTCTCGCGGTCGGTGCCCGCGCCCTCCGGGGCGGTGGTGGTGTTGTGCACGCTCACCGTGAGCCGCAGCACCCGGTAGGGCCCCGGCAACTCCTCGACGCGCGGGCGCAGTTCGCCCGTCAGACGCTTCCTGCGCCGCACCAGACGGCCCAGTGTCCGGCCCTCGGCGTCGGCCACCGGCTCGTACTCGACGGCGTCCGGCAGGTCGAACCGTACGGCGTGGGCGGCGGCCTGATCGCCCATCAGCTCGGCGAACGTCTCATGGATCAGGACGCGTTCCTCGTGCCCCTCGTCCCACGGCACCAACACCCGGTCGGGAAGCTCCAGTTCCGGTACCTCCGTGTAGCCGCCGTCGGCGTCGAGCCGTTCGACCGTGCGCCGCCGCACGTGCAGGAAGCGCAGTTCGGCGTGGAGCCGGTCGCCGTCGCGCGGCTCCAGCAGGCACTCGGTGCGCTGGACGGAGTGCTCTCCGGTCGTGGCGGTCCAGGCGGGGGGCACCAGAACGCCGAACTGCCAGCGCAGTTGGTTCTTCGCGGCCGAGGCGCGGTAGGGGTAGAGGACGTACCCCTCGAACAGGACGGTGTCCGCGATCGTGCGGGCCTGCTCGAAGCGGTTCTCCAGGGGATTGCTCATCTCAGTCGGCCCCCTTCTTCGCGTCGGCGCCGGCGAGGAGTTCGTCGAAGACCCGCTCCCAGGACGGCAGGGCGCGCGAGGAGCGGTAGCGGCGCAGGGCGTCAAGCACGTCCAGCCGGACGCGCAGCCAGCCCGAGTTGGGGAAGTACTGCTCGATCATGTTCCGCCACACGTCCACCGGCATCCGGTACGACGTCTCCTTGTGCCACGGCACCGGCTCGGCCCGGAAGCCGTCCCGGCCGGTGAACACCGTGCCGGAGAAGAGCAGCAGCAGTGGGACCTCGCCGCGGGACAGTGCCCGGAAGTACGACGCGGACGCGACCTCCGTGTCGTAGGTGCAGGGCACCGGCAGATCGACCTCCGTCGAACCGGTGAACCCCGGGACGGTGATGGAGGCGTGGGCGAACTGCAACGGCTTGAGCGTGCTGCTCCAGCGGCTCGGCTCGCCGAACAGGTCGCCCAGCATGCCGACCTCCTCCGGTTCGTAGGTCCGCCCGGCGGGCTCGATACGGATCTGGCAGCGCAGCGCGAGGGCGTGCACCGGCTGGTGGTCGGCCTCCTCGATGCGCAGCCCGAACAACAGCGTGGGCCCGGCCCCGTACGGCTCGGGGCGCACACCGGTGCAGGTGAACTGGAGATCGGTCACGGGGCGCCCCCGGGGTGCCTGGCCGGTCCGGCGGACTCCCCAGGAGCCGCGGAGACACCGCCTTCCGCCGGCGCGGCGGGGGTCTCGGATTCCGCCCATGCGGGGGAGGGCCCGGCTTCCGCCGCTGCGGCGGGCGTCCCACGTTCCGCGGGTGCGGTGGCGAGACCGGCTTGCGCCAGTGCGGCGGAGTCCTCGCTCTCCGCCGGCGCGGCCAGGGCCTCGGATTCCGTCGACCTGGCCGAGTGCCCGCCCTCCGCCGGTGCGACGGGGTTCTCGCGTTCCGGCGGTGCGGTGGGGGGCCCGGGGTGCGTCGACGCGGAGGAGGCCCCGGGGTGCGTCGATGCGCCGGTGGGTCCGGGTTCGGGGTCCAGCGGCCGGGCGGCCGCCGTGATCCGCTCGAAGAACTCGGCGATGTCCGCGCGTGCCTCGGCACCGCCGTCGAAGCCCTTCCAGTGCAGCCGCATCCGGCCGACCAACTCGTAGCAGACGTCGACCGGGACGAGCGTGCACGTCACCGAGCCGCCCCGGCCGCGGTGCAGCAGCAGCGCCTCCACATCGGGCTCCAGCAGCTCCGCGAGCCGGCTGCGCCCGAGCACCGCGTCCCACGTCAGAGGGTCGAGTTCGCTCTCGGTGGCGCCCGCCGGGCTCGGATAGAAGGCCGCGAGCCGGTCGAGCTCGGAGTTGCGGAAGAAGAAGGCGAGCGCGACCGGGATCTGCAGCCGGTTCCAGTCCGCCTCGTCCAGCTCGAACCCGGGATCGGTGAGATACCGGTCCGGGACGGCACGGAAGCGGCCCTGCCCCGCGCCCGGCCGGGTGAAGAGCAGATGGCAGGGCGGACAGGCGCATTTGAGGGACCGTCGGGAGGTGTCGACGAGATGCCGGTGCGCGGCGGGCAGCGGCTCCCCGCACAGGTCGCAGCGTTCGCCCTCGGGCGGCGGCCTACGGGTGAACTGCTTGAGGACGTCGGTGGTCATGGCCCCGCCCCCAGCAGCTCGCCGGGCAGTGCCACCCGCACCGACCCGTCCTCCTCCAGCAGCGGTACGGGCTCCAGGTGGCCCTGTTCGCCCCGGCCCGCCCGATGCACGTCGAACTCGGCGGCGCAGCCCGCGCACCGCAGCGACTCGCCGTCCAGGGCCGCCGGAGCGAGGCTCGCCGCGCAGACCGGGCAGCGGTCGCGGTAGGCGTAGAGCTGGCCCGGCAGCCGGACCAGCAGCAGGGTGCGGCCGGCGACCTCGGTGACCCCCGTTGCCCGGTCGCCCGCCGGCAGGGCGTGCGCGCCGAGGGTGTACCAGCGCGCCGGATCCCCGGGCTCCGCTGACGGCGCCGCCTCGCCCGCAGCGTCGTCCGGACGGTGCGGCAGGATCTGGAGCAGCGCCGGCTGCGGGCTCTCCTCGGCCATCCCCTCGACCTCGATGTGTTCGACCTCGGGGGCGATCCGGGCGACCGCCTCCTCGATGGTCCAGCGCACGGTCTGGGTGGAGGAGGGACAGCCGTCGCAGCTCCCGCGCAGTTTGAGCCGCAGTGTCGGACCGTCGGCCGCCTCCAGGTCGAGCCCGGCGACCTCGACGTCGCCGGCGTGCGAGCCGAGGTAGGGGCGGACCTTGTCGAGGGCGCGGCCCACCCGGGTCGCGGTGTCCTCGGGATGCAGATCGTGCAGGATCAGCAGATCGCTGACCAGTTCGTCGGCGGTGAGGACGGCGAGGGGATCCGCGCGGTCCGGTGCGGAGCGCAGCAGGCGTACGGTCCGGGCCAGGCCCTCGCCGTAGAACTCCATGAGGCAGCGCACGAGTTCGTCCGCGGTGTCGCGCGCCTCCGGTCCCGCCTGCTGCGCCAGCTCGTCGAGCAGCGCGCCTATCCGCTCGCCCGTCTCCTGTCCGGCCATCGGCAAGCCCCTCTCCTGAGAAAGGTCAGATCCTGCGGGAGGTCAGATCCTGGGGAACGTCCAGATCCTGGGGAAGGCCGGATCTGGGGAAGGTCGGATCCTGGGGAGGGTCAGACCGCCAGTCCGCTGAGCCCGGTCGGCATGTGCGTCTGCTCGACGGTCTTCCCGCCACCGACGTACATGTGCACGCCGCACGGCAGACACGGGTCGAAGCTGCGGACGGCCCGCATGATGTCGATGCCCTTGAAGTTCTCGGGCGGGTTCTCCTCGAAGATGGGGGTGTTCTGCACCGCGTCCTCGTACGGGCCCGGCGTGCCGTAGCTGTCGCGCACACTGCCGTTCCACGGGGTCGGCGGGTACGGGTGGTAGTTGGCGATCTTGCCGTCCCTGATCACCATGTGGTGCGAGAGCACACCCCGGACCGCCTCGGTGAAGCCGCAGCCGATCGACTCGTCCGGCACGTCGAACTTCTCCCAGGTCTGGGTGCGTCCGGCGCGCACCTCCTCCATCGCCCGCTCGGCGAAGTGGAGGGCGGCCGCGGCGGCGTACGCCTGGAAGTAGGTGCGGGCCCGGTTGCGTTCGAGGGCGTTGCTCCACTGCGGGATCTTCCACTCCAGCGCCATCTCCGGCTTGGTCATCGTGCGCGGCAGGTTGATCTGCACGCTGTGCCCGGTGGCCTTGATGTAGCCGATGTCGACGAGCCCGGACAGCGCCGTGGACCACAGCCGGGCGATCGGACCGCCGCCGGTGTCCAGCGCCAGATGGTCGGTGCCGTCGAACCAGCGCGGCGACATCACCCAGCTGTACTTGTCGTCGAAGTCCCGCTTCTGCGGGGCCGGGATGGTGTGCTGGTTCCAGGGGTGCCGTTCGTCGACGGGGTTCCCGAGCGGGTCCCGTTCGACGAACTTCTCCATGCCCGACCAGTCCTCGTAGTACGAACTGCCGAGCAGGATGCGGATGCCGAGGTTGATGTCGACGAGGCTGTTGGTGACGAGCTTGCCGTCCACGATGACACCCGGGGTGACGAACATCCGCCGGCCCCAGTTCTCCATGTTGGCGTACTGGAAGTCGCAGTACTCCGGGTCGTTCAGCGCGCCCCAGCACCCCAGCAGCACCCGGCGCCTGCCCACTTCCTCGTACCCGGGCAGCGCCTCGTAGAAGAAGTCGAAGAGGTCGTCGTGGAGCGGGACGACCCGCTTCATGAACTCCACGTAGCGGGTGAGCCGGGTCAGGTAGTCGGTGAAGAGCTGGATGGTCGCTACCGTGCCGACACCGCCCGGGTAGAGCGTGGAGGGGTGCACATGGCGGCCCTCCATCAGACAGAACATCTCCCGTGTGTAGCGGCTCACCTGGAGCGCCTCACGGTAGAACTCGCCCTCCAGCGGGTTGAGCGAACGCATGATGTCGGCGATCGTGCGGTAGCCGTGGTCGGCCGCGTGCGGGGCCTCGGTGCGCTCGGCGAGTTCGAGCACGCCGGGGTTGGTCTCGCGGACCATCCGCTCGCAGTAGTCCACACCCACCAGGTTCTCCTGGAAGATGTTGTGGTCGAACATGTACTCCGCGGCCTCGCCGAGGTTGATGATCCACTCGCCGAGGTGCGGGGGTGCCACGCCGTACGCCATGTTCTGGGCGTAGACCGAGCAGGTCGCGTGGTTGTCGCCGCAGATGCCGCAGATCCGGCTGGTGATGAAGTGCGCGTCACGCGGGTCCTTGCCGCGCATGAACACGCTGTACCCGCGGAAGACGGACGAGGTGCTGTAGCACTCCGCGACCCGCTTCGCCTTGAAGTCGATCTTGGTGTGGATGCCGAGACTGCCCACGATGCGGGTGATCGGGTCCCACGACATCTCCGTGAGGCCGTCACCGGCCGGCTTGTTCGTCGCCGTCGCCATGGTGCCGCGCCACCTTCCTGTCGAGTGTCCTGCTCAGCGGGTAACCGTGGTCACCACGGGGCCTTGTAGCCGGTCGTGAGCTCCTCGCCCTTGCCGCGCCACTTCGGTTCCTTGTCGAGGGTCTTCGCGGTGATGTTCCGCAGCCGCCGTATGACGGATCCGTAGATACTGCTCGCCGTCGCGGACACATGGCCGCCCGGCGGCTCGTCCATGAACGGCATGAACTTGTCGGGGAAGCCCGGCATGGTGCAGGCGATGCAGATGCCCCCGACGTTCGGGCAGCCGCCCACGCCGTTGATCCAGCCGCGCTTGGGCACGTTGCACTTCACCACCGGACCCCAGCACCCGAGCTTGACCAGGCACTCCGGCGATCCGTACTCGGTGGCGAACTGTCCCTGCTCGTAGTAACCGGCACGGTCGCAGCCCTCGTGCACCGTGGCACCGAACAGCCAGGTCGGCCGCAGCTCCTCGTCCAGCGGGATCATGGGCGCGGCGCCCGCCGCCTGGTACAGCAGGTAGAGCAGGGTCTCGGAGGCGTTGTCCGGGTGCACGGGGCAGCCCGGGATGCAGACGATCGGAATGCCCGCCTTGGACTTCCACTCCCAGCCCAGGTAGTCCGGCACCCCCATCGCGCCGGTCGGATTGCCGGCCATCGCGTGGATGCCGCCGTACGTCGCACAGGTCCCGATGGCGACCACGGCGAGCGCCTTGGGCGTGAGCCGGTCGAGCCATTCACTGGTGGTGATCGGCTGACCCGTCTCCGGATCGTCCCCGAAGCCGCACCAGTAGCCCTCCGGCTTGACCCGCTCGTTCGGGATGGATCCCTCGACGACCAGCACGAAGGGCTCCAGCTCGCCCCGGTCGGCCTTGAAGAACCACTCGACGAAATTGTCGGCGCCCTGTACGGGCCCGCACTCGAAGTCGATCAGGGGCCAGTGGACCGCCACCTTGGGCAGTCCCGGCAGCGCACCGAGCGCCAGCTCCTCGATGCTCGGCTGGGTCGCGGCGGTCAGCGAGACCGAGTCCCCGTCGCAGCTCAGCCCCGCGTTGATCCAGAGAATGTGGACGGTCGGGTCGTCCTGCGCTTCGTCCTGCGCGGCGGCGTCGGCCGTCGTCGCGGTCGGGGCGTTCATGAGCCCTCCTGGGAATCAGCTCATTCAGGTCATAAATGGCCAAACGGCCTTTCTCATGGTTACCGCCCAGGAGGGGGCGCGGTAAGTGCGAACCGGCCCTATCGCCCGCGCGCACTGTCGCGGCGGGCGGGCCGCGGGGGCGGCGCCCTCACCGTCCGGACCCGCGGGCCAGGCACGGCGGCACCCCACCGGGGTATGCGCCGGACACCGGCCGACCGTCGAGCGCAGTCGCCGACGTGCCGGAATGCCGGAAAGCCGGAAAGCGTCCTTGAACGCTTTCCGGCACGTCGGCGTCACGCGAAACGCGTCACCGGGGCGACATCACTTGCCGTAGTAGGCGTTGTGGATCGTCAGCGTCGACTCGTTGCCCTGCTTGTCCGTGACGTCGGCGAGGAACGAGATGCCCTTGTCCTTCGCCGGGTTCCGCACGGAGATCCTGCCGCCCTCGACCTGCACGGGCTGCCAGGTCGTTCCGTCGTCGTAACTCACCGACACGACGAGCGACTTGAGGTTCTTCCCGGCCGCCGAGCCTTGCACGGTCACCGGGACCTGGACCGACGCGCCCGCCGGGGCGCGCGAGGCGAGGTCGACGGGGGCCGCGAAGCGGACCGTGGACACCGGCAGCGCCGTGGTGGCCGAGACCTCCTTGGAGCGGAACGTGAAGCCGGCGTCGATGCGGGTGGAGACCGAGGCGATCTTCGCCGAGCGCTCGACGGAGGTCGTCAGCCGGTATTCGGCGTCGGCGGAGTCAACGGTGAAGGGCTTCGCGCCGCTCAGCGCGTCGTCGTTCTCGCCGACCTTGACGCCGTCGCGGTACAGCGCCGACGTGGCCGAGGTGTACGTCGAGAAACCCACGTGGCCCTTGCCGTCGGCGAAGAGCGGCAGGGAGCCGATGAGTTGCTGCTCGCCCGTGGCCGGGTCGGGCGCGGTGCGGAAGACACCCATGTTCTCGCCCAGAAGCGGACCGAACACGCCGGTGTTGAACTTCTCGCGGTACGTCCTGCCGGCCTCGTAGCGCTTCGGCGCGGCCATCTCGTAGCCTGCGTCGAAGGCCGGGTAGCCCCACTTGTCGGGCTCGCCCAGCTGATCGACCTTGGTCAGCCACTTGACGCCGTCGGCAGTGGAGACGTAGAAGGTGCGCGTGCCGGGGGCCGCCTGTGGCGCCGTGAACCCGTTGCCCTCCGGCGCACCCGGCAGATGGGGGAACGGGGAAGCCAGAGCGGTCTTTCCGGCAGCGGAGGCACCGACGTGAACCTTGAGCGTCGCCAGCTCGTCCGCCTTCACGTGCTTGGTGTAGCCGGTCGCGACCTCCTGCGTCTTGCCGCCGTAGGCCACCGAGTACTGAGTGGTGGCGTCCTTGACGAAGTGGGCGTCCCAGGTCTGCAGGAGCGAGCCGTCCGTGACGGCCGGACCCAGGTGCGCGGTGCGGAAGCCGGTGAACCCCCTGAGCACCCAGCCGCTGCCGACGCGGCCGATCTCGGTCGCGCGCTCGTAGTAGGTCCCCCCGTAGTCCACCGTGTCGAGGCCGGGCACGGTGATGTCCACCGGTTCGGCGGTGCGCGCGTCGGCGGTGACCGTGGTGTCGCCGGAGATGTCCAGCTTCGGCTGCGCGATCCAGTCGGTGCCCTTGGTGAAGTCCGAGGGGTCCTGGTAGACGGCCGTGTCGAACGTGTACGAGCCCTTGGGTACGCGGATCTTGTGTGTGCCCGGCTCGTTGCCGATACGGACCTGGAAGCCCTTGGCGGGGCCGGCGACGCCGATCAGACTGTTGGAGAAGTTCCGCGCGTCGGTGCCGTCGCGGTCGATGGTCCTGAGCGTGACGTCGTAGGACTCCGCCTCGCGGACGGCCGTCGCGGCCGTGCGGACGGACTGGCCCGCGCCGATGGCGGTGACGTAGCCCGAGTAGGTGCCGTCGGCGTCACCGATCCTGGTGTCGGCGGTCAGGTCGACGTCGGTCCTGCCGCCGGCGGGCACGGTCACCCGGGTGGTGCCGAGCGCGAAGAACCCGGCCGGGGCCGGCTTTCCCGTCGGGTCCAGCGCGGACACCGACAGGTCGAGGGTGACGTCGCTGCTCCCGAGGTTGCGGTAGCCGATCTTCTGAGTGAGGGGCTGGTCGTCGGTGTGCGGCCACTGCGCGACGCCGAAGTTCAGCGAGACCGGATCGGCGATCACGTTCTGGGTCAGCGCCTTGTCGACCTGGACGCGGCCCGAGCCCTGCTGGAAGACGGTGTAGTCGCCGCCCTTGGCCGACGCGATCAGCGCGCCCTTGAGCTCGGCCGCCTTCCAGGTCGGGTGCTGCTGCTTGAGGATCGCCGCCGCCCCCGCGACGTGCGGGGTGGCCATGGAGGTGCCGTCGAGCCGCAGGTAGCCGGGGGCCGTGTGCGGGATACCGGGGTCGGTGTCGAACTGGCTGCCGGAGGCGGCGGCCGCGGTGATGGCGACGCCGGGGGCGGTCAGGTCCGGCTTCACGGCGCCGTCACCGACGCGCGGCCCGGTGCTGGAGAAGGACGCCAGCTTGTCGTCCTTGTCGACGGCGCCGACGGTCAGCGCGGCGTCCGCGCTGCCCGGCGAGCCCACCGTCGACTCGCCGTACTCGCCGTCGTTGCCCGCCGCGACGGCGAACAGGACCCCCTTCTCGGCGGACAGCCTGTCGACCTCCTCCTCGATCGGGTCGACGCCCGGGGAGTCCGAGCCGCCCAGGCTGAGGTTGACCACGTCCGCGCCCTCGTCGGCAGCCCACTCCATGCCCGCGATGATGGCGGAGTCGTCCCCGTATCCCTCGTCGTTGAGGACCTTGCCGCTCATCACCTCGGCACCCGGTGCGACGCCCTTGTACTTGCCGCCCGACTCGGCACCGGTTCCGGCGGCGATCGAGGCGACGTGCGTGCCGTGCCCGACGTGGTCCACCGTGTCGGGTGAGCCGGAGAAGTTCTTCTCCTCGATGACCTGGGTCTTCAGGTCTTCATGGGTCTTGTCGACGCCGGTGTCGAGGACGGCGATCTTGACGCCGGTGCCGTCGTACCCGGCCTCCCACGCCTTGTCGGCGCCGATCTGCTTGACGCTGCGGTCCAGGCTCGCCCTGCGTACCCCGTCCAGCCAGACCTTGTTGATGCCGGAGGCGGTGGCGCGCACGCCGCTCTTCCGCCGGTCGGTCAGCGCCTCCCACACCTTGGCCACGTCGTCCCGCGACGTACGGATGGCGTCGGCGTCGATGGCGGGGAACGCGCGCCGCAGCTGGGTGTCACCGGCCGAACGCACCTCGGCCCGTGCGGCGTCGGCGCCCCCGTCGTACTGCACGATCAGCTTGAGCCCGTCGCGCTGGCTCTTGCGCAGCAGCGGGTCGGTGAGCTCGCCGATGTCGAACAGCCGCTGGTCCAGCTTCCCCGTGGCGATGAGGCGCTGCGCGTCGCTGGGCACCACCAGCGTGTGGTCCTTGATGCGCTGCACCTGTACGGGTATGCGCTCACGGCCCTTGGCGGGCTCGAAGCCCACCATCCGGCCCTTGGCGCCGACCACCACACGGTCGCCCGTGATGAGCTGGATCCGCTGGTCGCCGCCGAAGCGTGTGGTGTTCGGCGCGGTCGTCCTGGTCGCCCCGATCGCTGTCGTGGGGCCGGTCATGCCTGCCACGAGGGCCACCGACGTGGCCGCTGTGACGGTTAAGACGCGTGCTCTCTTCACTGTTGGGCGCAAGTCTCCCCCAGGAGCTCGGGATGAAGGCGAGTGGTCGTTTCCGGCCGCGGGCGGAACAGCCCTCGCTGGTCAGCGCAGTATGTGATGTGAGGAACAGGTGATCAACAGTGAGACAGGAGTGAAGAATCGAGGACGTGACTTCAGGACAACTTTGGGAATCGTGGCGTTGAGGCGGGCCGCGGCTGCCCGGTTCACGGTCGTGCCGGGCCCTCGTCTCCGTGGCGTTCCACCTCTCGCGTGGTCGTGATCGACCGCGAGCGGCACAGTGCGCGGTACGGCCGGCCGACGTGCCGCGGGCCCAAGTCGAGACCCGCAGGAGGTCTTGTCCACGACGCGTCACGATCGCGGCCGGCGCGGCTTGGGTGAAGGTCCGTGACTCCGGCGCGGAAGGACGGTCCAGAACCAGAATTCGCGGGCGTCGACACGTGGAATTCCCCGCCGGGGCCGGCCGCGGCCGTGTTGTTGGCTAGGGTGGCGATCAGGGACTGGTTCCGATGTCCTTGGCCGGGGTGATGGACAGACGGGTGCGTTCGGGGCCGCGCGGGCTGATGGCTCCCGGGCGGACCCAGCCGGAGCAGACGGGGGGCTCGTGGTGCGGGCTCTTCCCTGTCCCGGTCATGAGCGGGGTGTTCAACTCGACCGCCGCCGAGCAGGAGGTCGCGGCGCGGTCGACCCCGGTGGTGAAGTGCGCGCTTCCGCCGGTGCTGTGGCGGATGCCCGCGACCGCAGCCCGGAGCTCGCCGCAGCCCGACCGGACGCGGTGGGCCGGTGACCGGCCGGCCGGCGCCCGCGGCGCTGCCCCCGCCGCTGCGCGTGTGGCTCGGGCCGGCCGCGGTCCTCGCCGCACTGGTGGTCGCCGTGCTCGGGGTCCTGTACGCCGACGACAGCAGGCCCGGCACGGCGGACGCGCGGATCTGGGCGGCGGTGGACGGTGTGGGGCCGCGGTGGCGGCACATCGCTCTGGCCATGGACTTCTTGGGGGAGCCCGTGGGAGCGGCGACGCTGGTCGTGGCCACCGTGACGGGCTGCCTGTTGCTTCGGCGCCCTCGCGCGGCGGTGCTCGTCCTCGTCGGCGTCGGTCTGACCGTGGGGACGGCGACACTGCTCAAGTCCCTGGTGGGACGCACCATCCACGGCGGGAACCTGTCCTACCCGAGCGGGCACACCGCCTTCGCCACCGCCCTCGCTCTCGCGGTGGCGTTGCTCGCGACCGGTCGGCTCGGCCTCGGCAGGACGGCCGGAACGTCACTCGTGCTCGCCGCGGCCCTGGTTGCCGGCACCGCCATGGGCTGGGCGCAGGTCGTCCTGGGCGCGCACTACCCGACCGACGCCCTCGGCGGCTGGTGCACCGCGCTGGCGGTGATACCGGCGACCGCGTGGCTGGTCGACCGAACGGCCGACCGGCTGGTGGGCCGGACGGCCGACGCCGGTCGGCGGGAGCGTCGCTGACGTCACGTCACGCCGAGCGGCGGAACACGGGCTTCACGGGTCGTCCGGCCAGCCAGGGGCTGGGGTCGGCGGCGTCCAGCGCCTTCCGGTACACGGCGCACGCCTGGGCCACGACGTCGACGGTGTGATCGATGTCGGCGTCGCCGAGCGCGCTGCTCACCACGAACGACGGGGCCAGCACCCCGCCCGCGAGGAGCCGGCGCAGGAACAGGGTGCGGTACTCCTGTGAGGGCTGCCGGTGCTCGTCGAGGGTGGTGAAGACCAGGTTGCTGGCCCGGCCCCGGACGACGACGTGGTCACCGACGCCCATGGCGGCCGCCGCTTCGCGGACACCGGCGGCCAGCCGCTCGCCGAGGGCGTGCAGCCGCGCGGTGACGCCCTCTTCGACGTACGTGCTCTGCACGGCCATCGCGGCCGCCAGGGAGTGCGTTTCCGCACCGTGCGTGGTGGACAGCAGGAACACCCGGTCGCCGGAGTGACGCAGCCCGCCGAGCTCCATCAGGTCGCGGCGCCCGGCCAGCGCGGAGACGGCGAACCCGTTGCCCAGCGCCTTGCCGAACGTGGAGAGGTCGGGGACGACGCCGTACAGGCCCTGGGCGCCCGCCTCGGACCAGCGGAAGCCGGTGATCATCTCATCGAAGACCAGTACGCAGCCGTGCCGGTCGGCCAGCTCGCGCAGCCCGGCGAGGTACCCGGGCGGCGGCTCGGTGTGGGTGGCGGGTTCGAGGATCAGGCAGGCGACCTCGTCGTGGTAGCGGGTGAGCAGCTCCTCCGTGGCGGCCAGGTCCCCGTAGGGGAACGTCACGGTGAGCTCGTTGGTCGCCGCCGGGACACCGGCGGACATCGGCGTGGTGCCGATGAACCAGTCGTCCACGGAGAAGAACGGATGGTCGGCGCAGAGGGCCACCCGAGGGCGTCCGGTGGCGGCGCGGGCGAGGCGCACCGCGGCGGTGGTGGCGTCGGAGCCGTTCTTCGCGAACTTCACCATCTCGGCCGTAGGTACCGTGGCCAGGAAGCGCTCCGCGGCTTCGACCTCCACGATGGACGGCCGGACGAAGTTGCTGCCGCGGTCGAGTTCCCGCCGCACCGCCTCGATCACGCGTGGGTGGGCGTGGCCGAGGCTGACCGACCGCAGGCCGGAGCCGTACTCGATGTAGCGGTTGCCGTCGATGTCCCACACGTGGGCACCGCGGCCGTGGCTGATGACCGGGGCCAGATTGTCGGGGTACTGGTCGTCGCCCTTGGCGTAGGTGTGCGCGCCCCCGGGGATCATGGCGTGCAGCCGTTCGTTCGCGGTCCGCGAGCGGGGCAGGAGGAGTTCTTGGGTGTCTTCGGTTGGCACGCCGGCCTCAACTTTCTTAGTGCTGCAGGACCTTGGCGAGGCTTGGCGCCTCCCGGTCCCTTTGGGACATCGATGTGACCGGCAGCGGCCAGGGAATGGCGAGCTCCGGGTCGTCGAAGGCGATCGTCACGTCCTCGGCGGGATCGTGCGGGCGGTCGATCCGGTAGGAGGTGTCGGCGGTCTCGGTCAGGGCCTGGAAACCGTGCGCGCACCCCGCCGGGATGTACAGGGTCTTCTGCGTGTCGCCGGACAGTTCGAAGGAGGCCACGTTGCGGTAGGTCGGCGAGTCCGGGCGCAGATCCACGACGACGTCGAAGATCCTCCCGTACGAGCACCGCACCAGCTTGGCCTCGCCCGCTCCGGAGCGCAGGTGCAGGCCGCGCAGCACGCCCCGGACCGAGCGGGACACACTGTCCTGGATGAAGGCGTCCGGGTCCAGACCCGCCGAGCGGACCACGTCCGCGTCGAAGGTGCGGCAGAAGAAGCCGCGTTCGTCGGCGTACGGCGTCGGCTCGAAGAGGTACGCGCCGGTGATCTCCGGGACTTCGGTCGCTTTCATGGAGCCTTCCGCGAGGTGTGGGCGTGGCCGGCCGCCGGGAACAGGGCCGCGGTCAAGGAGCTGAACTGGTGGTCGAGTCGCCGGGCGGCGGCCAGGTTCCGCTCGGTGAGCGTCCGCCTCAGTCCGGCCGAACCCTTCTCCAGCGCGCGGAACTGATCGAGCAGCCGGTCGGCGTCGACCTCACGCGCCGGGTGGCGGTAGGCGCCGAGGCCCATCTCGGTCATGAGCGCGTCGCTCTTGGCCGCGTAGCACAGAGCGAGCACCGGCGTACCGGTCTTCAGCGCGCAGATCAGGTTGTGGTAGCGGACCGCCACCACGGTGTCGGCAGCCGCCATCTCCTTCATCAGATCGGCCAGTGAGGACGGCTCGGCGGCGGTGACCAGCGGCGAGTCCACCGAGTCGAGGATCGCGGCGACCACCGACGCGTCGCACTCGTCACCGGTGAGCAGCCGGACGGCCCTGCCCTCCCCGGCCAGGGCGCGGACGAACCGGATCGTCCCGTCGAGGTAGCGCCGGTATATCTCGTCGGCCCGGGCGCGATCGTCGTTGCCGCCGTGGAAGTCCATGACGCCGACGCAGACCGGCCCCGGCCGGGCCGAAGGGTCGAAGGGCGCGCTCGCCACCGGCGTCGGCAGGGCGAACGCGAGGTCCGGGTAGACCTCGTCGCGCGAGGTGTCCACGCCCATCGCCCGCATCGCGTCGCGGGACTGCGCGTCCCGGTACGACCGGTACGCGGCCAGCCGCGCCGACCAGCGCACCAGGGCCCGGGTCGGGCGGTTGCCGATCGTCGCGGCGCCGACGCTGACCAGCGCCACCCGGGTGCCCAGCAGCCGGCCGCTCGCGCAGAGCAGGAACAGCGAGTACGGGAACCCCCACGGCCGCAGCGGCAGTGTCGCCTCCAGGACGCCCATGCCCGGCACGATCACCGCGTCGTGCCGGCGCACCCAGGCAGCGGTGCGGAAGACGTCGACGAGTTTTCCCAGCCCCTTCGCAGCGACCGCGCCCGCACGCGACGCGGTCCGGTACTCACCTCGGTACCAGTGCAGCCGCGTCGCGGGGATCCCGAACCGGGTCGTCACGGCCTCGGGTCCGCCGCACAGCGCGTCCACGACCGCCTCCGGGTGCTCGGCGCGGAGGTATCCGAGCACGGCTTCGAGCGATCCGTCGTTGCCGAGGTTGCCGGAGCCGAGCAGGCCGAACACCCCGACGCGCACCGGGATCCTGTCCACGGCCGTCATGCGCGCCTCCCCTCACGGCCCGCGACGAGGGCGTCGACGGAGACCGTGGGCAGGCCCGGATCGACCGGGGCGCGGTCCTCGACCCGTTCGCCGGCGCCCGGCCGGACCCGGCTGGTCATCCACGCGGCCAGGTGGCGGTAGCACGCGCGCCGGTCGGCCGGGGACAACGGAGCTCGCCGGATCGCCGCGACGAAGCCCCACACGTACTCGGCGAGGAGCCGGGGCGTCGGGTGCAGCGGTCCGGCCCGGCGCGGGTCCAGGTTGACGCACCGGGAGCGCTTGGACGGGTTCGCCCGCTCGGCGCGGGTCGGGTGGTCGCGGCGGAAGTACAGCAGCTCCGGCACCTGGTGGAAGGGGCCGTGCAGGGTGATCTCGGCGACGTACGTGCGGTCCGCGTGGTGGTAGCTGTCCATCGGTTTCACCCGGCGCAGGGTGTCGGCCCGCATCACCCCGTAGAAGTCGTCGCCGCCCGGCTCGAACAGCAGACTGCGGAAGCGCTCCGGCGCGTGCGCGGAGCCGGTGGCGAGCGTGTACTCGTAGGGGACCTTCACCTGGCCGGCGCCGTCGATGACCGCCTGGCCGGTGTGCGCGAGGATCACGTCAGGCCGCTCGTCCAGTGCCTCCACACAGACCCGCAGCAGGTCCCGGCCGTACAGGTCGTCGTGCGAGGCCCACTTGAACAGTTCGCCGCGGGACTCGGCGAGCACATGGTTGTGGTTCGGCGTGGCGCCGATGTTCCGGGGCAGCCGGAGATACCGGATGCGCGAGTCCCGCGCCATGTACTTGCGGCAGATCTCCTGGGTCCCGTCGGTCGAGGCGTTGTCGGAGATGACGAGCTCGAAGTTCTCGTAGGTCTGGCCGAGCAGGGCGTCGAGGGACTCGGCCAGGTACTCCTCGCCGTTGTACACGGGCAGACCGATGCTCAGCCTGGGTCGGTCGGTCATGAGGTCCTCACTTCGGGGATGGGAGTGCGGTGGTGCTCGCGCAGGGCGGACCGCAGTTGCAGCCACCACACGGCCGAGCCGCTGACGGTCGCGGCGGCGACGCCCCAGGCCGAGCCGACCGTGCCGGCGGCGGCCGCCCCGCCGAGCCCGCCGCCGACATAGCAGGCGGAGGCGAACAGCTGGCAGCGCAGGCTGCGCCGGGCCGCGCCGAGTGCGCGCAGCCCGGCCGCCGCGCCGGTGCCGAGGCCCGCGCCCGCGACGCCGAGGGTGATCGGCACGATGAGCTCCGAGGCGGAGTGCCAGACGCCGCCGAGCACCAGCTCACCGAACCGGCCGGGCATCAGCAGCAGCGCCGATCCCCAGAGCAGCGCGCCGGCGGCCTGCCCCCCGCCGAGGAGGAGGCAGAACCCGCCCAGTTGACGCGGGGCCTGCCGCAGCACCCGTGCCGCCTCCGGGACGGTGACGAGCGAAAGCCCCATGAGCACCGCCAGGAACGGGCCGAGCAGGAGCTCCGCGCCCCGCACCGCGCCCACCGCGCCGATCCCGACGATCGCGCCGAGCCCGTAGGCCCGCAGCTGGCTCGCGCCACTGAGGCTGACGTTCTCGACCAGGTACCGGTAACCGAGGTCGCGCTGCTCGCGGAGCCACCCGCGCGCCAGGGCCGTCCGGGGCCGGATGCCGGACTGGACGCAGCCGTACCCCGCCGCCACCGTGGCGGAGGCGCCCCAGGCGAGCACGAAAGCGGCCACGCTGCCCACTCGGGCCGCCGCCACCATGGCCGGGACCAGTGCGACACCCCACACGACGTCGTTGACGAACGCCTTCCGCCCGGCGCCGGCGGCGAAGAACGAGAACCGCCACGCGTCCTGGAGCAGCAGTCCCGGCAACATGACGCCAAGGGCGGCGAACGCGGGCCCCACACGGCCGCCGAGACCCAGTCCGGCCACCAGACACGCCGCGCCGAGGGCGGCGCCGACGCCGAGCGCGGTACCCGTCGACCTGGCCACCGCCCCGCGCCAGGACGTGTCCGCCACTCCGCTGAAGCGCACCACGAGCGGATCGGTGGCCAGCCCGCGGGAGACGTTGAGCACCACGCCGTAGGTCACCCAGGCGAGGCTGAACACGCCGAACGCGGTCACCCCCAGCGAGCGGGCCACGTAGATGCCCACCACGAAGTTGCTCACGCTGGAGGCCGCCTGGTCGGCCAGTCCCCAGGACAGCCGCCCGACGAGGGCCCGCCTGGCCGACCCGGACGGTCTCGACGTCGTCCCCCCTTCGGCGGCCATCGGCCTCATGCCTTGACCAGCCCGGCGTCGCGCAGGGCGTCGGCCGCGGCGGCGACGGTGTCGAACGGCAGCCCGGACCGCTCGGCGACGTCCAGCAGAGTGTGCTCGCCGTCGGAGAGGCTGAGCACCCAGAGCATGGCCATCTGGGCCTGCTTCGCGTCACTGCGGCCGCCGAGCGAGTCGTACAACCCGCGCCGGCCGAGCTGTGGCTCGCCGTAGGGGCTCAGGTTGACGTAGCGCCGGTTGCGGTCCAGCACGGCGAACGCCTCGCGGCAGACGGTGAGCGTGTCCGCCATCGCCTCCGGGGAGACGAAATCCGGATTGTCCGCCGAGGTGTGGTATTCGGGGTAGCCCGCGTACGGGGTCCGGCTGAGCGAGCCCACCCCGAGATCGAACCCGGGCGAGCAGAACTGCCGCTCGTCATAGCCGTAGGGAGTGAACTCGGTTACGTGGTGCGGGCGTTCGGACGCGTTCAGCACGTGCCGCATCACCCGGTCGATCTCCGCGTCGCCGCGCCTGCTCTGTTTGTACGTCAGCCGGCCCCGGTCGCCGGCGCAGGCCAGCACCAGCCCGTGCCCGACCCGTTCGATCCGCTCCGCGTTGCGGGCCAGCCAGGTGATCGCCCCGATGGTGCCGGGCGCGAACAGGAACCGGTAGGTGTAGTACGGCTGCTCCTCCGCCAGAGCTCGCGCCAGGAACGTCGCCACCGCGATGCCGGCCAGGTTGTCGTTGGCCAGCGACGGGTGGCAGACGTGGCAGGAGACGATCACTTCTTCGGGGACCTGTCCGGGGACCACGTGCTCGGCGTAGGTGAGGTGGCCATCGGCGAGCGTGGAGTCGATGCGCACCTCGTACTCGCCGTCGGGCAGCGCGTCCAAGGTCTCCTGGGCCAGGCAGAACCCCCAGTCCGGCTTGTAGTAGCTGGTGCGGTACGGCACCCAGGCCGGGTGGTCCGGCAGGGTGTGCAGGTGTCCGCGCAGCTCGGCCAACGGCATGGTCGCCGACACCGGCACGCTGTAGCCGAGCACGTGCAGGCTGGACGCGGCGAAGTCGACGACCCGGTGGCCGGCGCCGTCGGCGATGTACGCGTCCCGGATGTTCCACTCCTGCGGCACCGTCCAGTCGAGCACCTGGGTCCCCGTCGGCACCTCGTGCACCTGGAGCGGTATGTACTCGCCGACGATGTCCAGGGTGGCGCGCACACCGTCGCCGGTGATGCTCCGGCACAGCGGGTACAACCGCTCCACCAGCGCGTGCATCTCCTCCCCGGCCGCGCTCATCGGCGCCACCGCAGGGTGTCGTCGACGGCCCCGGCGTCGGACGCCGCGCGCAGCACGGCAAGCCGGGTGAAGCGCTGCTCGAAGCTCTCCCGGGTCAGCCCGAACTTCTGGTAGGCGTCGGCGAGTTCGAGCGCGCCCCGCTTCACCGTCCACTCGCAGTCGAAGCCGGGAACCGCAGCGCGGAACCGGGAGAAGTCAACCCGGTACGAACGCGGATCGGCACCGTTCTCCCCGGTGATCACCACCTTCGAGCCGGACACCGCCTCGGCGACCTGCTCGGCGATCTCGGCGACCGTGACGTTGTTGATCTCGCTGCCGATGTTGAACGCCCGGTCGTGCACCGCCTCGCGCGGCGCGGTCAGCGCGGCCGTGAAGGCCCGTGCGATGTCGGCGGCGTGCACCAGCGGGCGCCAGGGGGTGCCGTCGGAGAGCACGAGGACTTCGCCGGACAACAGGGCGTGCCCCACCAGGTTGTTCAGCACGATGTCGGCGCGCAGCCGGGGCGAGAAGCCGAAGGCGGTGGCGTTGCGCATGTACACCGGGGTGAAGTCGCCGTCGGCGAGCGCGTGCAGGTCGTCCTCCACCCGGACCTTGGACTCCGCGTACGGCGTCACCGGTCGCAGCGGTGCGTCCTCGGCCACCAGGTCGTCGCCGCCGGAGGCGCCGTAGACGGAGCAGGTCGACGCGTACAGGAAGCGCCGCACTCCGGCTTCGCGGGCCAGCCGGGCCAGCCGCACGGAGGCGTGGTGGTTGATGTCGTACGTGAGCTCCGGCGCCAGCGATCCCAGCGGGTCGTTGGACAGCGCGGCCAGGTGGATCACCGCGTCCACCCCGGCCACGTGCTCGGCCGTGACGTCGCGCAGGTCCACCCGCGGGCCCGGCGGGTCCGCGGGCCGCGGGCCAAGCACGCAGTCGGCGAACAGGCCGGAGTCGAGACCGACGACCTCGTGCCCGGCGGCCGCGAGGACCGGGGCCATCACGGTGCCCAGATAGCCCTGGTGTCCGGTCAGCAGTACGCGCAAGGTTCATTCCCCCAGGTCGAGAGTGAGTTTGGTGACGGTGAACGCCTCGGCGTAGCGCGCGTGGCATTCGATGCCGCGGATCCGCGCGAGGCCGAGGAAGGCCTCCCGGTCGTACCAGGGCCGCTGCCGCTGCGAGGGGTAGTGCTCCTGCAGCAGCCGCACCTTCTGTTCGGCGATCTCCGGCGACAGCGGCTGGTACGCCGCCGGACGGCCGAGATCGCCGTCCCACTTGACGATCTCGTAGCCGAGCACGAGGTGGTCGCGGAACGCGGTGGGCAGCAGCCGCGCCAGGCCGCGGTGATCCTGGTGCGCGTCGTCGGTGCGCGGTGCGAGGAGCAGATCCGGCTCGGTCCGCAGACGCAGTTCCTCGACCGCGGCCTTGGCCTCGTCCCAGTGCGCGGGCATCCGGCCGTCCGGCAGCTTGAGCACGGTCAGCCGCAGATCGGCGCCGGGGCAGAAGGCGGCGAGCGCGGCCCGCTCCTCCTGCTCCCGCTCGCCGCCTCCGCCGGAGAGCACCAGCGCGTCGACGCGGATGCCCGGCCGCGCGAGGCACAGCGTCAGCAGCGTGCCGCCGGCGCCGATGGCGATGTCGTCGCAGTGCGCGCCCACCGCGACGATCCGGTCCAGGCGCCCGGCGCCGAGCCGGATCACGCGCGCGCTCCGGCGGCGTCCCTGCCACCGGTCGCGCCGGCCGCCGCGCCGTCCCGTTCCCACACGGCCCACGGGCGGTCGCCCCGGGTGTACGCGTCGTCGAGCGCCGCCCGCTCCTTCACGGTGTCGGTCGGCTTCCAGAAGCCGCGGTGCTGATGTGCCACCAGCCGTCCACGCTTGGCCAGTTGGGCACATCCGTCGGCGACCAGGTCCCCGTTCTCCGGGATGTGGTCGAAGACCTCCTGGCGGAGCACGAAGTAGCCGCCGTTCTCCCACAGCGGCATGTCGCTCACCGCGGTGATGCCCCCCACCAGGCCGTCCTCGCCCAGGTCCACGCAGTGGAACGACGACTGCGGCGGTACCACCATCATCGACGCACCGGCGTCGCGCCGGGCGAACCGGTCGATCATCTCCGCCAGCGGGGCGTCGGTGAGCACGTCGGCGTAGTTCGCGAGGAACATCTCGTCGCCGTCCAGATGGTGCCGCACCCGGCGCAGCCGCTCCCCGATCGGCGACTCGACACCGGTCTGCGCGAAGGTGATCGTCCAGTCGGCGATGTCGGTGGACAGCAGCTCGGTCCGCCCGCCGCGCAGCACGAAGTCGTTGGACGTCGTCTCCTCGTAGTTGAGGAAGAAGTCCTTGATGTGGTGCGCCCCGTACCCGAGGCACAGGATGAACTCCGTGTGCCCGAAGTGCGCGTAGTAGCGCATGACATGCCAGATCAGCGGTCGCGGGCCGACCATCGCCATCGGTTTGGGCACGTCGTCGGAGGTTCCGTTGCGCATACGCATCCCGTAACCGCCGCAGAACAGAACGACCTTCACGACTTGACCTCGACAATGCTCAGTTCCGGGATGGGAAAGACCAGCCGGCCGCCCCACTCGTGCACGAAGGACAGCTGCTCGACCAGCTCGTCCCGCAGGTTCCACGGGAGGACGAGGACGTAGTCGGGTTTGTCGGCGGCTATCCGCTCGGGCGGCAGGATCGGGATGCGGGTGCCCGGGGTGAACCTGCCGTGCTTGTAGGGGTTGCGGTCGACCGTGTAGGCGAGCAGGTCGGGCCGGATGCCGCAGTGGTTGAGCAGCGTGTTGCCCTTGCCCGGGGCGCCGTAGCCGACGACCGTCTCGCCGCGCTCGGCCGCGTCGATGAGGAACCGCAGCAGGTCCCGGCGCACCTTGGCCACGCGGGAGGAGAACTCGGTGTACCCGGACAGCTCCTGCAGCCCGGCGGCCTTCTCCCGGTCCAGTACGTCGGCCACCCGGCCGCTCGGCTCCCCGGCGACCTCGGCAGGCCGGGCCCACAGCCGGATGGAGCCGCCGTGCGTGGGCAGCAGCTCGACGTCCACGAGCGTGAGTCCGCCGCTCGCCAGCGCCCGGGTCGCGGACGCGACCGTGTAGTACTGGAAGTGCTCGTGGTAGATCGTGTCGTACTGGTTCTCCTCGATCAGGGTCAGCAGGTGCTGCACCTCGATCGAGACCCAGCCGTCGTCGGCCACCAGGGCGCGCAGCCCCTGGGTGAAGCCGACCACGTCGGGGATGTGCGCGTACACGTTGTTGGCCACGACCAGGTCCGCCGGGCCGTGCTCGGCGCGGACGGCCGAGCCGGTTTCCGGGGACAGGAACTCCGTGAGCGTGGGCACACCCGCGTCCCGCGCGGCGGCGCCGACGTTCACCGACGGCTCGATACCGAGGCAGCGGATCCCCCGGTCCACCACATGCCTCAGCAGGTACCCGTCGTTGCTCGCGACCTCGGCCACGAAGGCATCGGGGCCGAGCCCCACCCGCCGCACGGCGTCGGCGACGAACGTGCGCGCGTGCTCGACCCAGGAGGTCGAGAAGGAGGAGAAGTACGCGTACTCGCTGAACGTCTCCTCCGGCGTGATCAGCGGAGGGATCTGCGCCAGCCAGCAGTCGGTGCAGACCCGCAGGTGCAGCGGGTACGCCGGTTCCGGCCGGTCCAGTTGGTCCGCGGCGAGAAAGCTCTCGCACGGCGGGGTCGCCCCCAGATCGACGACGCTCGCGAGCGCCGCCGAGCCGCAGAGTCGGCATCGTGTCATCTAACTTCCCCCATCCCGCTCGCGCGGTCGTCCCCGCAGCGAGCCAGTGCTGTTTTCCCCCACAGGCGACGGGCTGTCCCCGCCGCCGGACCGACCCGCGATCGCGGTGCGGTACCCCTCCACCAGGCGCTCAAGGCCGACGGCCGGGCTGAACCCCTGCTCGTAACGGCGCCGGGCCGCCTGGCCCATCTCCCGGTTGCGGTCCGCGTCGACCGCGATCCGGCGTATGCGGGACGCGAGCGACGAGGACTCGCCCGGCCGGTGCAGCAGCCCGGTCACCCCGTCCTCGACGAGTTCGACGAACGCGCCGTGACCGGCGGCGACGACCGGGACCCCCGCCGCCATCGCCTCCACCACCACCAGGCCGAACGCCTCCAGCCATGTCGAGGGAGCCACCACGGCGACCGACCGCGCGATGGCCTTCTGACACTCCGCCGTGTCGTAGAGGCCGACGTACCGGACGTCGTCCCGGCCCGCCGCCCAGGCGGTCACCTCCGGCTCCAGCGGCCCCGTACCCGCGATCACGAGCGGGACGCCCACCCCGCCGTCGGCGGCGAGTTCGTCCCACGCGGTCATGAGCAGCCGCACGCCCTTGGCCTCCGCGAGCCGGCCGAGATAGAGCAGCTGCTCGCCGGCGTCCGTCCGGCGGGTGTCCGGGTCGGGCACGAAGTTGTGCTTCACCGCCAGCCGCTCGGGCGGCATCCCCGACCGCACCAGCACGTCGCGCTGCGCCCCGGAGATGCAGAAGAACCGCTCCACGCCGGACCACCACCGCCGCCGGTTGACCGACAGGCCGACCGCGAGCGGCACCGTCGCCAGCCGGGAGTTCCGGTAGCAGCCGTGCCGGACGGCGGGCAGCGGCGAGGAGCCGACGCACTCGGTGCACGGCCGGCCGTCCCGCTGCAGCGTGCCGGGCGGGCAGACCTGGGTGTAGTTGTGCAGTGTGGCGACGGCGGGCACACCGGCGTCGGCGCAGGCGGCCAGCACCGCCGGCGACAGGAGCGGGAAGACGTTGTGGACGTGCACCACGTCCGGTCGCTCGGCGCGCAGCCTGGCGGCGAGCTCCGTGCGGACCGCCGGGTTCCACGGAACCAGCAGCGGTATCGCGGCCTTGCCCAGCAGGGACCGGGCGGAGATGTCGTCGCTGCGCCGCTCGAACACCTCGACCCGGTGGCCGGCCCCGCGCAGCAGCGCCACCTCCTGGTCGACGACCTTGTTCTCCCCGCTCGGCTGCGCCGAGGCATAGCGGTTGTGCACCACGAGGACGTGCATGCTCAGGTGGCCTCCGATCTCTGGGCCCATCGCGGGACGCGGCGTCGAGGGAATCCGGGTGCCGGGAGGGGAGTGGTGGATGCCGGTGCCGCCAGCAGCGAGGCGGCCAGGGCCAGATGCAGCAGATACGGCGAGGCGTCGCCAAGACCGGCCTCGGTGTAGGACGCGATCGCGCAGTAGCTGATCAGGAAGATCGCGCACGCCCTCGACAGCGACGGCGGGCGCAGCAACGCGACACCGCCGAGCACGATGATGATCGCCGCCACCAGGGCGACGCCGGTCATCCCCTGCTCGTTGAAGACGGCCAGCCAGCTGTTGTCGATCGGCAGCCCGCCGAACGACTTGTCGCCCAGGCCCATGCCGAACAGATACTCCGAGGTCGTCCGCGGAGCCGCCAGCAGGGCTTCCCAGACCTTGGCCCGGCCGGTGAGGCTGCTGAAGTTCTCCTGGCTCTGTCCGCGCAGGAACCACGCCTGCAGCACGGAGGCGAACCCCACCGCGGCCACCGCCGCGCACAGCACCGCCCAGGCGAAGAACCGGCGGGCGGGTGCGCTGGTCAGGATGAGCGAGCCGATCGCCAGCGCCAGCCCGACGAGCAGGCCGAGCGTGGCCGTCCGGGTATGGGTGAGCGCGAGCAGGACGAGGGACGGCACGATGACCACCACCGCGCTGGTCCTGTCGGTCCGGCGGCCCAGAGCGAGCAGCACGGTGAGCCCGATGATGACCGCGGCGTACTGTCCGATCTGCGGCGGGGTGAGCGGCCACAACGCGCCGACCAGCCGCCCGCCGTAGAGCCCGGGCAGGGCCGCGCCCGGTGAGACGACGAGACCGGCGGCCACCGACCCGAGCACCGCGAAGTACATCCGGATGTGGTGCCGGACGAACGTCGGACCGCCGTCCCACCAGCGGCTGAGCAGCCACAGCGTGCCGACGAAGAGAGCCAGCCGGGCGCAGCGGAACAGCGCGCCGAACCCGGACTCCAGGTTCGCGCTGGAGATCACGCTCAGTCCCAGCAGCAGGGTGAGCAGGAACAGGAAGGCACTGGCCCGGATCCGCAGCCGGAGATTGACCGCGAGCGCCAGCGCGAACGCGGCGACCAGCGCGCCCATGGTGACCATCTGGATGAGGGAGCGGGGCAGCGGGACGATGGTCTTCGCCCCGGCGGAGCCCAGCGTGTTGAGGATCAGCAACCCCCAGACGGTCCCGACGAGCCTCGGTGTGCCGGCCGGGCGCGGTTCGGCGCCGGGCCGCGTGTCCGCCGTGTCCGGTCCGCCCGGCGGCCCGTCGCGCAGCACGCCCCCGCCCATCTCAACCACCTGCCCGTGGGTCGAGGGTGCTGCCGGCGTCCTGCCGGTCCGGCGCTCCCTGCCACTGCCCGAAGTCGAGCACCCGGCTCGGGTCGTGGGCGACGAACCTCCACGGTCCGATGTAGACGTTGTCGTGCCAGCGGTTGTGCTGCTTGTGGGTGATCGCGTCGGCCACGAGCTTGCCCTTGTACGGCGACCAGTCGGGATAGGTGCCGTAGTTGGCCAGCACCGCCATGCGGTCGCACTTCACCGTGCAGTCGACGACGGACTTGTCCAGCACGAAGCGGTTGTCGTGGATGTCCACCCGCTGGGTCTTCCACCGGCAGTCCGCGTAGAGAGGCGCGGTGTCGATCGCCGGTTTCGCGCAGCGGTCGGTGTCCCGCACCAGCAAGGTGCAGTCACCGGACGAGGTGTTGGCCGGACTGTGGCAGAACCGGTCGGCGTTCTCCCACAGTGTGATCCCGGACCAGTTGTTCTCCAGCACGTTCCGATAGATCTCGATCTTGTCGGTACGGGCTCGGATCCGTGGTTCGCCGCCGGACTCGGACAGGTAGACGGTCGCGTACGGGAAGGAGTCGCCGCGGTCGGCCTCCCTGCGGCCCTCGACCCAGTTGTTCCGCCGGATCGTGTTGTTCCGGATGACCGCGTTGTAGCTGGTCTCGTAGATCAGCGCGGCACCGTCGTTGGCCTCCAGCACGTTGTCCTCGATGCGGAAGTCGTTGTTGTTGGTGTCCGCCCACAACCCGGTTCCGCGGTTGTCGTGCACCCAGTTGCCGCTTATGTCGGCGCCGTCGACGGCCCAGAACTTGATGCCTCCGGTGCAGCCGCAGCCCTCCCGCCGCCGCTCCCAGTCACCGGTGTTGTTGCCCACGATCTCGTTGCCCTCGACCACCAGGCCACTGATACGGCCGGTGCCCTTGTACGCGTTCATGCCGTACTGACCGTTGTCGCGCAGGCAGCTCGCGAGGACCCGCTGGCGGGCACCGGCCATCAGCCCGGCGCCGGAGTTGTCCTGGATCGTCGCGTGCTCGATCACCCAACCGTCGGCCGAGTCATGGTTGACCACGCCCTCGTCGGGCGGCGCCACGAAACGTTGCACGGTCAGGTAGCGGATGGTGACGTCGCGGGCGCTGCCGCCGAACGCGTACTGGTTCTTCTTCCGGCCGTCGAGCACCGCGCCCGGCGCACCGAGGTAGCGGTCCCCCTTCTTGGGGATGACCTGGGCGTAGCGGTCCGGGTCGAGCCGGTGCTTGCCCGGCCGAAGCCAGAACGTGGTGTTCGGGGGGCTCTTCCTGGTCTTCGCCGCCAGGTCACCGACCACAGCGGGGTCGACCGTCACCGCGCCCGCCGGTGCCTTCGCCGGCCCGGCCGCGGGCTCGGCGCACATCCGGGCCGCGGATCGGGCCGCGGACGTGGACGGCGCGGCCTTCGGCTCCGTCCCGGCGCCCTGCGTGCTCTCACAGCCGGTCGCCACCAGCAGTGCCAGCGCCAGCGGTGCCGCCGTCAGCGCCCAGTGCCGCCTCTTGATTCCCACGCGCCCCCCTAGCCGCGGAACCTGAGCACGGTGGTGAACCCCTGCGCGCCGTCGGCGAAGCCGGTGCCGACCAGCGTCGTGGCGGGTTCCTTGCGCCCGAAGCCGGCGGAGTACCAGCCCAGCGGGGGGTCGGTCTCGCCGCGATGCGCCCGCCAGCGCAGCTGCCCGGGCAGGTCGAGCACGGCGGAGCGGTCCTCGCCGTCCCGGGTCCAGGTGAGCACGGCCCGGCTGCCCGTCAGGTCCGCGGCGACCGCCGGGCCGAGGTGGAACGCCAGGCGTACGTCCCGGCGCGGGCCGCGCACCTCGTCGACCACCCTCAGCTCCTGGCTCGCGGCCGTCAGCTCCACCCGGCGGCGGTGCACCGAGCGCTGGTAACCGTCGTGCTCGGCGCACCAGCGGGCCACTGCCTCGTGGGATGTGTCCATGGCCAGGACGCGGCTGCGGGCCTGCCGGGTCCACAGGAACGGGCCGCCGGAGACGGACTGGTCGGCGCCGTCCAGTTGCAGGGTGTTGTGGCCGAGGGTCGACCGGAAGTACCGCCGCCACTCGGGCTGCCCGTGGTAGCAGTACGTCCCCGGGTCGGCGAGCACGTCGACCCCGTCGTGCCGGACCTCCACGGACAGCGCGTCCGCGTGGCCGTGCGCGGCGATGGACAGGAAGCCGTGCGGACCGCCGTCACAGCGGCACCAGATCTCCGCCGGACCACGCAGGATGGTCATGCCCGCGTCGGCGAAATGCGCCGGTCGGCTTGCCGGCCGGGACACGGCCGGCGCGGTTCCGTTCGCCGGGTTCGGCCGGACGAGCGCGGCCAGCAGCGGGGTGCGCACATCGGTGCCGGTCACTCCCGGCCACCAGGCGAGCCGGCCGAACACGGCGTCCCCGGTGGCCAGCAGCGAGGCCCAGCGGTCGGTGCCCTCGCCGTCCACGACCAGGCCGTGCCCGTCGTCCGCGTCCCCCTGGCGCGGCGGCCGTAACCGGCTGTCCACGATGGCCGCGAGCGCGTCGGTCATCCGCAGCAGTACCAGCCGGACCGACTCGGGGACCGGCACCCCGGCGGCATCCGCCTCGGCCACCGCGGCCAGGCCGAGCTCCAGGACCAGTCCGTGATACTCGGTGGCCAGCTCGCGGTTGAGGCCGGACTCGAAGGTATTGGCGCGCAGCTGCCGCTCCAGCGACCGCAGCGCTTCGGCCCGCCAACGCGTCGAGGAGGGGAACCACCCGAACGCGCAGGCCGCGGCGAACTGCCCGGCGGCCTCGGCGATGACGTGATTGTTCGCGGAGGACCCCCGGCTGGGGAAGGCGGCCAGCCAGCGCTGGTGGTGCCAGATCTGGTTCAGCGCCACGGGGTTGTCCTCGAACAGCCCGGCCGCGCCCGGCCAGCCGTCGAGCAGCCGGCGGATCCACACCCAGGACAGCAGCCGGATGCCCAGCTCGATGCCGCTGATCCAGTGCACGCCGCGCAGCGGTGGGTTGGCCGTCCACCAGGACCGCAGGTGCTCGGCCACCCGCTCGGCGTACCGCTCCTCCCCGGTGACGGCGTAGGCGGCGGCGAGCACCGTGAGGTACTGGTGCCGGGACAGCTCCCAGATCTGCTTGACGTCCCCGACCGCGTCCTCGTCGCGGTACGGCACGTCGAACGAGTAGCCCCCCGGCGCCCGGCGCCCGGTCTTCGGGTCGCACCACCAGTCCGGGTCGTCCAGGTCGTCGCGGACCACGCCGAAGTACTCGGCACGCCCGTCCATCAGCCGGTCCGCCCCGACGACGAGACGCTTCGCGGCGTCCGGAGGTATCGCGGCGATCGTCCCGGCGGGCAGAACCGCGGTGAACCGGGCGCCGGTCACGCCCGGGCAGTCGGGCCGCGCCGACCGCCACCGCCGTCTGCGCACCGCGTCGCCCGCCCGGCCGCCGACCTCCCGCGGCCCCATCCGGGACAGCCGCCGCAGGTACCAGCCCGCGCTCATGGTCATCGTGCCCTCGCCAGCGTCACGGGCGCGCCGCCGGCCAGGCCGCTCTGCACGGCGAGCGTGGCCGACGTCGTGGCGACCAGCGACTCCAGCGGCACGGGCATCGGCCCACCGGTCCGCACGGCCTTGATGAACGCGGCCAGCTCGGCGGACTGGCCCTTGTCCCGGGCCTTGGGCAGCCGCGAACTGACCCACCGCTTGCGGCCGGCCGTGCCGTCCGAATACAGCGAGGCACGGACGAAGTCGTCGAGCCGCAGCACCTTGCCGTCCGCGACAAGGTCCAGCGTCTCCTTGGGGAAGCCTGCCGCGCCGGTGGTGACGTAGCTGATGGTGGCGGTCGACCCGTCCGGGTAGCGCAGTACGACCTGCAGGTCCTCATTGCCGGACGTGGCGACCGCGTACACCGATACCGGGTCGGCCTCCAGCAGCCAGCTCGCCGTGTCGATGAAGTGTCCGCCCTCGCCGGCGAACCGCGAGCCCTCCGTGCCCTGCTGGAGGTACCAGCTGCCGTGTCCGAGGCGTCCCGCGTTGACCAGGTAACGCAGGCTCGCCGGACCGGTCCGGGCGCCCAACCGCTTCCTGGCCTCCCGCAGCAGCGGCGCGAACCGGCGGTTGAAGCCCACCTGCAGCCGGTCGTTGCCGGATTCCTCCACCGCCGCGAGCACACCGGCCAGCTCGTCCTCGGTGAGCGCCAACGGCTTCTCCACGAACACCGTCTTGCCGGCCAGCAGCGCCTTGCGGGTCAGTTCGGCGTGCGAGCTGTGCCGGGTGACGACGAACACCGCGTCGATGGACTTGTCGCCGAGCACGCTGTCGAGATCCGTGGTCGCCTCGGCGAAGCCGAACTTCCGCTGCGCGTTGGCCGCGGACAGCGCCGTTGTGGTGACGACCGTGGACAACTCGACGCCGTCGCGCTGTGCCAGGTGCGGGAGCAGCATCGACGTCGCGTAGTTTCCCGCGCCGACGAACGCCAGCCGCACCGGCGCCGTGGCGGACCGGGCCGGGGTGGATGCTCCGGCGCCGCGTCGCACCGCGGGCACGGCCACCTCCGGGGCCTCCGCCTCCCCCGGTTCCTCCTTCTGCTCGGGGTACCGGAACAGCACGGCCACGGCCTTCAGTTCGCCGTCCTTCAGGCTCCGGTACGTCTCGACGGCGTCGTCGAAGTCGGCGATGTGGGAGACCAGGGGCTCCACGTCGACGCGGCCGCGGGCGAGGAGATCGAGGAAGCACGCCAGGTTGCGGCGCTCGGTCCAGCGCACGTAGCCGATCGGGTAGTCCCGCCCTTCGAGCTCGTACTCCGGGTCGTAGCGCCCGGGCCCGTACGAACGGGAGAACCGGACGTCGAGCTCCTTCTCGTAGTACGCGTTCCAGGGCAGGTCCAGGCGGCACTTGCCGATGTCGACGACCCGGCCGCGGTCCCGGCAGAGCCGCGCGGCCAGCTCGACGGGCTGGTTGCTGCCGCCGCCGGCGGCCAGGTACACCTGGTCCACGCCGTGGCCGCCGGTGAGTTCGGCGACGGCGGCTTCCACGGCCGCGGAGGCCGGATCGCCGCAGGCCGCGGCACCCAGCCGCTCGGCGAGTTCGCAGCGCGTCGGGTCCGGGTCCGCCCCGACGACGCGGACCCCCGAGGCGGAAAGCAGCTGCACCACCAGCTGCCCGATCAGCCCGAGGCCGATGACCAGTGCCACCTCGCCGAGCTGCGGCTCGCCCTGCCGTACGCCCTGCATCGCGATCGACCCGACGGTGCCGAAGGCCGCGTGCCGGGGCGCGAGGCCGTCCGGCACCGGGGTGTAGAGGTTCCTCGGCACCCAGTTCAGCTCGGCGTGCAGCGCGTGCTCGTTGCCGGCGCAGGCGACGAGGTCGCCGACCTTCACGTCGTCGATCCCGGTGCCGACCTGCTCGACCACCCCGCACAGCGAGTAACCCAGCGGCGTGTAGGAGTCCAGCTTGCCCATCACCTTGCGGTAGGTGGCGGGCACCCCATTGGTGGCCACGCTCTGCATGACCTTGGCCACCTGGTCCGGACGGGAGCGGGCCTTGCCCAGCATCGACATGCCGGCCTCGGACACCTTCATGAGTTCGGTCCCGGTGGAGATCAGCGAGTAGGCACTGCGCACCAGCACACCGCCCGGCTTGCATCCCGGCACCGGCACGTCGAGCACCGCCAGCTCGCCGCTCTTGTAGTTCTGTACGACCTGTTTCACCCGAAGTCCCCTTGTTTCTAAGCCGTCTTCTACGCCGCCGAGCGAGCGTTCCGGCCGGACCCGGAGGTCGCGTCGCGGTACCAGTACTCGAGGGTCAGCACATGCCACAGATGCTTGGAGAAGTCCCGCTGCCCGGCGGCGTCCTCGGCGACCATGCGCGCCAGGGCGTCGCGGCGCAGGAGCCCTGAGCCGACGAGTACGCCGTCGTTGACCACCTCGCGCACCAGCGGTGCCAGATCCCGGCTCATCCAGGCGCGCAGCGGCGCGCTGAACAGGCCCTTGGGCCGGTACACGATCTCCCGGGGCAGGATCGAGGTGGCCGCCTCCTTGAGGACGGCCTTGCCCTGTCGTCCGACGATCTTGCGATCGCCGGGCACGGCGAACGCCGCCCTGACCACCTCGACGTCCACGTACGGCACCCGCACCTCGGTCGAGGCGGCCATGCTCGACCGGTCCGTGTAGGCGAGGTTCAGGCCGGGCAGGAACATCCGGGCGTCGCCCAGGCACATACGGTTGACGAAGTCGTCGAGGTCGTTGTCCTCGTAGATGTCCGCGTGCTCGGTGAGCACGTCCTCCACCGTCCCGGCCAGGTCCGGATCGACCAGGGCGAGCAACTCGTCCTGGTCGTACATGGTGTAGCTGCGCCGGAACGCCGTCTCCTCCGGCAGGTCGGCGAAGGAGAGGAACCGCTTCGCGAAGCGCACCGACCGGTACCCCCGGCGGGCCGTGGCGACCGGCAGCCTGTCCACGGCCCTGGACAGACCGCGCCGCAGGGGCCGGGGCACGCGCTGGTAGCGCAGCGCGATCAGGTTGGCCAGGTGCTTGCGGTATCCGGCGAACAGCTCGTCGGCACCCATCCCCGAGAGCATCACCTTGACCCCGGCCTCCCGGGCGGCCGAACAGATCAGGAACGTGTTGATCGCGGCGGGGTCGCCGATCGGCTCGTCCAGGTGATACGTCATCCGCGGCAGCAGGTCGAGCACGTTCGGCGCGATCTCGATCTCGTGCAGGTCGACGCCGAACCGCTCGGCCACCTGCCGGGCGTAGCGCAGGTCGTCCGGCATCGCCTCGAACCTGGCGTCCTCGGCGCGGAACCCGATCGTGTAAGCCGAGATCCCGGGCCGGTCGCGGGCCGCCAGCGCGGTCAGGTAGCTGGAGTCGAGACCGCCGGAGAGGAAGGTCGCCACGGGGACGTCGGAGAGCAGGTGGCGCCGGGTCGACTCCTCGACGATCGCGGCGATATCCGGCTGCTCGCCGGCGAGGGCCCGTTCCCGGCCCTCGGCGGCGACGTCCCTCAGGTTCCAGTACCGGCCGCGGTCCACCCGGCCGTCGGGCCGGAACCGGATCCAGCTTCCCGGCGGCAGCTTCTCCGCCTCGCGGAACGCGCACCGTGAGTCCGGCACCCAGTAGTACAGCAGCGACGCCACCAGCGCGGCGTGGTCCACCTCCAGCGACCCGCCGGTCACGGCGGCGAGCGCCTTGAGCTCGGAGGCGAACACCAGACCCGCGCCGCGCCGGAGCAGGAACAGCGGCTTGATGCCGAGCTGGTCGCGGGCGAGCACCAGTTCACCGGTTCGCTCGTCGAAGATCCCGAACGCGAACATGCCGCGCAGCCGGGGCAGGCAGTCCGTTCCCCAGCGCCGCCAGGCCTCCAGCAGCACCTCGGTGTCGGAGGTGCCACGGAAGCGCGCCCCGGCGGCCTCCAGCTCGGCACGCAGCTCCGGCGCGTTGTACAGCTCGCCGTTGTACGTCAGGACGAGGCCGTCCGAGGCCATCGGCTGGGCGCCGGTCTCGGACAGGTCGATGATGGCCAGCCGGCGGTGCCCGAGGTGCACTTCGCCGTCCCCGAGGGGGTGGCTGTAGCGGCCCGACCCGTCCGGACCGCGGTGGGCGAGGGTTTCGGTGAGCCGGTCGGCCACGGCCTTCCCGTCCGGCCACCGGTAAGTGCCTGCGATGCCACACATGTCTAGCGCGCCTCCTGGTCGCTGTCCGGGACGCGTCCGGCCCACATCGGCAGCCGTTCGGTCCGTCGCGGGCCCGCCGCGTTCTGGCGTGCCCGCGGCTCGGTCTGGCCCCGCAGCGCGGTGTGCAGCCCGTCCCACAGCGTGCCGTCGGTGCGGTCACGCGGATCGGGGTCGATCAGCACCACACCGATCACCGGAATGCGCTGGTCCGCGAGCTGTCGCGCGACGGTGTGCAGCCATGCGGCGCTACCGTGCCCGGCACGCACGACGAGCACGGTCCGAGCGCCGAGGTACCGGAGGTCGGTCCACGCCGTGCCGGGCGCCACCGAGCCGACGCCGAGCAGGCGCTCCTGATGCGACCCGGACGAGACACGCTCGCCGGTGACCACGGTCGGGTCTCCTGGCTTCGGGCGGCGCCTGGCGAGCTGCGGGCCGGGCAGACCGTCGACGACGACCACCGGCCCGTCCGCCGCCAGTGCCCTGGCGAGGTCCAGGGCGATCACGCTCGTGCCGCGCGCACAGCCCAGCTCCAGCAGTGACACCGGTTCCGCGGAGCCGCGCACGGTGCGGGCCAGGGACGTGGTGAGCCGTTGGCGTGCTGCCCGGATCCGCCGGCGCCGCCAAAGCCCGGCCGGCCGGCCGGGCAGTTCCGCGATGACCGAGGCGCCGAGGTTCGCCGCGATCTCCCGGCGGAGCACCGGGCGGTCCGCCACCACCGTGCCGACCGCTGCCACCGCGAGCCCGAGGACGAGCCCGAGGACGAGCCCGATCACGGCGTTGGTGGCAGCGGTCTTGGGCAGCGAGTGCCGCACCGCGCGCGGTGCGTCCACGACCTGTGTGCCGGCGACGAGCCGGGGCGTGCCGATGCGGGCCTCCGCGGCGCGCTGGCTGAAATCGGTGATCCGTGAGGTGAGTTCGGCCCGGCTGGCGAAGAGCGACTCCAGGTCCGCCGACGCCTTCGGCCCGCTCTGCGCCGATCCGTCCCCGATCGCCTTGTTGACCTGGGCGAGTTCGCCCTGCATCCGGTCACGCTGGTCGAGCAGGGCCTTGGCCTCGGCGTCGGAGGCGTCCTTTATCCGCGCCACATGGTCCGCGACGAACGCGTCGCCCAGCGCCTTGGCGCGGGCCACGGCCTGCGCCTCGCTGTCACCGGTCACAGTGATCTGCAGCAGGTTGTTGGTCAGGCCCACGGCCCCGTAGTCCCGCATGAAGTCTTCCGGCTTCTCCGCGGACCCGAGGGACTCCAGGGCCTTGGCGGCGATCCGGGTCGTCTGCAGCAGTCCGACGTCGGTGCGGATCAGCGTTCCGGGATCGTTCGGCTGGTCCTCCTGATGCGCGACCAGCACCTTGGCCACGGCGGTCGGCGGCGGCGGCAGCAGGACCGCCACCGCCGTGCCGACGAGCAGCCCCAGCAGCGCCATGGTCCACCAGACGCGGCGCCGCCTCCGCACCGCCACCACAAGCGCCTGCAGGTCCAGCAGCGGAGCGGCGGCCGACGACTCCGAAGACGTACTCGTCGTCACCTTGAACCTCCCGTTGCGTCTTCGCCGACCGCGAACGCCGGCGTGGCGGCATTGCGAGGACGGCCGGCGGAGCGCGTCGCCCGGGCCCGGACCGTGCCGGCGAGGACGATGCCGACGACCTCGTGCTTGGCGTCCGCGCACGCCTCGGCGATGCCGGCGAGCTCCTCCGCGGTCCAGTTGCCCGCGCTGAGCACGACCAGGGCACCGGACTCGTCGTGGCGGTCCGGCACCAATGGCCGGGACACCGAGACCCCCACCACCCGCAGCAAGGGGTATTCCCCGCTCGAAGAGTTCGGGGAAGGACCGCTCTCGGCCTCGGCGACGAGCTGGCCGGCGGCCCGGCGGGCGATCTCGTCGCCGTCCGGGACGACGACCAGCAGCTGCCGGGGGGCCGGCAGAAGGTCCCGGAGGCGGGCGCACACCCGCCGGTAGCGGATCTGTCTGGCGGCCTCGTCGCCGGAGGTCTGCGGGGTCGGTGTGTCCCACCGGATGTCGACGCCCAGCAGACGGCGTATCGGGGCCCGAGTGCCGCGGCCTTCCGGCCGGTGCGCGGACCGTCCGCCAGGTACGTCGACGGTGCCCAGCAGCGTCGAGCCCAGCGCCGCGGCGATCTCCGGTTCGGTGCGCAGCCGGCGGCTCATCCGTGCGGCGGTGAGATGGCCGATGACCGCGAGCAGGAAGAAGAGCAGCGCCCCGCCGACGATGAGCTGCACCCTCGTCGGCGGTGCCTCGCCGGTCGGCCGGGCGGACGACCCCATGACGACCATGTTGGCCTTGTTGGCGGTCGGGCCGGCCTGGTCCAGTTTGGTGATGGCCTCCTGCAGAGAGGTGCGCAGTTTCTCGAGCTCGGTGCGGGTCTGCACGCTCTCCACGGTCTGCCCCGGATCGGCCGCGTCGGCCAGGTCGGTGATACGGCGGTTGGTCTGGACCACCATCTGCTGAAGTGCCTCGAGCTGCGCCGCCGCTTCGGGGTCGGTGTTGTCGTCCACGATCCGCGCGGCGAAGGTGACGAACTGCCGGGCGACCTGGTCGGAGAGCTGCTGCGCCCGCTTCGGGGTGTCGGCCGTGCCCGAGATCCTGATGATGTTCCCGTCGGCGGCCTTGGCGCTCACCTGATCCTGGAGCTCGGTGCCGCTGACCCCATGCCAGTGGAGTGCGGCGGCCGCGCGGTCGACCACCACCGAACTGGTCGCGACCTCTGTCTGCGTCAGCAGCTCGCGCTCCTCCCACGCACCCGGCAGCAGTACCGATGCCGATGTCGTGTAGCGCGGCGGAAACAGCAGGGAGGTGCCGTAGCCGGCGAGCGCCCCCACCACGGCGAGGATGGTGAGAAGCCGCCAGCGCCGACGGATGATCCGCCCGATCGTGACCAGGCGTATCGTGTCATCGTTCAACGGTGCGGCCTCCGCCCTGGTTCGTCCTGGTCGCCCGCCGGCATCCGAGTGTGGTCACCGCAGGCGGCGGCGTAGGCGGAGAGCAGCGCTCGCTGGGAGTTCCGCCAGGAGAGCGGTCCGCTGATCCGCTCCTGGCCGATCTTGCCCATCAGGGCCCGCTTCTCCGGGTCGTCCAGCAACCGCGCGATGAGTCCGGCGAACTCCGCCTCGTCGTCGGCGGGCGCGTAGACGGCGGCGTCACCGGCGGAGACCCGTGCTTCCCGGAGGTCGAACGAGACGACCGGCCGGCCCATCACCATGTACTCCAGGACCTTGTTCATGGTCGACACGTCGTTGAGCGGGTTGTGCGGGTCGGGGGAGAGGCACACGTCCGCGGTGGACAGGTAGCGCACCAGATCGGCGTCCGGAACGCGCCCGGTGAACTGCACCTGCTCCGAGAGCCCGAGCTCCCGGGACAGCTCCACCATCGCGTCGAAGGTGTCGCCGGCGCCGACGAACACCGCATGCCAGTCGGTGCGCCCGAGCTCGTCGCGCAGCTTCGCGAGGGCCCGCAGGGCGTAGTCGACCCCGTCCTGCGGGCCCATGACGCCGAGGTAACACAGCAGATGAGGCTTGCCGCGCTTCAGCTCCGGCTCGGGCGGCACGGGGTGGAACCGGTCGATGTCGGGCGCGCTGCGCACCACGAAGACGTCCTCCGGCCGCCGGCCGCCGCGGCGCACCGCGACGTCCCGGTAGCTCTCGTTCGTGGCGAGCACGACGTCAGCGGCCCGGTAGGTCCGCCGTTCGAGCGCGCACACGGCGCGGTAGAGCAGATCCTCGCCGCGGTCGAAGCGGGAGAGGTACAGCTCGGGTACCAGGTCGTGCTGGTCGAAGACGAACCGCGCTCCGCGCCGCTTCAGCCACAGCGCCGGCAGGAACAGCAGGTCGGGCGGGTTGCAGGCGTGGACCACGTCGACCGGGCCGACCTTCCGGGCAAGCCGGAAGGTATGCCACAGCGCCGATCCGTACTCCCGCAGGTAGCCGGCCGGCCCGCCGGTGGCCGCGCGCAACGGGTAGCGGTGGATCCGCACCCCGTCGATCTCCGCCTCCGCCTCCGTGTCCCGTTTACTGCCCTGGGGACAGATGACGTGCACCGTCCAGCCCGCGTCGCGCAGCGTCGTGCACTCCTGCCACACTCTCCGGTCGAACGGCACCGACAGGTTCTCCACCAGGATCAGCGCACGCCGGTCCGGCCGGTCGCCTCCGGTCGCGTTACCAAGCAAGGCCCATGTACCCCGGTTCGGCCCGGCGCGCCTCGGCGTCGGGAAGGTGGATGAGGTCGACGATCACCGGGCCGTCGCCGCCATGGGGCAGCGCCGACAGCACGGCCGGATCCCTGGTTCCGACCAGGCACACCTCGGCGTGTTCGAGCACCTCGTCGACGGAATCCGCGAGGAGCTGCGCGAGGTGCGGCAGCCGGGTCTCGACGTACTCGCGGTTCGCGCCGAGCAGCCGGGAGAGGCTCACGTTGGCGTCGTGGATCCGCAGGTCGTAACCCTTGCCGAAGAGCCTCTCCGCCAGTTCGACGAGCGGGCTCTCGCGGAGGTCGTCGGTGCCGGGCTTGAAGGACAGCCCGAACAGGCCGACCCGGCGTTTGCCGGTGCGCTCGACCAGGTCCACCGCGCGCTGGAGATGGTCGGAGTTGGAGGCCAGCACATGGGCCAGGATGGGCACCGAGACGTCGGCCCGCTGTGCCGCGTGGACCAGGCTGCGCAGGTCCTTGGGCAGACAGGAGCCACCGAAGGCGAAGCCGGGCCGCAGGTAGGCGGGGCTGATGTTCAGCTTGCGGTCGGCCAGGAACACGTCCATCACCTGGTGCGAGTCCACCCCGAGCGCCTGGCACACCGAGCCCAGCTCGTTCGCGAAGCCGATCTTGAGTCCGTGGAACGCGTTGTCCGCGTACTTGATGGCCTCGGCCGTCGGGACCGGCACCCGGAACACCTCGCCGGGCAAGCCGTCGTAGAGCGCCATCACCGCATCGCCGCTGGCCGGGTCGAGCTCGCCGATGACCGTCTTGGGCGGGTCGAAGAAGTCCCGCACGCTCGTGCCCTCACGCAGGAACTCCGGGTTGACCGCGACCCCGATGTCCACCCCGGCCATGCCGCCGACGGACTTCTCCAGGATCGGTACCAGCAGGTTCAGGCAGGTGCCCGGGAGCATGGTGCTGCGGAACACGACGGTGTGCCGTCCGCCCCGCTCCGCCAGCGCGGCGCCGATCTGCTCGGTGACCCGTTCCAAGTACGTGGTGCACAGGCTGCCGTTGGGCTCCGACGGCGTGCCCACGCAGACGAGCGACACCTCGCTGCCCATGATCGCCTCGCGGACGTCGCCGGTGGCGCGTAACGCTCCGGTCCGCACGACCTCGGCGATGAGCTCGCCGATCCGCTCCTCGACCACCGGGGCCTTGCCGTCGTTGACCAGGTCGACCTTCACCTGGTTCACGTCCACCCCGATGACCTCGTGGCCCATGCTGGCCAGGCACGCGGCCGACACGCAGCCCACGTAGCCGAGCCCGAAAACGCTGATCCTCATGATCCGTTCCTCCCCCCAGGCAGGCCCTTCGGGCCTGCGGTCCGCGCGTCGGCCGGACGGCGACTCCGGCGCATCAGTAGGCCCCCTGCCCGTAGAGCACCGCACGCAGCGTCTTCCACAAGATCACTGTGTCCAGGGCGAGCGACCAGTCCTCCACGTACCGCAGGTCCAGCCGGATCGCCTCCTCCCACGACAGGTCGCTGCGTCCGCTGATCTGCCACAGGCCGGTGAGTCCGGGCTTGACCAGCAGACGGCGCCGGATGTCCGGGCCGTACGCGGCGGACTCCTCCGGTAACGGAGGCCGCGGACCGACGAGCGACATCGATCCGGTGAGCACGTTGAAAAGCTGTGGGAGCTCGTCGATCGAGTACCGGCGCAGCACCGCTCCCACCCGGGTCACCCGCGGATCCCGGCGGAGTTTGAACAGCAGGCCGGCGCCCTCGTTGCGGTCGGCCAGCCCGGCACGTGCCCTGTCAGCCCCCACGACCATGGTGCGGAACTTGAGAATGGTGAACTCGCGGCCGCCCTTGCCCACCCTGCGCTGGCGGTAGAACGCCCCACCGCGGCTGTCCAGCAGCACGAGCAGCCCGACGAAGACCATCAGCGGTGCGAACAGCATCAGCAGGATCGTCGCGCCTATTCGGTCGACGACCCCTTTGACCGCCCGGCGGCCCCCGGTGAAGGTGGGCATGCTGACCCGCAGCAGAGGGATCCCGAGCACCGCGTCTATGTGCAGCCGCGGACCGGCCACCTCCATGAGCACGGGGGCCACGATCATCTCGGCGTCGCTGCCCTCGAGATTCCAGGCCAGCCGCTGCAGCCGGTCCGGTGACCAGTGCGGGTCCGGTGTGACCGCGACGACACGGTAGCCGTCGCGGTGGACGTGGCCCGCGACGTCCGTCAGCCGGCCGACGACCCGCACTCCGTCCAGTTGGTCACCGTCGGCCCCGAGACCGTCCGTCGTGCACACCGCGTCCACCCGCCAGCCGAGGTGCGGGAACTTGCGGGTCCGGGTGATCAGGTCGCGGACGGTGGCCAGACTCCCGGCGGCGAGCACCGGTCGCAGACACCGCCCTTCCTTTCGCTGCTTGTGCAGCCAAAGGCGCAGCAGATACCGCGCGGTCATGGTGATCAGCGCGATCGCGGGGATCGCGACGAAGATCCAGAGCTTGATGTTGCGCGAGGTGAGGGCGATCCCGCCGAGCGCCAGCACGACGGTCGCCGTGAACAGTGAGCGCCCGAGCCGGCGGAATTCCTCGGCGCCCTGGCCGAGTACGGCCGGAGCCCACGACCGGCTCACCGCAAGAGCCCCCAGCACCAGCAGCTCGGTGCCGAACGCGAGGATTCCCCACTTCTCGTGCCAGTTGGCCGCGTCCCGGGCCCCGAAGAAGTTGCCGATCGCCGCCACCACGAATGCGGTGGCCACCGTATCGCTGGTGATCACGGCGCGGCGGTACCGCTGCTCCCATTCGATCGCGGGCTGTCCGATCGCGCCGTTCTCCAGACGCCCGCGCGCCGACGGAAACGGGCTGACTAGTCCCCCTTGCCGCACAGAACCCCCCAGGTTCCCAGTGGCTCGACGTGTTCGCCCAACACTGTGCCTCCCCCCTCCGGGAGGCCCCCGCCTCCCGCACTGGTCCTCCCTCGGGAGGCCCCCGCCTCCCGCACTGCCGCACTGTCCTCCTCCGAGAGATTCCCGCCCCGCATGACAGCCCGGCTGCTTCAGGGCTGCTTGAACAACTCACCCTGGCGGCAGCGGACTTGCTCGATCTGCCGGACTCTCGAGGTGCGCGGGAACCCGTCGAAACCTCGGGTGCTCCCCGCACCCAAGACCCGTCACGGGCTCGAGGAACTGATCACCCCCACGTCCGGCGCCGGTGATGCGGCTGCTGGCTTTCCGTAGCGCCGGACCTATAGATCATTAATGGTCGCCTCGTGTCCGAACAGCTGAAGCACGGTCAATCTAGACCATTGGGGCCGTTATGAAGAGGGGGATGTGTGGAATTTGTGCTCGGGCTTTTGAGGTTGGATCCACCGATCGCTGATCTCCCGAGGTGACTTGGCTCATTCGCGTCCTCCGGCAGCTCGCGCGGCCCCCGGCACCGGCTGGTGCGCGGCAGTGACCGGCGAGTTGCAGGGGGCTTGCTGCGGCGCCCTGTTCGGCAACGACCTCTCGCTGTCCGTGCGCTACGGCGTGCCGCTGCGGGTGCCCGAGGCGGGCGCGGCGACCGACGCGGACGACGAGGCGCGCGCCTTGATCGTGCCGGTGTTCGGCGGCATGTCCAAGGGCGGGCGAAACCGGCTCGGGATCCCGCCCCGAGCGCGGCTGTAGGCAGGGATGCAAATCGTATGTCGCAAATCGGGCAACCAGTGAACGCGCCTGGAAGGATCACCACATCGGTCTCCGGTGACGTTCGTCGGAGCGCTGGAAGGCGGGCTTGATCCGCACCGCGAGACGCATGACCGGATCGTCGCGGCCGGCCGCTCGTGGCGTGACATGGAGGTTCGCGTCGGCGGGCGGGAACCTCGGTATGGCGGGTACGGGTTCACGGCCGTCGCCCGGCGTGTGCTGCTGGACATCCTCCAGGAGCAGGCTGCGGCGGCGGTTGCGGCTCGACTTTCGCCACCATGGCGGACTCGGCGCGGCTGTGCTCCGGTCATCGGTTCGGCGTGGCTCCCGAAGGTGTCGGATCGGAGACCAGGGACGCGCGCGGGGAGATTTCCGGGACCGGGATCGGCGAGGTTCGGCAAGATTCATCCGGGACGGGACGGTGGCGCCGACGGAGCGAATCACCTTCCCGTTCGTGAAGACCTCCGGGTGGTCCACAGCCGGGTGTGGCGGCACGACAACCTGGTGCTCCTCGGAGATGCCGCGCACACCGCGCACTTCTCCGACGGCGCCCGGCGGACTCACGTTCGGTGTGATCCGGAGCGAGGATCTCGGCTGGGGTTCGGCGCCGGTGCGGGTCGCGCCGGCCCTCGCCGTCGCGTACGTGCACGCCGAGGTCTCCGGGGAGGGGCACGCCGAGGTCTCAGGGGAGGGGCACTTCGAGTAAGACGACGAGCGCAGCTGTCGGTCGGCGCCGGCCGTGGGGGTACGGACCGAGCGCGTCCCATGCACGGACTGGTCCGCACCGACCCGCTGGGCACGATGGCGGAACTCACCCCGCCGCCCCATCTCGTCGCCCTGCGCGCTCCCACGGCGCAGGGCCGCGGGCGCGGGCTAAAGTACCCGCATGCGCGGACCTTTCGCGGGATGGCCCGAGGGGGCGTTCGACGTCCTGATGCGGTTGCAGGGCGAGCCTTCGCAGGCTCTGCGCGAGGAGTGCCGAGAGGATCGCGAGCGGCTGGTACGGCAGCCGATGATCGCGCTGCTGAACGAAGTCGCGGATACGAACCTGGAATACGAGGACTTCTCCGTCTGGCACTACCGCACGAATCCCTGGTGGTGGCAACACCAGGGCGCGGTGATCCGGCTCGCGCGCAATGTAGAAATGGGCCTCCGCTTCGATCTCGACGGCCTGCGGATCCAAGGGGCCTGGTGGTACCCGGTTCCCGAGCAGATCAAAAGGTTCCGGCAGGCGGTGGCCGCGGAAGACAGTGGTCGAAGACTTGTCGCCGTCGTCGAGGATTTGAGAGACCGGAACTACGGGGTCACGGGTGATCTCATGAAGCGGGTTCCCCGGGACTACCCAGCTGATCATCCCCGCGCCGAACTCCTGATGCACCGCTCGCTGATCGCCGCTCGACCGCTGGGATGCGAGGCCTGGCTGCACACCCCGGAGGCGGTGGACGTCGTCCTCGAAGCGATCGGGGAGCTCAGGGACATGATGTCCTGGCTGGCCCGGCACGTGAAGGTTTGATCTCCGTCTCCTGTGGGCTCAGGGCTCCGAGGTGCGGACGACATGACCGACGAGGAACTGCGGGCGATCGTCCGCGACCACCTGGCCGAACCAAGGATGTCAACGAGCCTGTGCGGACGGTGTTTCCCCGGCACCCCGCTCAGGAGGAGCGCCTCCGCCTCGCTCCGCGGCGCGCCCGCCCCGGCCGCCGCCCCGGTGTCAGCGCAGGAGGAAGATCTTGAAGTCGAAGTAGCCGCCCGGCGCCTCCCAGTAGCCGAGGCCAGCCGATCTGGCGAAGCCGGGCTCCTTGTCGCGCAGGTCGCTCACCACCGTCTCGGCGGTGTCGATCGCCTGGGACTGCCCCACGAGGCTGTTCGGCCCGGAGGCGAAGACCAGCACGAACCCCACCGGCAGGCCCTTCGGGTTCTTGCGGGCCAGCTCCTCGGTGAGACGCTTCCGCAGCTGCGAGGTGTCGTGGTCCCGTACCGAGTCGGGACTGATCTTGATCTCCACCTTGATGTAGTCCGGATCGAGGCCCTCGGGCCGCGGCGACCCGCTGGGGCTCGCGCTCGGACTCCCGGTCGGCGGGGTGCCGCTCGGGCTCGCGGTCGGGGAACCCTTGACCCGGCTGGGATCCGCCGGGACGGAAGCCATCGCCACCAGGAACAGCATCAGCAGCAGATCCGCGAAAAGCCATCCCGCCAGCACGGCCGTGCCGCTGTGCCGCGAGGTGCGGCGCCCCTCGCCCCGCCTCGTCATCGTTCCACCGGCGGTACGTTGTCGAACGCCCTGCCGTCCCAGCGCCGGTCGCCCTCGCCGTCGAGTGCCGCGATCATGTAGCGCAGCCGGTCGACGATCTCACCGAAGACCTCGGCCCGGTCGTTCAGAGTGGTCAGTGCCGTGCCCACCTCGGACGTCGCGGCCGACACCTGGTCGGAGACGAGACTGTACGAGTGGGCGTGCTCGCGGTTTGCCGAGGTGGCCTCGGCGAGTTCGCCGACCAGAGACTCCAGTCGTTTGCCGAGCGCCTGCAACTGCTGGCCGAGCGCGGTCTGCAACGTCGTGATGCGGTCCAGCGTCTGCTGTGGAGCCTGCAACGACTGTGCCACAGCGGCGAGTTGGGCGGTGGAGCGTCGCCACTCGTCGAGGGCCGTCTGAAGGCCGGCCACCGGGCCCGTGGTCATCGCCTGTGTGATCGCCGTGGCCGCGCCCGACATACCGACCTGTAGTGCGTCGCTGCTGCGGGCGATCTGTGTGCCGATCTGGTTCAGCGTCCTGACCGACACCCCCGTCTGATCGCCCGCCCTGGTGTGCACGCTGACGAGCAACGTGGCCGAGGCGAGGTCCCGGGTGAGCGCGTCGGACAGGTTCGCCCGCCGGTCCGCCCGTCGGCCGACCACATGGATGAGGGCTGTCAGCGCGATGACCACCAGCACGATCCACGTGACGTCGGACGCCGTCGCATCCAGCGTGGGGACGTCCCCGATTCCGTTCTGCCAGGCCGTGAAGAACGAGTCCTTGCTGTCCGACGAGCGATAGGCGCCCAGTGCGTCGGACAGCCGGTACCAGGTGAAGGCCACCGGCGCGAACAGCAGGACGTCCCGCAGCAGTTCCACCGTGCGTACCAGCAGGCCCGAGTCGGCGGACGGGGACAGGAGGGACTCCGCCGGATAGGCCACGGCGAGATCGGTGCCCATGAGACTGCCGCCCCCCTGGCGCAGCTCCGCGGCCAGGCCCGCGAGGACACCCGAGCCGGTGGTGTCGCAGTGCCGCCGGTAGGACTCCAGTCGTGTGGCTGCTCGGGCCAGTTGGTCATGACCGGTCCGGTTGTCTGTCACTGTTCTCTTTCTCCCTGTTCGCCCACCACGGCGTCACACACTGACGAGCACGATCAGCAGCGCCACCGCGGCGACGATCGTGGAAATCCCCACACCCACCAGGCCCAGGGCGAACCAGTCACGGACCTCGGGCCGGGCGCCGCCGCGCACGGGACGCCTTGGCCGCCGCTCGGGTTCGACGGGCAGGACGATGTCGTGCGAGGCGAAGTACTCGTGGATGACCAGCCGGCCGAGACGCCGATGGGTCCGCCGGTCCGTCACGAGGGCCCACAGGGCGCCGATGAGCGCCGGCCGCAGCGCCTGGCCCGCGTTCCCGAGCAGCTGCTCCAGACGGCCCGCGTCGTCGAGACCACCGTCGGCGAACTGCACCAGCAGGCGACGCAGCACATCGGCCGGCGGGTACGGCATCTCATCGGCGACCGCGACCGCGTCCACGGCCGTGGTCAGGGCGCCGGCCGCGGCGAAGGCGTCGTACCCCGCGATGTCCCTCTTCCCGCGGGAGGCGAGGGGGACGGGGAGGGCGTGGATGACCGTCCCGACCGCAGAGGGCGAGGATGAGGCATGGTCCTCGATCCACCGCACCAGGTCCGTCGGCGCGACGGGGCGCAGTACCGAGGCGAGCACCTCATGGAGCTGATGCTCGTCGAGCCCGATCGCGCGGCAGGCCACTACGACCGCGGGCAGGCACTGCGGCGCGGGCGCGAGGCGGGGCTGCGGCCCGGTCCGCCGCCGGACCCGACGCAGGCGGCGACCGCGGCGCTCGCCGCCGCCCGGTTCGGGACCCGTCACCAGCCGGGTCGCGACCGTTTCGCGGTCACCCACCGCCTCGATCAGGGCGATGGCGTCGTCCTTCTTCCAGGCCGAGAGCACCACCAGGAGAAGCGCGTCGTGGACGCGGCGCCCGAGCGCGGGCCAGCGCTCGTAGGGGGGCGATTGCACATGCCACGCAAGGGACAACTCCCGCAGAGCCGCGTCCGGAAGGCGGGTGAGCGCCTCGTCCAGGTCCAGCCCGGTGAGACCGTCGTCCAGCAGCCGTGCCTCCTGCGCCGTGACGTCGCCCTCACCGGCACGCCGGAGCAGGTCGACGGGGTCGGCGAGCACGCCGTTGACGACGGCCTCCGAGCGCAGCCAGGACCGCACCTCCTTCGGGGTGGTGAGGGGCCGGTCCGGCAACAGCGGTCGCAGACCCGTGCTGCCCCGTCCCCGGTGGACCCGGCACCAGGCCAGGGCGAAGACCGCCAGTTCGTCAGGGGCGTCGAAGGCGTCGAAGGCGTCTGACGCGGGCGGCGGGGGCGCGCCGGGCTCGGGCAGCGGCACCCTGCGGCGCGCGGAGGTGCGCAGCGAGAACTGCGGCCGGTCGGCGAGGAAGACGACCCGTGGCCGGCCCGCTCCGGTGTCCGTGGCCTCGAAGGTGGAGAAGGTGAACGGGCCGGGAATCACGTCGCCCAGCAGCTCCAGGATCGCGAACATGACGGCGGCCGGGTCACGACCGGGCGCGATCACCGTGAGCTCCGCCCGGGGATCCGTGAACGCCGCCGTGACCACGTCGGCCAGTACCGGGCCGGCCAGCGCGGCCGCGCCCGCGCGCAGACCGTCCGGCCCCTCCGCGCCGGACACCGCGGCCGCGCGAAGGTCATCGATCCACAGTGGCGGAAGGCTGCTGTCCATCGGTTCGTGCCCGACGCCGATCCAGCCGGGCCAGCCGGAACGGCTCAGCGCGAGTGCCAGGGCGGGGTCCAGCCCGGGGCCGACGATGACATGGGCGAGGGTCGACTCGCGGCCCGTCGTGTCGGACGCGGGCACCCGCCTGATCACGGCCGCCTCGTCGCCGAACTCCAGGTACGCCACCGCCGCGTCCTCGGCCGGCGCCGCCCAGATCATGTCCTGGAGCCGGTGCTCCCACTGGGTGACCTGCTCGGGGCCGAGCGAGCTGGCCACCGGACCCAGACCCCGGTGACCGCTGAGCGACTGCTCGCTCCAGCGGAAGACGATCTGATGCAGCCGGCCCTCGTTCCGTGCGGTCTCACCCAGCATCGTCATCCCCGGGTCGCAGGAGTCGGTGATCGAGCACGTCCGCCATCGCCAACAGGGACAGCAGCGGTTTGAGCACGCGCCGTTGCCGGAAGGCCAGTTCCGGGTAACGGTCCCCGGACAGTGCGGAGTTGGTCGCGGAGGCGAAGTGCAGCGTGCTGCGGTAACAGCGCATCGCCGGCCGCAGCCAGGCCTCGGCGCGGCGGCCGGCGAGAAAGGCGAAGGCGTCGGAGCTCTCGCCCTCGACGGAGGAGAGATCGAGTTCCTCGTCCGCTTCCTGCCGGTCGCGGCGCAGCCAGTATCCGGGGAGCGGCTCGGCGCCGAACTCCAGCATGTCGGCCTTGGCCACCACGACCGCGGCCGGGAACGGCAGGAACTCCCCGTGGGCGCCGGGCCGTCCGGCGAGCCGGCTGAGCACATGGTCGAAGGCGTTGTCACTGATGGTGGGGACGTCCCGCCGGGTCATCCGGGGGATGGCCGTCGGGTCGACCACGAAGAGCAGCGCGTCCACCGCGCCGAGGAAGCGAGCGCTGTCGTCGGCGCTTTCCAGCATCTCGCCCGCGACGTCGAAGAAGGAGACCGCGTGGCGGACCCCCGCGCGCAGATTGGTGATCTTGAGGGCGTCGGTGAACTCGATCGCCTCGCGGGGTGTGGCGGGCAGGCCCCGGCGGTGGGCCAGGAACGGTTCGACGATCTGCTTCATGTACCGCTGGTGGATGCGCAGGTCGAGCGGATCCACCTGGAGCCCGATGCGCCGCAGCCGCGCCTCGCTGCGGAGCAGGTGTCCGATCATGGCGGCGAGCAGGTGCGTCTTGCCCGCCTGGCTGGCCCCGATCACTCCCACCACCACGCGCCGGTACTCGCCGTACGCCTGGGGCAGGAAGTGGGGTTCACCGGCGTCCCCGCCAGGACACCTGCGATAGGCGGTGGCCAGCCGCTGCGCCCAGGACTCGGCGCCCTCGGCGGGGCCACGCACCAGGCTGATCTCCTGGCCGTCGTCCGTGAGCATGGCCAGCGGCAGGGTGGACCAGTTCCGGATGTCGTGGAGGCAGATGGGGCAGATGAGTCGGACCCGTCTGTTCCTGCCGTTCGATGCGGGCGTGTTCTGCCAGAAGGCGTGCGCCATCTCAGACCACCAGCATGAGCAGTAGCGTCACGAGGGCGATTCCGAACGCCGCGGCCATGGTGTACGCGAGAGGGGTGGACACGACGAACTTGTTGTCCGCCCCGCGGCGCAGCGGGCCGCCCTCCTGCGCCGGCAGGTCGGGCAACGGAGGCGGCACGAAGGCCCGTTGGTGCATACGCAGCCGGGTGAAGTCCTCACGGGCGCGGGTTTCGCGGAGGTCCACGTCCGGACGGGGGACGGGATGCGGGGGAGCCGGTGGCTGCCACCTCAGCAGCATGGTGCGCGCGTCGGGCCGGTGCTCGGGGGAGTCGGCGAACGCGTGGTCCGACGCGCGGCCGGATCGGCGGTCCCAGTGCCGCAGCAGGTCCTGGAGGACGGCGTCCTGAAGCGCGAGCCGGGCCCGCATGCCCTCGGACGTCTCGGGCTCGCCCTGCGCGGTGTGCAGCGCCTCGCCGGTGGCCAGTTGGAACACGGCGAGTGCCGCCGTGTAGATGTCGTCGGCAGGGTGCGCGACCGTCGACCGGGCGGGGCGGGGCGGATTCCATGGCGCGGGGAGGTCGGGCAGGGAGCGGGTCCGGGCTTCGGTCACCGCATGACCGAAGTCGCAGATCTGCAGGCCGGTGCCGTCCCAGCGGAGGCTGTCCAGGTCGATCCTGGTGTGCACGATCCGGTCGGTGTGCAGGAAGGCGAGGCCGGTGAGCAGGTCGGTGACCGCCTGGTTGACGCCCGCCGGGGACAGCGGCAGCTGTCCGTTCTCCAGGAGTTCGCGCAGTGTGGCGCCACGGCACGTCATCAGTGTGAAAGGGTGCGGCCCGTCCGGGTCGGCGCCGACGCAGCGGCTCAGCTGCGATGGATACGATCTTGCCCCGGCGTCCTGAAGTCTTCGGCCGAGGCGGGCCTCGCGGGCGATCAGCGTCTGTGCGGTGCTGCCCGCGGGCACGCTCTTCTGTACCACTGTCTCGTTCTTCTGATTGTGGCCGTACCGCAGGCGAACGCCATTTCGAATTGTCTGCCGGCCGTCGAAGAAGACGTGATACGGCTGCTTCGCTGTGCCGGACCCCCCGGTCAGGTACAGCTCCAGAATTTCCGGTGCCACTTCCGCCCCATCCCCCACCCTGGATGCCATCGAGCGGACTTGTGCACGCATGGCCCCGCCGCCCGGTCAACCATAGAGTAGCGGTGGGCTGTTGGGGTTACGGTGTTTTTCTGAATCAGCCATTGGCCTAGGGGTACGCTGCTTTCACAGTGACGCCCCGCAGTGTGCGGACGGGGCGTTTTTCATGGGTTCCTGAGGGGGGAGGAATCATGTCGGAAAGTCTGTACAGACGACTGATCGATTCCACGGTACTTGATCTTTTCGGTCGGTTGTTCCCCGACGGCATCAGTGCGTCAGCGCTGCTCGTGCCGCTCGGAGTGGACCCGGCCCGGCTGCCCGCCTTCGGCTCCCAGGCGCCCTCCCACTGGTGGTTCGGGGCGTTCACCGAGATGTACCGGGGCGCCTTCGAGCCGCACTCCCTTCAGGAGACGGTCGCGGCCGCCGCGGCTCGGTTTCCGGGTGAGCCGACGCTCGCGCACCTGGCGGGGGAGGTTGCCGCAACGGCGCCCGGATCCGGGCCAGGATCGGTTGAAACCCCTGGTCCGCTGCGTGTGCTGGTCTTCCTGGCCGATCCCACGGACCGTGCGCGGCTGCGTCTGCAGGCCGAGGAGCGCATCCTGCGGGAGATCCGGGAGCCGGCCCGGCTGGACGTGACGGTATGCCCGGCGGCGCGTGCCACCGACGTGCTGCCCGCGCTGCTGGACGCACGGCCCGACGTCGTGCATTTCTCCGGCCACGGAAGTGTGGACGGAATGCTGATCTTCGAGGATGCGCTGGGCGGGTCCGCCCCCGTGTCCGCCCGGGCCCTCGGTCGCGCGTTCGAGGCGGCGGACTCGGACACCGCACTCAAGTGCGTGGTCCTCAACTCCTGTTACACGGGCGCCTACGGCGAAGCGCTGTCCGAGAGTTCATGGGCGGTGATCGGTTCGACCCAGGCGCTGGGCGACGAGTGCGCGCTCGCTTTCACCCGCGGTTTCTATCAAGCATTGGCCAAAGGTCGTGAACTGTCGTCGGCCTATGCCCTCGCTCTGGCGGAAGTCGCCCTCTCCGGATTCCCGGAAGACGAATTCCGCTTTCTTCCCCGGAAAGGGTAGGTGCCGGGATGACCACAGAACCGCCTTCCGGCGTCTCTCCCGAAGAACAGGCGTGGACACAGGAGCGGGTACGCGCCTTCAAGACAGGGAATCAGCACGCCAAGGACCCCGCGAACTCCGGCCACGACGGTCCGGCCCGCACCACGGGCGACTCGCTCTGGTTCGACCTCTACTGCCGTGTGTGCGGCCATACCTTCCGGCGCGGGGACGCCGTGTACGTGGTGTACCGGGGTGACGACGACCCGGACGTCCGTCACCAGAGTCCCGAACTGCCCTGTGCGCCACTGCCCGACGACGTCGTCGCCGAACCGGTGCGGACGGACCGTGTCGAGGTGTTCTACGCCGCCGCGGACCGGGCCAACCCACCACGCCAGGGCCTGCACCTGACGCGATTGCAGCCCGGCCACCCGCTGCTCGTCGACGTCATCCCCAGGCGGCACTGCGTCCTGTGCTGCCAGTCCTTCCGCCCGTTCGAGCTGGCGGTGGTGTGCCCGTGCAGCCCGGCGGAGCCCCGGTGCGGACTCGGCGTGCACCGCGACGCGGGACGGGGACTCGTCTGCTACGACAGCTGGACCGTGCAAGGCGCTCTCACGCGCTGCCCCACCAACCTCCAGAAGCTGGACGGCTCGTGAACCGCACCGGAACCGGGCGCCATGAGCGCCACCGGCTGATACCGGGCTGGGACCAGGACGTGCTGCGCTCCGCACGCGTGATCGTCGTCGGTGTCGGTGCCCTCGGTACGGAATGCGCCCGGCTGCTGGCCCAGGCCGGGGTGGGCGGCCTCGTCCTGTGTGATCCGGACACCGTCTCCGAGAGCAACCTCAGCCGTGGGGCGCTGTTCCGGCCCTCCGACGTGGGGCGGCCCAAGGCGGAGGCGGCGGCGCGTGCGCTGAGCGAACTCGTGCCGGACCTCGATTGCGAACCACGCGCGTCCGGCCTGCTGAGCGGGGTCGGACTGGCCGAACTCAGGGACGCCTCGGCGGTGGTGAGCGCCCTGGACAGCGTGGCCGCACGGCTCGCGCTGGCCACCCGCTGCAACCTCGTGGGGGCCCCGATGCTCGACGCGGGCACCCACCCGTGGGGCGGCGAGGTGCGCTTCTACGCCCCGGGTGAGCGGTGCTTCGGCTGCGGGCTGAGCCCACAGCAGCGCGCCGTCCGGGACGACCCCTGGAGCTGCGGCAGCGTCACCGCGGTCACGGAGGCCGGAGCGTCCGCCCCCGTCTCGGCACTGGTCGGGGCCTGGCTGGCCACCACGCTGCTCCGGACACTGTTCGGCGAACGGCCCGCGGGAGGGACGGTGCGTCTGGAACCGGCGCAGGGACGTGCCAACGTCGTACACGAGAAACGCGATCCCGACTGCCCGCTGCACGAGGAGGCGCGGCCCGTGGTTCCCGTCGACCTCACCGCGAAGTCCCCGGTGAAGGATCTGCTCGCCCTGCTCCAACCTGGCGAGACCGCCCTCACCTGGGCCTCGGTCACCGGCGACGAGAACCCTCTGGCCGCCTCCCATCTGCTGTCGCAAGCACCACCGGACGTGTCGCTGAGCGAGGTCGGCATCGCCCCGAGAGAACTCGTCCCCGTACTCCGCCACCGGGCACCGCGCTCGGTCCGCTACCTCGAACTCGCGCCCGCCCGGAAGGACCCTCCCGTTGACTGACGTAGGCGCGCTCGCAGACGCGCTCGCCAAGGCATTCCGCACCCAGGAACACGCGGACGTGATCCTCACCCAGATCGACTTCCCGGCGGGGCGCCTGCCGAAGTTCGAAACCGCGCTGGGCTTCTGGACGAAGATCATTCAGGATCTCCAGGCCGGCGTCATGGTGGACGGGCTGCTCACACTGCTCGCACGGGCCACCAAGATGATGCCCGGTGCCGCCGACCTGCGGGCGCTCCACGCGGAACTCCAGGCCGAACTGGGGCCGGCCGAGCCGGTGGCTCCCGCCGCCCTGCCGCTCACCAGCGACGGCAAGTTCCCGCTGATGGTGATGATCGGCAGTGAACACCACACACAGTTCCTGAAGTTGCTCCAGAACACCCTCGGCGTCGACAACGTCGACCTGCTGTACGCCTCGCAGCGCCAGTCGGCCGCACAGGTGCCCCAACAGGACGACGACGGCGTCGAACTGATCAGCCGGATCGCCAAGCCCATCCGTCAGGAGTGTGGCGAGAACGTGGAACTGCAGTACGAAGAGGCCCCTGACCGTCCCTTCCTCTACCGGCTGCTGACCGTCACCGCGCCGGACGGGACCCCGTACGAGATGAACCTGGTTCCCTCGACCACGCTCACGGAGGACATCGCCGAAGCGATCGTCCGGCAGCGCCCCGAGGCGATGACGGACAACCGCGGCCGACGGGTCAGGACCGTCGTGGACCTCGTGATCGGCGAGCGCGGCGAGACAAGGCGCCTCGAACGCGGACAGACCCTGCACGAGGCCGGCATCCAGGAAGGAGACCGGATGCAGGTCGGCACCCAGGCGATCGCCGGCGCCAGCCCCGTACTGCACACCGACGCCGTGTACCGCGCCAGGGCCCAGCTCAAGCGCTATGCCATGGCCCACCAGGACATCGACTTCAAGATCCTTGAGATGGACCCCCCGGACGTGCCGATCCGCTATCTGATCGGCTTCGAGGTCCCGGGGTTCGGCCTGCCCGAGGACTACGAGGCGCAGCCGCTGCTTCCGCCCGTCATCGGCCGACACGAGGCGCAGATCGTGCTGACCCGCGACTTCCCCGTGCGTGCCCCGCTCGTGGTGTGGCACACGCCCGTGTTCCATCCGAACATCTGGCAGAGCATCCGCACGGGAGCCCTCCAGGGCCAGGCCTGCCTCGGCCCGCTCATGGACGGCTGGCGCCCGGACATGCCGTTCGGCCTGCTGTGCCGGCTCGTCGTCGACATCGCCTGCTACCGCAACTACGACGTCACCGAGGCGACCACCTTCCCCGACCCGATCGCCGCGCGCTGGGCCCGCTCACCGGAAGGTCAGGCCATGATCAAGAGCATCGGCGGCAAGCAGATCGCGGAGGAACCCACGATCCCGGACGCCGACGCCCCCGTCGGCTCCCGCGTGGACGCCCTGTGGATCGAGGAGACGGGGCGGACGAGGTGATCGAACTGGAGCTGCTGAAGGGCGATGACGAACGCTACGTGGGCCGGGTGGCACTGGTCCCCCTGGTCCGCCAGGCGCTGCGCCGCCTGGGCGTCGAGACCGGCGGTGGCCGGCTCGCCATCAGTTTCCACACGTCGCACCGGACCGGATGGATCGAAGCGCCTCCCCTGCGGATCAGGATGGACCCCGACTACGACGAGGTACGCGTGCGCTTCCTGTACGACGGCGCCCCGTCCAAGGAGCGGCAGTTCGGCTTCGGGCAGCTCTTCGCGGAACAGCTGACGGCCCTGGTACGGCCCCTGGACCCCGACGAGAACACCTGGACGGTCCGGATGCGGGAGACGCTACGAGGCGAATCCCTCTTCGGGGAACGGCCGACGCCGGAGATCGAGGGCGCCATCGACGTCGACCTCGACCGGCCGCGCAACCTCCCCTTCACCGTGACCCCGGCCGCCGCACCCGCGGAGCCGCTGGTGTCCCGTCAGGAGCTCGGCATTCAATGGAGAGGCCAGGGCTCCGTCGGGGTGCTGCTGCCGAGCTCTCTCCACGATCTGCTCACCAGGGACCTCCCGCTGTCCAGGAACATAGAGGAGGGCGGTTTCCTGCTGGGCCGACCCCGACGGCTGGAGGGCTCGCGCGAGCGCTACCTGGTCGAGGTCAGCCACATCACCCCGGCGGAGGACACCGGCGCGGGGGCTCTCCACTTCACGTTCACCGGTGACTCCTTCCGCGCGGTCAACGAGGAACTGGCCCGCCGCAACGCCGACGAGCAACTCGTCGGCTGGTACCACACACACCTCTTCTCCGGGGGCGGTCTCTCGGACACCGACGACCGGCTGCATCTGAACACCTTCGGCCGCCCCTGGCAGGTGGCGGGCCTGATCAACCTCGACGGGGAGCGCCGACGGCTGCGCTTCTTCGGCCGGGTCGACGACACGACGATGGGGGACTGCCCGCTGTGGACGAGCGATGACCGCGGCCGATACCGCCGCGCGGACGCTGCGGTGGACGAGCGGTGACATGAGCGCACCCCTGCCCCAAGGAGATCTGACGGACGCCGCCGCCCTGTACACGCCCTCGTCGGCGCTGACCGACGCGCTCAGCCGTGCCGCCGCGGTCTCGGCCGCCCGGCTGCGGCTCTACCCGCCCCCGTTCGACGACCCTCGCCCACCCCGGCTCGGCACGGCGCTGCTGGCCGCCGCGATCGGAGCACGCGACCGGCCCCGGCAGGCATGCCGGCTGATCACCGCGATGCCCGAGCCGAACCGCGGTTACGAATGGCCCGTCGCCCACCTCATGGTCCACCACGCGCTGCGCACCGGCCTCGACCCCGAACTGGGGCGGAGCCTGCGCGCCGCCTCCCCGCTGACCGGGCTCCTCGACCACCCGGCCGAGTCGGCGCGGGCGGCCTCCTTCGACGTCCTCCTCACCGCGTTGACGAGCGAGGGCGGACGGCAGCTGCTCCTCAGGGAACTGTGCGTGCCGCCCACGAGCGCGGCACAGGCGCTGTGGCGGGGCGAGCTGATGTCCCGCATCCGGATCCAGCACTGGGCCTTCGTGCTGGACGTGTACGAGACGGCCCTGAGCCGCTACGGCGTCGCCTACCGCCGACGCACCGAGGCCGCGGTCCGCGCCGCGCGCGTCGGAGCCCTGGAGCAGGCCCGCCCCATGGGCGTCTGGTGGCGCGGGCTGGCCGAGCTGCGCCGAGCGCGTCCGGCACTCGTCCGGGCGCGCGGAGGGATCCGGGGCTACGCCGACGGGGTGGGGCTCCATCGGTGGCTGCGCAATCAAGAAGGGGAGCCGCGATGACCGTACGACTGCCGCTCACAGTCGTGACCGCGGACGGCGAAGGGCTGGCCGACTGGACTTCCTGTCCCCTGGACGCACGGCTGCGGGAGGTCGCGGCGAGCGGCCCCTATCACTTCACCGAACCGCTGCGCGACGACTGGCTCGACCAGCCTCTGCGCGCCTTCGTCACGACCCGTCTCACCGCGGACCAACTCGACCCGGCCACCCCGCTGTACACCGCCGAGGGCCACCGGCTGCACGCCCGCGACCTGGGGGCACCCGAGCCACCGGCCGGCCGGGAGGCCACGCAGACCGGCACGGTCGTGGAACGGCCGGACCAGCTCTCCGAGTCCGCGGCGACCCAGAGCGCCTACTACATGGAGGTGGACCGGGCGGCCTCACTGCTTCGCGCCGGTCTCTCGGTCCTGGTGGTGTGCGACAAGATCTGCGTCCAGCACCTCGCCGAACACATCGTCAAGAAGGCGGACCGCGACGCCGTCATCGCCGACGACCGGCCCGACGACCAGCCGGAGCCGGTGGCACCGGACCTCCAGGACCTCGGCGTCCGGCCCGGGGCGGCCGCACCGGCCCAGCGGCAGAGCCTGCGGGCCCGGCTGCTGGCCGCCGTGGAGAAGGCGTTCTACGAACTGACGGACAAACAGGTTCTCGTCATCAAACATCTCGATCTGCTGGCCGGCGGTTCGGAGACCACGCTCTCGAACGAGGCCAGGGACCTGACCGAGCAGCTCTACGAGCAGAGCGGACGCACCCTGCTGGGCTTCAGCGATCCCTCGCTCGTCCTGCCCGAGGTGCTCGCCTCCCGCTTCGCGGTGCGGATCCGGCTCGAAGGCACCAGCCGCGTGGTGCGCCACCCCGTCGAGGGCACCCCGCAGCCACTGGAACGATCCCTCGTCCTCCAGCGCGAGGCAGCCCGCTTCCGGGGGTTCGACAAGGAGGACTTCTACAAGTTCGTCGCCGGACTCAACCCCGTCGTGCTGCGCGAAGCCATGCGCTACGCCTATCAGGAGACCCAGGGACGCGACGACGTGACCGTCGCCGACCTCAAGGAGTACATCCGCACCTTCAAGGCCCAGACCTCCTCCAACTTCGAGGTCCCCACGCATGTCACCTTCGACCAGATCGGCGGCTACGACGACGTCAAGAAGGAGATCGGCCGAGCTCTGCGGATCATCGCGGACACTCGTGAACTGCCCGAGGGAGACGAGCAGTTGAGTGGTGAGCTGGTTCCGCACGGCTTCATCTTCCACGGCGACCCCGGCACCGGGAAGACACTCTTCGCCAAGGCGATCGCGAACCAGATGGTGGCCACCATCCAGGTCATCTCGGGCCCCGAGGTGACCAACAAGTACGTCGGTGAGAGCGAACGGCACATCAGGGAGCTCTTCGCCGAGGCCCGCCGCAACGCCCCCTCGGTCATCGTCTTCGACGAGTTCGACGCCATCGCCGCCAGCCGCAGCAGCTGGGACGACGGCGGCTCACGCGCGGGCAACGCCATGGTCGCCCAGATCCTCACCGAGATGGACGGCTTCCGGCCGGACGTGCAGATGCTGGTCATCGGCACCACCAACCGGCTGGAGATCATCGACAAGGCACTGCTGCGGCCGAGCCGGTTCAGCACCTTCCACATTCCCCTCCCGGACCCCGAGGCCCGCCGCGAGATCATCAAGGTGCACGCCCGCCGCTACCGCGTCGACGTCACCGGACTCATGGAACAACTGGTGGAAGCGACCAGCCAATGGAACGGCGACGAGATCAGGGCGCTGTTCAGCGAGGCGTACACGGGACGGCAGTGGGAGAAGATCCCCGCCGACGCCGAGCGCCTGGGCGAGCTCGTCGGGCGTGTTCAGCGGAACCGGGAGAAGCAGCAGGAGAGCACCAGGGGGCGCCTGTGAGCTGGCCCGTCAGTGTGCTGCGCGCGGTCGCGGCCATGGAACATGTGCAGAAGGACCTCGAAGACCACTTCGTGGGCCGCGAGCGGGCGGCACGACTGCTGGTGCTCGCCGCCGTCTGCCGCGAGCACATGCTGCTCCTGGGACCGCCGGGCACCGCCAAGACCGCCCTGATCAGCCGCTTCACCCAGCTGCTCAAGGCCGACGTGTTCAGCTACCTGCTCAGCCGCTTCACCGAGCCCGCCGAGATCTTCGGCCCGCTCGACTACCCCAGCTTCCAGCAGGGCCAGTACCAGGTGCGGACCGTCGGCATGCTGCCACAGGCGCGGTTCGCCTTCCTCGACGAGGTCTACCAGGGCAGCAGCGCCATCCTGAACACCCTCCTCGCCCTGCTCAACGAGCGCGTCTTCCACAACGGTTCACGGGCTGAGGGAACCAGGCTCATCAGCCTCTTCGGCGCCTCCAGCGAGGTGCCCGAGGATCCTGCGCTGAAGGCGTTCGGCGACCGGTTCCTGCTGCGCATGGAGGTCCGCTCGGTCGCCCGCACCGACCTGCCCGGGCTGCTCGACCTCGGCTGGGGACAGGAGCGGGAGCGTCTGACGACGTTCGACCAGGACTACGACGGGCCGCAGCGCGATCCCGTCACCCCGATCGTCACCGATCCCGGCACGCTCACCCTGCTGCACCAGAGCCTCAGCGACGTACGGCTGCAGCACGTCCTGCCCGCCTACACCGACCTGATCCGGGACCTGCTCGGAGAGGGCGTCGTACTGACCGACCGGCGGATCGTGCGCGGCCAGAAGCTCGTCGCCGCGGCCGCCCTGCTGCGCCGCGAGCAGACCGCAACCCCGCGCGATCTGTGGCCGCTCGCCCATCTGTGGACCGAGCCGGGCGACGAACAGCCGACCGCCCGGCTGGTGGCGGAGCGCGTCGCGGCGGACGGCGGGGCGACGGACCAGGTGCGCGGCGCGGCCGAGATCCTCGCCGTGGCCGAGAGCCGGACCCGGTCCGTGCTGGAGCGCGCCCCCGGCGCGGGGGTCCGCAACAACGAGGTCATGTCCGTGCTGCGCGAACTGCACGACATCGAGAGAGAACTGAACGAGCACCACCCCGGTGACGAACCGGCCCTCCAACACTTGCGCGGGCTGCGTGGACGGGTGGCGGAACTACTGGATCAGTGGGAGTGACCGATGGCCGCACCCCACCCCACCGATGAAGACAGGAGCCCGATGACATGTGCAACCCCCGACGGATCGTGATCCACGCCACCGAACAGATGGCCAGGGCCTGGCAGGCGGAACTGGAGCGCACGGTGCGGCTGAACGGCACGGTGACCGGCGAGGCCCATCTGGGCCAGTCCCTCGCCTCCCTGCTGTCTCCTGCGGCCCTGCGCGGTTTCGAGCGCGCCGTGGGCATCGACCCGGACTGGGTCCTGCGCCAGGGCGCCTACTACCTGGAGATCCCCGGCGGGACCGCTTCGTACCATCCCGAGACCGGTGAGCTGGAGTTCACCGTGCAGCTGACCGAGGAACTCGTCGGCACCGGCACCGGCACCGCGGTGGTTTCGGGCACCGTCAGCGCGGAGGCGTCCGGGGCGGCGCAGAGCACCTACACGCGGCCCGGGGAGTGGGGGCGCAGCAAGCAGCAGGCGCGGGAGGAGGCCGACCGGCTCGCCCGTGAGGAGGCCCGACGCAAGGCCGACGCCGATGCCGGTCACCTGGCGGAACAGGCACGTCAGGAGGCGCTCGCCGCCCCCGACGCCGCGCTGCTGGGCCACGCCGACGCCGCCGCGGAACGCAACGCGCAGGACGACCTGGAACGGCAGGCCCTGGCCCGTGGAGCCGTGCTGAACGCGGTGGCCGAGGCCGGACTGGCAGCGCTGCGCCGGCAGACCATGGAAGGCGTGTTCCGAACCGCCGCGCACGGCTTCAAGGAGCTGCTGCTGGAGTACGCGGACCGGCACGGCGCCGAGAACGTCCGGACGGACGAGTCCGAGCAGACCATCGAGATCCAGTTCGAGTTGGAGGCATGAGCCGATGCGGGTGAAGGTCCGGTTCCGGATGGACCGGACGACCGGTCACATCGAGGTCTTCGAAGTGGTCGCGGCGTCCGGGCAGACCGTCGGCGAGGAGGATCACGACTGGGATCACGAGCAGATCGCCCACGACCTCGGCAGCGTCCTGGAACGCGTGCCCGACGTGCGCGAGGTGACCGACCCCGCGTCCGAGGACGTGCTGGTGCTGCACGAGTCCGAGCCGGAGGAGCAGGAGCGGCACACGGAACGCGCCCCTGAGACCGAGGTCTAGCTCGGATGACCAACGAACTGGCTCTGCTGGAGAGCGCGGCGAGATGCTACGAGCAGGCCGGCGAGCCGGCCGAAGCGGCCCGCGTGCGTGAGCGCACCGGTGCGCTCACGGCGGCCGCCCGCCTCTACGAGAAGGCTGGAATGACGGCGGACGCCGCCCGCTGTTACCGCACGGCCCGACTTCCGGAGGAGGCCGCCCGGTGCCATCTCCTGCTCGGCCAGGTGGAGTCGGCCGCGGACTGTGTGGAGGCCGCGGGGGACCCCCTCACCGCCGCCTGGCTGCTGGCTTGCGTGGGGCGCCGCCCGCAGCGGGCGCGATGGTCCCTCGCGTCGGTCCGGCCCCTCACCCTGGACCAGCGGCTGCGGCTGGAGGTGTGCGCAGGACTGTGCGTGGCCTTGGAGTCCGGCGACAGCACGGCCCTGGCGACCGCCGCCGACGCGGCCGTCGGACAGCTGTCCGAGGTCGGGGCGGGGGAGCGCGAGCGGCTCGTGCGATGGGTGGTCGGCTGCGCGGACGCCGCGGGCCGCGCCGATCTGGCGGCGACGGCCCACGCCCGGGCCTTCCGCGACGGGGTGCCCGGCGCGCTCGGCCGCTGGCACCGCTGGGCGGGGCCCGCGCTGGGCGGAACGACATGGCTGCCCGGCGCCGGCGGGGCCGCCCACGGGGGGAGGGATCGGGAATGACGATCTGGCGTCGACGTGGCAGAAACTCCGGCAGAGCCGGTGCGGCCGATCGAGCCGCGCCGGTCGGCGGGTCCGGGACGCCCGGCAGGTCCGGGACGCCCGGCAGGTCCGGGACGCCCGGCGGATCGGCGTCCTCCGAACTTCCGTTCGTGGTCACCCCCGCGCCCAATCCGCGCACACACGACCGACCTCACGGTCCGGCCATGGATCCGGCGCTCGACGAGGGCACCCGCGGCGCGCGGCCCGCAGCCGGTGACACCCTGGTCTGCCGGTTCACCGCGGTCACCGCGGCCGTCACCTTCCTCGGCGCCCTGACCGAGCACACCGGCCGGGCCGCCCCTGCCTGCCGGAACTCGCCTCAGGACGGTTCGTGGTGGATCACCCTCCCGGACGGCGGCCCGGCCGAGGCCGCCGTGGCCGAACTCACCGGGGGCATCGCCTACCTGTCCCGCGGCGGCAGGGCCACGCGGACCTCGCCCGCCTTCGCGCGGGGAGCGGCGGCGCAGGTGCCGGACGCGCTGTACGGCTGGCCGGAGGTCTCCTGGATCGACCTCGTGGCCCGGCTGGCAGGCGCCCGCCGCGACGGCAGGCCGGCCGAGATCACCGTCTTCGCGGGTGGCGGCCGGGCCCGGTGGATCACCCAGCGCTCGGGGGAGTGCGCCGCCGAGGTGTTCGCCACACCGGTGACCCTCGCGCCGGTGGCCGGGATCTCGCACGCTCGCGCCGCCGACGAGCGCCGGGTCATGCGACTGCGGATACGGGCCGCGGGGAAAGCGCTCCCGGTCCGGCTGCTCGACGCGCTGCTCGCCCTGCCCGACATCGAGGTGTGCCGCCGCGAGGAGCGGCTCCTCATGCCGTGCCTGGCGGACTACCCCATCCCCGACCAGGTCCTGGCCGCACGGGTTCCGGCCGGCCGCCACTGGCTGGTGGCCGCGGACAACGCCGGGGTGTGGGAGGTCCACGAGAGCACGGGCGTACACGAGTTCGCCGCGCTGCCGAGGCTGGCCGAGGCCCCGCCCCGCATCCCCTCGCGAACCCGCGAAGGGTGGGACTCGCACCTGGCCACGACCGTCCGGGTCGTTGCCGCTGCATCCGACGGACGCAGCGCCGACGCCGTACTGGTGTCCGACGCGGACCTGCCCGCGATCCGCGCCTACCTGGGTGCCCAGCCCGCGGACGACGCGCTGCACCTGGTGCCCGGAGACGGCCTGCACCTGCTCACCGAGCCCGGCGGTCTGACCCGCACCCTGCCCTTCGGCATCGCGTTGCACCGGATCGGCCCCGGCGGTCTCTACCTCCAGACGGGCCACCGGCTGGCGCCCGCCCTGGCACCGGCAGCGCGGAGCCGGCTCTTCGGGATCGACGACGCGTCGGTCGTCGCGGTGTGCGCCCATCGCTCCCTGCGCTTCGCGCTTCAGCACACCCGGCCGGTCTGGCTGCTGTGGCTCGGTGCGGGCCCCCGCGTCGAATCGGGTCTCTCCACGACCGGCCGCCGCCTGCTCGACGCCCTCGACCGGCTTCCGGGAGACGCTCCCGCGCCGGACGCGCCGCTGAGCGAGTACGAAGCGCCGGGGGGCCACGCGGAACAGCTGGCGGAGGCGCTGCTCGACCAGGAGAGCGGCCGGATCGACAGGGCCGCCCGCAACCTGGAGAACGCGGGGCACTTCCAGCGGGCCGCCCGAATGTACGAACTGGCGGCCCGGGAGGCGGCGGCCGGGCCCCGGGCCGACGAAGGGGGTGGGCCGTGACCGGCTGGCAGGCCGTCGTCAACCGGCGGGCTCAGGTCCCCGGCTGCCTGCACGCGGTGCCCGCGCCCGGCGGGCGTGCCGTGGCCGTCGTCACCGGCAACACGGTGGCCGTGCACGACCCGTTGTCGAGCGTGCTCTGGGAACAACCGTCCCCCGGCGGGGCGTCCGGCACCGTCGACGCGATCTGGGCACCCGACGGCGAGACCGTGTACGTCCTGGCCGGGGGACGCGCGCTGGCCCGGGACGCGCACACCGGCGCCGAGCGGCCGCTGCCGCCCGACCTGCGGCGCGCCGTCCGTGTCACCGCGATGGCCCTGTCGGGCGACGGCCGGACCCTCGCAGTGGGCGACGACGCCCTGGGAGTGTGGCTGTTCCACCCGGACGTCGGCGGGTCCCGGCAGCTGGAAGGCGTCGGCCGGTCCGTCACGGCCCTCGCATGGCGGCCGGGTACCGAAGAACTGTGCGTGGCCCGCTCCCAGGGCCTGCAGTTCTGGGACGTCGGCCTGTCGGCACTGGTCAGGTCGGACACCGCCGTACCGCTGGGAGTGGCCTGGTCCGCCGAGGGCGCCCTGCTGGCGGTCGCGGGCCCGGCCGAGGTGACCCTGATCGACATGGCCGACCACCGGCAGCGGGTCCGGCTGCCGGTGCGCGACCGGCCGATCCGCACCGCGTTCGGCCGCAACGGCTCGACGCTGCTGGTCGGGACCGAGGACGGCGCCGTCGTGGTGTACGACCGGTACCTCCAGCGGATCGCCGCGCTCGGTACGGACGGGCCGGGCACCCTTTTCACCTCCCTCGCCGTCTCGGCCGACGGCACCTTGGCAACGTGCGACCGTGCCGGCGAGATCGTCCAGTGGCGCCTGCCCGACACCGCGGAGGCCCCGCCCGACGACGACATGAGCGGCCGCCAAGCGGTTCAGGGGTGGGCGGTACGGATGGCACACACCGTGGGCCGTGTGCCCGTATCCCCGGCCGCGGTGCCCGAGGTGGGGACCCAACTGCTCTCCGACACGGCGGAGGGACGCAGGACCGCCGTGCTCGCCTGGCAGCCGGGGGGCGGCTCCTATTTCGTTCAGGACACCCGGGGACTCACCCGCGTCGACGCCGTCGGCGGACGGACGGTGTGGTCCACGCCCGTCGCCGTCCGGGGCGGACTGTACGACCTGGAGGCCGGGCCGGCCGGCAGCGGACTGCTCGCCGCCGCGACCCATCAGAAGACGGGCGTGGTCCGGCTGCACGCCGACGCGGACGGCGCCCTGCTCGCGGAGTACCAGGGCGGTCAGGGCCTGGCCTGGTCGCCCACCGCACCACCGACCCTGGTGTTCCCGGAGACCGGACCGCGACCTCGGCGCCTCCTCGTCCTGCGCGACCCGCGGCGCGACGCTCGGGGCGGGCCCCAGGACCCTCTCCGGGTGCTGTCCGTCGAGGAAGGCGTCGGACGCCCGGTCTGGTCGCCCGACGGCTCCTGGCTCGCCGCGCCGACCGAAGGGCGGATCGTCTTCTGGGAGACCGCCACATGGCAGCGCGCGCCCGGACCGGGGACCGGCGACCGCGGTCTTTTCGCCAAGCTCCTCGCCTGGTCGCCGGATCCCGAGGGCCGCCACCTGGCGGTCGTTCCGTCGAAGGACGGCGAACCGGTCACGATCTACGACACGCGAACCTGGACCGCTCGCCGCACGCTCGGACCGTACGGCGGCTATCGCTGGGGGCCCGGACTCGCCTGGTCACCGGACGGGCGCCTGCTGGCGTACCCGCTCCACGGAGAGCCGGGCGTCGTCCGGCTGTGGGACGTCACCAGTGGCCTGGAACTGCGTGACCTGCGTCCGTCCGGCCGTCCGGCCGGAGGAGTGTGGTCGGTACGGTGGGCGCCGGAGGGCGCTGCCGTCACGGTCGGACACGTGGACGGTCCCGTCATCCGCTGGAGCCTCCCCGGAGCCCACGCGCCCGCCCGGGGAACCACGGCCGGCCCCGTTCTGCACGGGCCGCCCGAACAGGCGGAGACACTGCTGGCGCTGGGCGCGGCCGGTGGCGCCGCAGGCCTCTCGGTGCCCTTGTCGACCCTGCATACCCTGCACTCCCTGATCGCGGACCGTGCCCCGCGCGACAGGGCAGGCCAGGAACGAGCCAGGGCGCTGGACGGTCAGGGTGGCCTGGCCGCTCTGCGCGCGCTGCACTGGAGCCGTGCGGCCTGCACGGGTATCGCGGTGTCGCTGGCCGCCGAACTCCCCCCGGACGACAGGTACGCGCCGGTCGAGAACGCCGCGGCCGAGGAATACACGGCCGCACTGCGCGCGGCCCTGGCCGGGGCGCCCGCCGAGGCGAACGCGCCCACGGTGCCGATCGGCCGGTTGCGATCGGTGTTCGGCACGGTGGACGACGCCTTGCTCACCCTTCTCGCCGTGCTCGGCCCCGACGCGGTCGCCCTGGACCCGACCCTTCCCGTCCGGCTGCGCGGCGTCCGGCACGGCCTGGTCCCCCTGCCGCCGCGCCAGCGCAGACTGCTCGGGGTGCGCATCCCCCTGTGGCCCGACGGGCAGGCGCAGGGCAGCGCGCCGAGCACCACGCTCGCCGGTTTCACCCGGCACGGCCGGCTGACGCAGCTGCCGGCGACCCAACTCGCCCTGCCCCCGGATCTGCTGGCGTTCCGGCTCGCGCACAGCGGGGCCCTGTTCCGGGCCAGGCAAGGCGCCCTGCCGCCGTCGCCGACCGCCACCGTGATCGTCCTCGACACCGGACCGGCCGTGTACGGCGCGGTCGGGGTGACGCTGCGTCTGGTGGCTCACCTCCTGGCGAGCGCCCTCACCGACGGCGGCCTGCCCTGCGCGTTCGTGACGCTCGGAGAGGTTCCCACCGTGCGGCCGCTGTCCCGCCGCGGCGACCTGGTCCATGTGTGGACGGAGGTCTCCGTCGGCCCGGGACGGACCGACGCCGCTCTGCAGCTCGCCACGACCACGGCACGGACGATGGGGTCGATGGAGGACGCCGCCGTCCAGACCGTGGTGCTGACCCACCCCTTCCGGGCCGTTCCCGGGCGTGGCGGGCTGCGTACGGTGCGGGTCCGCTACCCGGGCGGGCGGGGCCGGCACCTGCCGGCCGACTTCGTCCTGGAGACCCCGCCCACGGCGGAGTCGCTTCGCACGGTGGTCTCGGGTCTGCTTGCCGAACACCGCGGCGCCCGCGCCCGTTGAGCGGGTGCGGGCCCACAGGGTCAGCCGCAGAGCATCTGCTCCACCGTCTCGGGTCCGAGGGCCTTGAGCAGCCGCTCCAGGACCTCGGGCCGGAAGGCGTCGCCGTCGACGCGCAGCCCGTCCGCCGTCACGGTGATGCGCACGCGCACCAGCCGTCCTCGGGGGTGGTCCGGGTACTCCTCCGGCTGGATGAGATCGTCGAGGTGTTCGACGAAGCGCCGGTCGGCCCCCGTTGCGGGAGTCCCTTCCATGTGCCGGTCGTCGTCCGTCCTCACCATCGGCCCTCCACTCGTGTACCGCAGTCGGGGCAGGCGCCGTCACGGAGCCTGTTCGCGGTCAGTTTCCACAGGTCGCGCTCGACGACCAGGCCGTCGCACTTCGGGCAGGAGGTCGCTCGGCCTGCGGCTCCCAGCGCGCGTTCGACGTAGATGTGCCGCAGGCCCGCCCCGCGTCCGGCGGCCACACCTTCGGCCAGGGCCGAAGGCAGCGTGGGCACGTCCCCGGAACGCCGGAAGGCAGGGCTGAACCGGGCCAGGTGCCAGGGGATGCCCGGATCGATTCGGGCCAGCCGCAGCGCGATCGCCGAGAGGTCCTCCGGCGAGTCGGCGACACCGGGCACCAGCGGGGTGCTCGCCTCGACCCAGACCCCGGCCGAGCGCAGGGCCTCCAGCGTGTCCAGTACCGGTCCCGCCGGCGCACCGGTCAGCGCCCGGTGACGGACGTCGTCGACGCTCTTGATGTCGATGTTGACCGCGGCCAGGACCGGTGCCACCCGGCGTACCGCGTCCGTGGTGAGGAACCCGTTGGACTTCCACACCACGTCCACGCCCACCGGGGCGCCGGCCTCGGCCAGTGCCAGGGTCAGTTCGATCGCCAGCGACGGTTCCGAGTAGGACAGGGCCACGCACGCCCCCAGGCGCTGTGCCTGGAGTACGACCGCCTGCGGGGACACGGCCCGGCCCGTCCAGGGCACCTCCGTCCGGCGGCCGAACTGCGACAACTCGTGGTTGACGCAGTAGTCGCAGCGGAAGGAGCAGCCGGGCGCGGCCAGCGTCACCGCCCGGCTGTCCGGGCGGTAGTGGTACAGCGGCTTGCGCTCGATGGCGTCGACATGCTGGACCGAGGTGGCGAACGTCGCGGTCTCCATGCCGTGTGGACCGCCGCGCCGGACGCGGCAGGCGCCCGTCTGTCCCTCCGCCACGGTGCACCGGAACGGGCACACGTCACACTGAAACCTGTCTCCGGTCCGTCGGTAGAGAGTCGCAGGGGTCCACTCCACACGTGCCTCCGTTCGCCGGGTCGGCTCGACTCGGTGCTACGAATCATTTCACCAAAGCGGTATCTTTCGCCCGCAGTTGGTGGAATGCGGTGCCGTATTCGTGATTGGCGGCGGCAGCCGGGATGACCTTGGGCAGGGCGATCGGGAGTTCTGTCTTCGGTCGTCACTCCTCACTCCGTTTGTCTCGCGGGGAGTGGGGCCGCCGGCCCCATGGACGTCAGCCTGGCCGCCGACGGCCCGGACAACCGAAACGGCCCGCCGGAGAAACCGGTGGACCGTCACGAAGGACCGAGGCTCGAAGAAGCCAAGCCCCTGAGGGCTGCAAGAACAGAGGATGTTCCAGCCAAGCCCCTGGGTGCTGCAAGAACAGAGGATGTTCCTCGTCACATGGTGGTACGCGCGACGCGCCTGCTCTGACCTGCGGAACTGGGCAGGTCGCTGAGGCAGTCGGCCGCCTTGTGGCCTTCTGCGGTCACTGAGTCGCAGCGGACCGTTCGGACGCTGCGGAGGCGCGAGCAGGAGCAGCAGCGAGGAGCACGGCGGCGCCAACCCGGGGGGACGACGCAGCACGTCGTAGGGGAGGAGCGGTCAGGGTCACCAGGCCTTGCTCCACCCGGTCGTGCTGGAATACGAGTCCAGCAGGTCCACCACGAAGACCAGGGTCGAGCCCGCCGGGATCAACGGCGAGGGCGACTGGTTGCCGTAGCCGAGACGCGGGGGAACGATGATCTCGCGCCGGCCGCCGACCTTCATCCCCCTCACCCCCCGGTCCCAGCCCTTGATGACCTTGCCGCCGCCCAGGGCGAACTTGAACGGCCGGCCCCGGTCCCAGGAGGCATCGAACTCCTTCCCGGACTCGAAGGTCACCCCGACATAGTGGACCCTGACCACCATGCCCGGCTTCACCTCGGCCCCGTCCCCGACGACCAGGTCCCGGATGGTCAGCTCGGTAGGAGCGTCACCCTCCGGAACGTCGACCTCGGGCTTCGTCAGTTCACTCATGGCAGCCTCATCACGTTCCGTCGGGAGCCGCCGCACGGACCAGCCGGACACATGGACAGACACTCCATGCAGCAGATGGTCACGCTACCGACAATGCCGGCTCCTGGAGCACACCAGATCCAGCGACCACACGTGATGATCTTTCGCGCAGCCGACGAACGCGACCGGCACGCACAGGTCACGCAATCGCCGGTCGTCGGGGAGGCCGGTTCGTGCGGCGAGGCTTGTCGTCGGGGAGGCCGGTTCGTGCGGCGAGGCTTGTCGTCGGGGAGGCCGGTTCGTGGGGTGAGACCGGCCGGTGGACCGCCGCCCGAGACACCACCGCCCGAGGGCCGGGGGTTTCAGAAGCCCTCGACGGTATGGGATACGGGGCTACTCAGTCGTCGTCACCACCGCCACCGCTGCCACCGCCGCCACGGCGACCGCGTTTGCCGGAGCGGCTCACCACCTCGCCGGCCACGAGCGTCACGACCGCCACGACGTGGACCCATCGGGGGCCATCGCCCCTGGCATCCCGGAACACGCAGACGCATCCCAGGACGACGAGCAGCAGAACCCCGGACAGGACGACGACGGCCACGGATCTCCCCTTGACGGTGATGGTTCGCGCTTTGATCTGCCCCGTGAGACGAGACACCGAGACCAGGAGTTGCAGGGGGTCGGTAGGGAATCCTCCCGAGTACCTCCGGAGAGTACGGTTCCCTCGTCGGGCCGCCCTTCACGGCGTCCTCCCTCGCCGAGTCGCCCCTCGGCAGGTCGCCGCGCGGCCGAAACCGCGGGATACCCCCGTCTCCGCCCGCAGTGGCCCGTCCCGCTACCACTCCTGCTGTGTGCAGCCGGAGACACCGTCGCCCAGGTCGAAGCAGGTGCGCGCGTCGGCGGGCCGCTCGACGCCGACCATGAGGGTGTAGAGCGCGCGACCGGGGACGGACACCTGCCGGGTCTGACGGCGGCCGTCGGAGGTCTCGACCCATACGCGGTCCGTCGAACGCGGGTTGCGAATGCGCCCCCAGACCGCGTCGCACATCGGGCTGTGGCGAAGCTCCACGGTCCGGCCCCGCACCGTACGCACCGCGTGCGTGGTCGCATCCGTCCAGCAGGCTGTGCTGCCCTGCTCGGAGTCGTGGTCCGTGCAGGTCTCCCCCCGGCACGGCGTCGCGGTGCGCGCCGTGGCCTGCTCAGGGCTGTCGGCGGTGGGCACCCACATCCATGTCGCCACGCCGAACACGGCGGCCGTCACCGTGGCGGTCGCCACGACGGCGACGACCAGGGCGTGGCGCTCCGGCTTACGTGCCACGCCCGAGGGCGCCGCGCCGCTGACCGCTCCAGCGCCCTCGTGTCCGGCGTCTTCGTATCCGACGCTTCTGTGTCCGGTGCCGGCGTGCTCGGTGTTGGCGTGTCCGGTCCCGGCACGGGCCTTCGTCCCGATGCCTGCCGTCGGGTCCGACCCGCGGCGTGGCTCGGAGCCCGACGTAGCGTCCGCCCCCGTGTCCGGCCCCGCCGCGGGGCGCCGCGCGTCGCGTCCGCTCCACGCGCTTTCGGCGAGTTGCCACAGCGCCAGCAGTCGGGCGGGGTCGGCGCCGCTCAGTCGCGCGAGGGCCTCCACGGCGTCTCGGGGCGGGCACGCCTTGCCGTTGAGGTAGCGCTCCCAGGACGACTTGCTGTACGCGGTCGCGGCGGCCAGCGCGGCGAAACTCAGCCCGGTGGCCTCCTTGGCCTCCTTCAACCGTTCCACAAGCCGGCGGACCTCCGGGGAGGGCAGGGGGGCCGCGCCACCCGGGCGTGGACGTCTGAGCTCAGCCACGTGGCTCCCTGAGCGCCCGCCAGGTCGCGGGGCCGACGATGCCGTCGTCATCGAGGCCGCGCGAGCGCTGGAAACGCTGGACGGCGCTCTTGGTGTTGGGCCCGAAGGACCCGTCGATGCCCTGGGGGTCGAAACCGTGCCGTTCGATCAGGCACTGCACTTCGGCGACCGCCTCGACCGTGATCCCGACGTTGTACGTTTCGGTCAGGGTTGTGCTGTGACCGGCGTACATCAGGCCGTCGTGCTTGGTGAAGTAGCAGGGGAAGGTCCGCGCGGAGTACGTCGAGACGGGCACGGCCGACTCTTCCGCCGTCCCATGCGGCTGCGCGGACGGCTTCCGCCATTGGGCCGCTGCCAGCACCCCCGTTGTGACCAGCAGGGCGAGAGTCGCCGCCGCCGTCACCGCGGCCACCACACCACGCCGGTCCGCCCGGCCGGAGGCGTCCGGCCCCACCCATTCAGGCGTGGCATCCGATTGCCCGCCGTTCACGTCCGCCGACGCGGGCGCCTCGGACGATCCGTGCGAGAGGAGAGGTCTCTCGGCCGGCCCCCACCCGAACTCGTCCACAACTGAGCCCGGTTGAGCGGGGGCCGCACGCCCTTCCGTCAGCCCGCGCGAACGTTCCGCTTCCGGTGCTTCCGGTGCTTCCGGTGCTTCCGGCGTCTCCGTGGATGTGGCCACCTCCCACAGCGCGGTCAGCTTCGCCCGGTCGCCCCCACAGACCTCCGCCAGGGCTTCCAGCGCCCACAGCGGCGGCAGCGCACGGCCGTTGAGACAGCGCTCCCAGGAAGACCGGCTGTATCCAGTCCTGTTCGCCAAGGCGCTCAGGCTCAACCCACTGTGATCCTTCGACTGCCGCATCTGCACCACAAGCCGTCTGACCGGTAGAGCCAGCGACTCAGGCAACGGCCTCCAACGCGGCATGCCCCATCCCTTTCGCGCGCACCGCACCGTGCGGTTCGAGCGGGGTAAGCGTACGGAAATCCCGCTGCTCGTTCACGTGTTCTCCATCTCGGGGCCCGTGACCGCTGTCCGCGGGTCCGTCCGAAGTCCCGCCACCGCCTTTCCCGGTGTGGCATCGTCGCAGCTCAGTGAGGTGTGCGTCCCGGGATGTCCCAACCTGCCGACGGGACTGGCCCCACGGCGGAGGGCAGAGCAGCATGGCCGTCGTTCGAACTGGTGGCACGGTCCGCCCGTGTCCGAGTCGAACACCGACCACTGGTCGGTTTCGCGACAACTCCGTTCTCACGCAAGGGAATCGATGTCTCTCTCCGTAACTCGCAGGCATGCTGCACTCCTGCTCGCGTCCGCCGCACTCGTAGGTGGCACGGCGACCGGCGCGGTCGCCGCCGGTACGGGCGCCCAGGCGCTCACCGCCTACTCGTGCGACGTCACCATGAGCTCGAGCGGCATTCTTACCGCCGGCTACTACAGCGGCAACACGGTCACCCCCTCCACCTCGCAGGTGACCGCGGCGGGTAAGGAGGCCCAGTGCCTCCTCCAGTACCAGGGCTACAACCCCGGGACCGTCGACGGCATCTTCGGCTCCAAGTCCCAGTCGGCGGCAAGGCTCTTCCAGAGCACTGTCAACGGCGCCTGTAAGACCGACCTGGACGTCGACGGAAAGATCGGCAAGGAGAGCTGGCCCCACCTGCGCCGCCTCTACTGCTGATCCGCGTGACGTGCGGCTCCCCGTCCCAGAACCGGGGAGCCGCACGCGCCCACCACCCGCCCCGACGAAGACCCGACGCCAGACACGACCTTCCGGGGGTGGTGTCACCGGGGTCCGGAGGCATCGACGGACCGCTGATGTGGTCCTCGGCCTGGGCGTCGGCAAGGACGAACACCACGCCACCGCAGTCACACCGGCCGGCCTCTACCCGGGCGAGGCCAAGACGGACGCGAAGCACACGTTCATCATCGCGGACGCGGCCCGCGCGATGCCCTACACGCTGCGGGCGATCGACGGCGAGGACGAGACGATCGCCGAGCTGGAGATGATCGTCGGGTTCGACGAAAACCTGGCCGGTGAGGCCACCCGGGTCGCGAACGCGCTGCATGGCCTGCTGACAGATCCATCCGTCGCTGGAGCGGGTGCTGGGGCCCCGGTTGCAGCACCCGGCCGTCCTGACCCTGCTGGAGCGGTTCGGCTCCCCGGCCCGGATACGCAAGACCGGCCGACGCCGCCTGGTCGCTGTTACGGCCGAAGGCCCCGAGGGTGGCCGAGCGACTGGTCGAGGACATCTCCGCCGCTCTGGACGAGCAGACCATTCGACGCGTCGCCCAAGCCGCGCAAGATCGGACGGAAGGTCCCGGGCCCGCGGTCGTTGAGGGACGACGCCATGCGCCCGGCTCCGGCGAACCAACCGCCCCGATGACTGACGGGGCACCACGTACCCGGCAGTCGCCCGCCCGAGAAACTGGTCGGTGCCCGCGTCCGGCACCTCTGGTGGGACCCTGCTGGGCACCAGGACGCCGGACAAGCTCTGCCCGACCCAACGGCACCCAGGGACGATCGACGTACCGCGGCCCGCCCTCCTTCCGGTTTCAGGTTTCCGGGGAGGGCGGGCCGCGGTCATGGGGGTGGTGGATCAGCCGCCGGCGAACCGCTTGAAGGCCGCGCGGGTCTCGGTCCCGGCAACGCCGTCGATCTTGCCGGTGTAGCCGTAGTACTCCTTGAGGAGCCGCTGGAGTGCCATGATCGTGTTGGTGCCGGGGTCACCGTCGATGTTGCCGGTGTAGCCGTAGTACTTCTTGAGGTAGCGCTGGAACGCCTCCCAGCTTTCGGTGCCCAGCAGCCCGTCGATCTTGCCGGTGTAGCCCCAGTCGCTCGCCAGGAACCTCTGGACGTTCATGGCCCCGGCCGTGGTCAGGCCGAAGTTCTCCGTCGCGAGTGCGGCGGCGGGGGCACCCACCACCGGCTGGGCGGTCGGCGCGGGCGCCGCGTAACCGGTGCCGGCGGCCGCCAAGGTCCCGGCTGCGATGCCGGCGATGGCGGTGAGGCTGACGATGGTCCTGCCCAGGACGTGCGATCGCATGGGGTCCTCTTTCGAATCGTGAGTGAACACCTGGCCCGTCGGACGAACAGGTGACGACTCGAGAGTGCGGGGCGGTCGGCGGCAGCCGCCACCGACTCCGCCCAAGTGACGGCCACCTGGGACACAACTCGCGCTGACCTGCACGAACACCGTCCACGGGGACGCTTCGGCGGGACGGCTGCGGCAGATGTCGTACCACCCATGCGGGGTGCGACGCTCCGAGGGGCAGTTGATCATGGTCATGACCGCATCTGGGGGAACGCGCCGCGCCGCACAGCACCGGCCGCCGAACCGAAGCCGCACGCAGGGCAGTTGGCGGAGTACTCGCGCCGGCTGAAGGACCATGGCGAGCTGAGCATGCGACGGCTGACCGCGCGGAGGGCGCGCGGCCGTCGGCGAGCCGCAGGGACAGGGGAGCAGTCAGAAGTCGTGGGAGGAGGTATCCGGGCGGCAGGTCGCCGTCGCCCCGCGCGGCCGTAGAGGCACTGAGCCTTTCCAACCTGCCGATGGTGCCCGCGTGTTGGTGGGCCGAGGCGCGCTAGATGTCAGCAAAGCAGGCTTGTTGTCACTTCGCGTCGGAGCCTGGCTGTGCCAGGGGCGCGGTTCCGGCAACGCCGGTGCGGGCCGGTCACCTCGTACCGCACGATGTGTCGGGAGCTGATGGCAGACCGGACGCTGTCCCCGAAATCCAGCACGGTGTCCCGGCGTTCACCGCCGTCGGTCACAGGGCAGTGGCGGCGCGGACCAGCCCCGCGACCGCCGTTGAGCGGCTGTGTGGGGGCCAGGCGATGACCGTGGTGACGTGGGGGGCGTCGGGGACCGGTACGGCGGTGAGGTCCTCGCGCAGGCCGGTGCGGCCCGACTCCGGCACGACGGCGCAGGCGCGGCCGAGGGCTATGAGCTGGGTGAGTTGCGTGTGGTCGCGCACCTGCGGTCCGGGGCCGTCCGGGAAGGTGCCGTCAGGGCGAGGCCAGCGGGGCAGGGGCAGGTCGGGAAGGCCGGTGACCTCGGCGAGCCGCACGTGGGGGCGGGCGCCGAGAGGGTGGCCCGCCGGGAGGATCGCGACCTGCCCCTCGCAGTGCAGGTCCTCGGTGTCGAAGCCGGCCGTGTCGTCGAAAGGCCGATGCAGCAGGGCTACGTCGGCCCGGCCGTCGTGCAGCAACCGTGCCTGTTCGCCCGGCCCGCACAGCACGACGTCCACGGCGACGGCGCCGGGCTCGGCGGCGTAGGCGTCGAGGAGTTTCGCCAGCAGTTCACCGGACGCGCCCGCCTTCGCGGCCAGGACCACGGCGGGGCGGCCGGTCGCCGCGAGGGCGGCCCGGCGGGTGCGCCGTTCGGCGGCCTCGACGGCGTCCAGCGCCGCCCGCGCCTCCCGCAGCAGCACCGCCCCTGCCCCGGTCAGGGCGACACCCCGGCTGCCGCGCTCCAGCAGGAGGGCGCCCAGGCGCCGTTCGAGCCCGCCGATCGCCCGCGACAGCGGGGGTTGGGCGATCCCGAGCCGCTGCGCGGCCCGGCCGAAGTGCAGCTCTTCGGCGACCGCGACGAAGTACCGCAGCTCACGTGTCTCCACCCCGCCAGACTAACCGGGACGGCCAGGAGCGATACCCGGGCGGTATCGCCGTCCACCCAGTCGGTCTTGGACGCCCTGCCAGGCGGGGGAGAAGTATCGATGTCATGAGTGAGACGAACACCGTGAACCACCACAAGGTCGCGCTGGTGACCGGGGCCAACAAGGGCATCGGGTACGAGATCGCCGCCGGGCTCGGCGCCCTCGGCTGGTCCGTCGGAATCGGCGCGCGGAACGAGGAGCGGCGCGAGACCGCTGTGGACAAGCTGCGCGCGGCCGGAGCCGACGCGTTCGGCGTGCCGCTGGATGTGACCGACGACGCCAGCGTGACAGCGGCGGCTCGGCTGATGAAGGAGCGGTCCGGGCGGCTCGACGCGCTCGTCAACAATGCGGGGATCACCGGCGGCGGACCGCAGGAGCCCACCACGGTCGACGTGGACCGGGTACGGGCGGCCGTGGAGACCAACGTGATCGGCGTCATCCGCGTCACCAACGCCCTGCTCCCTCTGCTGCGCCGCTCGCCGTCGCCGCGGATCGTGAACGTCTCCAGCAGCGTCGGCTCCCTCACACTCCAGACCACGCCTGGCGCCGAGACGGGCCCCATCTCCATCGCCTACGCTCCGTCGAAGACGTTCCTCAACGCCGTCACCGTGCAGTACGCCAAGGAACTGGCCGACACCCACATCCTGATCAACGCCGTCTGCCCCGGCTTCACGGCGACCGACCTCAACGGCTTCCGGGGAGTGCGCACCCCCCAGCAGGGCGCAGCCGCCGCGATCCGGCTGGCCACCGTATCGGCCGACGGGCCGACGGGCCGCTTCTTCGACGACGAGGGAGAGGTGCCCTGGTGACGCGCTTCCGGTTCGCGCCACCCCGGGGAGATGGCGCATGCGCGTCCTCGTGACCGGCGCCGTCACGCCATGTCCGTACGGCCGTCGAGCCCGAGCCGCCGGCGGGCCACGAGTTGAGGGATCGAAAGGCACCGAGCGTCTGTGACAAATCGACCTGTCCAGTCGCACTCTGCGGTACCTGACCGGGCAGCTCGCTGGCCGCCGCAGGGAGATCGGTACCCGGTGGCGGCGGCCGGCGGCCGGGCGTCAAGCCCTGCTCGCCCTGGCCCACCTGCGGTGCGGTGACACCGCGAGTCGTTACGACGTAGGCGTGGCCGGTGTCGGCTGTGTCGAGGGCGTCTCCGTTGTGGAGTTCGCGTTTGTGTTTCCCGGAGAGTACGGGGTGTCGGCGGCGATCCGGTCGATCGGCAGCAGCGTGCCGTCCAGGATTATGCGCGCTATATTGCGGCCGAATATCAGGGGAATGTGCATTCGGAGAGGGGTTCATCCGAGAGGCGATGGACGGTTATTCGCCGAACTCATGCTTGCCGGACTGTGAATGGATTGCAAGGTAGAGTTCCCGGCGGGGATGGCGCCGCGATCGTTGCTGTCCCTGTGCTGGACTGGTTCCGTCCTTGTTGGGCCCTGGGGGTGTCATGGAGTATCAAGAGGCAAGCTCCGAGGTGGAGCGCATCTTGAGGGCTGACCTTGGAGCCCTGTCCCATGGGGAAGGTGCGTCAGTGCGGCCACCAGCGGCTTTGCGGTCGTGGAAGATCTCAGTGCGCGACAGGGAAGCGTTGTCTGACCATGGGCTGCCATCGGTTCCTTCGGTCGACATGCTTATGCGAGTCGGTGCGCATTTCCAGTCTTCCGGTGAGCCAGAGTTTTCGAGTGTCGATTGGCGGGGCTATGTTATAGGTCGATGCGGCGAGGTGAAAATCGTCGTGAATGATAGATCCGGTTCCGTACTTGCTGTGCCGGAAGTATCCGATATCCCCCCGGTGCTGGCTCCTTTGCATCCCGATGGCATCCAGGATGAGCTGATCAATTCTAAAGTCATCGCCTTCGTCGACTTCTGCTGGCGTTGGTATTGGCTCTCTCCCGTTTTGCTCGATCAACGAGATCGGGCCGACCGGGCGGAAATGGATGCGTGGGAAGCGGCGAGAAAGTCGGGAAACAAGGGTTCGGAGGTCGACTTTCACGTGCCCTACCGGGAGCTGTGCGCCAAGGTCCGTGCCAACTTCTGCGGCAAGGAACGGCTGATGGTAGACAATCCTTCCTCGATGTGGTCCGTTATGATCGACGGCTTTGAATAGCTGACCCGCCGGCAGGATTCCGGATTCATCAGAAAAAGATTTAAATCGAGGCAAGCCCGTTAACGGACGGCGCTGGTGCCGGGCCCTGGCCGACTTCGGTTGAGAGGAGCGCCGGCAATGACAGCTGACAATCGACTGGAGGCGCGTTACCGGCCTGCCGACATGCGGAACCCCGTTCTGCTCTCTACGTCGGATGACGTGGACAGCGTCATCGATGCCCTGTTGACCGGCCCGGCGCTCCATGATGCGGTGCATATCCTGTCGAGGGCTCGACCTCGAACACCGGCAGGATTCCCGGAGCACGAGATGTATGCCGGAGTCAGCAGGGAACTCCAGGTGGGGGCTTTGGCTCTTACGGCGCCTGAGGTCGGACACGTTGCTTCCGTTGGTGTCTCCGAAGCCCGTAGTGGCGTCGCTTATCATGCCGCCGGGCATTGGACCGAGTTTCCAGATGATTCGGAAATTCCAATCTCTCTCGTCAGGGAAGCGGTGAAGGAGTTTCTGCACTCCGGAGGGAGGGTTCCGAATTGCATCGAATGGAAACCCTTTGAAATCTCCGATGAAAATGTAGAGGATGATCCTTGGGGATCCTCCGGTGATCAGTAAATTCGGGCGCGACGCTTACGCGGTGTACTAAGGGCTGCGGGGGATCATCAGTCATTACGGGGAAAGACTTACTGCCCGCTGAGTCGGAGTACGGCGACGACGTACAGGCTCTCGGACACCGTCAGAAGCAGAAAGGCGAGAATCGTGTGGCCGACGAGCCCTCGCCCCGAGGCAAGGCCCATATGTGCCCGGGCCGCACGGCTCACGCGGGGCTTGGGGGCACCTTGCGCGGCGTTCGCGTCTGCCTTCTCGATCGCTCGGCGCAGTTTCCTGCGGCTTCTCTCGGTCGTGATACCCAGGCGTACACCGTGGGCGTCGCGCACCAACAGGGTTTGGTACACGCTGGCGTACGAGAAGGTCGTCAGCAGCCGGACGGTGGTGATCCGGTTGAGGTCGACGGACCCCCCAGGACCACACGCGTACGGCTGGCTTGTCCGGGCGCATCTCCGGTTGCCGGGGGCCGTGAGGAGTCCGGACGGGTGGCCGTGGTGAGTGGTGCCCCGGCGGTCGGTGACGGCAGTGGCCTGGAGCAGGGGCCGGGGCAGCTGTCTTTGCCGCCGCGCGCCTCACATACCGATGATCAGTCGGCTGGCCTGCTTCGGGACAGTCGCGGTGAACTGCGAGGCGCCGCCCTCGGACTCCCACGCCGTCTCCGCAAACTGCGCCTGGTCGGGCACGGAGCCGTCGTGCAGGGCCCGGTCGGCGGATATGAGCGCGCTCGCGGTCAGCGGCGGGCCGCCGTATTCGGATGCCGCCGCCATCAGACGTGCGGCTGCTTCCGGGTCGGTCTCGGGCGGGATCACCAGCAGGTCCCAGCGGCCGGTGCCGTAGGACAGGAGAAGAAGCTTGTGCGGGTCGATCTCGGGAGTGAACCAGCCGACCTGCACGACATGGCCGTCGACGGGCACCTTGTGCGGGATGACCGGCCAGTGCTCGGGGTTGACGGCGATATGGGTGATGCGACCCCACAGGGGGTCCAAGACCTCGGTCAGCGCGGGCAGTTCGCGCAACAGGTCGCGGGAGCGAGGCCACCAGGCGCCGTCCAGGAGCCCGCGGGATCGGGCGTCGGCCTTCAGTACGAGACGGGCGGGAGGCGCTGCGACGGGTGCGAGCCGCGGCAGGGTTGCTTCGAAGGTCGCGGTCATGATGAGGACCCGTCTCCGGGCCGCCCGTGAAGTTGCGGCCCGGGTTTCGCCTTTCGCCGGGAACGACCCGGCGTGGAAGCCGGTGTGCGAAATGCCCTCGGTGTCTTCACCGTACTCCTTCTCCTGGTTTGCCGCGGCTGTCGTACCGGCAGGAGTAGGGTGACAACGTCGGGGGCACCTCGTACGCCGGTGATCGCACAGGCCTCGCCCTCGTAGCGACAGAGATACGGGCCGCTCAGGTCCGGGCAGGTTCCGCCCCGTCACATCCGAAGCTGGGCACTGCCCACCCCGTTCCGAGGTCACGCACGAGCAGGGCCGGGTGGAAGCCCGTATGGTCGCCGCGTTGGGTGGAAGCCCGTATGGTCCCGCGGACTGTGAAGCGGTTCGGCGCGTCGCGGACGCGCCTTCCGCCGGTGACGAGCAGCGTCGCCGGCCCCGGGAACGGAACGCCACCGCACCTCAAAGCGGACGCCCCGCACGCCGCGGGTCCACTCCGCTCCTGGCCCGACTTCAGCAGACCACCCGAGATGCCACCCACCCACCGTCGAAGAGGCGCAGCCCAAGACCCCGGCCGCACTGTCGTCGCCGAGGTCAAGGACCGCCCATGGCTCTTCAGTCTCCGCGTCCAACGCCCACCGCTCAGCCGCAGCGTGCCGTGCCGCTCCTGGAGTACGACGGGAGGGCACCTTTCCCGCGCGGCGGAACGACTCGCGGGCGCACCGGCGGCGAGCGGCTGTCTCTGACGGTCACGGCGTTGATCGTCTTCCTGCCGTTCCTGGCACTCGGCCTGGCCGGCTGGTTGCTGTGGGGGCGCCTGATCCATCCTGTCGATGTCCTGCTCGCCGCGGTGCTCTACACGGTGACGGGCCTCGGCGTCACCGTCGGCTTCCACCGGGGCCTCACCCACGGCGGCTACCGGGCCGTACGGCCACTGCGCATCGCGCTCGCGACGGCCGGGTCGATGAGCTTCCAGGGTGACGTGATCGGCTGGGTCGCCATCCACCGCCGCCACCACGCCTTCACCGACCGGCCGGGCGATCCGCACTCTCCGTACCGCTACGGCACGTCTGTGCGCGGCCAGTTGCGGGGTCTGGTGGACGCCCATGTCGGCTGGCTGTTCCGCAACGACCCCACGTCCGCCGCGCGTTACGCTCCCGACCTCGTCGCCGACCGCGACATCCGGGCCGTGTCCCGGGCTTTCCCGGCCCTGTGTGTGCTCACCCTCGCCCTCCCCCTCGTCGCGGGTGGGCTGATCGGTGGCACCTGGACGTCCGCTCTGACCGCCCTGCTGTGGGCGGGACTTGTCCGCATCGCCCTGCTCCACCACGTCACCTGGAGCGTGAACTCCCTCTGCCATGTGATCGGCGAGCGTCCGTTCCGCACTCGCGTCCATGACCGCGCCACCAACTTGTGGCCTCTGGCCCTGCTCTCTTTCGGCGAGAGTTGGCACAACCTCCACCACGCCGACCCCACCAGCGCGCGGCACGGCGTCGACCGCGGCCAGCTCGACCCCTCCGCCACCGTCATCCGTCTTTTCGAACGCCTCGGCTGGGTCAAGGACGTGCGCTGGCCCACCCCGGACCGTATCGCCGCCCGCCGCGTGTGAACCCGATCGACCATGTCTCCTTCAGGAGTTCTCATGACACTCGTTCCCCCGCCCCGGCCCCCGCTCTCGTCGCCCGCCGTCCGCCTGCGTCTGCCGGCCCAACCGGCACAGGGCCACATGCCCCGGCACATCGACGGCGCCTGGTGGCCCCGCTCGAACGATCTGACGTCCGAACTGCCCCAGCTGCTGGGCGGACTGCCGCCCGCCTGGGGGCACGTCAGCAGCGTCCTTGTGGACGAGGCCGTGTGGGCCTCGTTCCCGGGTCGGCTGTTCGTCGCCGACCAGGTGGTACGCCTGCGCCGGACGACCAGCCGGCACACCCCGTCCACCGTCTGCCTGCTGGCGCCCGGCCGCGGCCGATGGGACCTGCTGGTCGTACCGTCCTCGGCCACGGAGGCGGAGGCCGGGTGGCTCATGGACAGCATGGACACCGGCGTGAAGGACAGCGTGGGGTGGCGAACCGCTGTCCGTTGACGGTGCCTGTCGGATCAGTTGTGGGCCTGCGGCACCCAGGGGTGCCGCAGGCCCGGGGATGTTGCCACCGCACCGGTCGAGAGCCGTCAGCGCCTTCGGTCCGGCATCGGGCGGGGCGGCCCGGAGCGGTGGAGGCCGGTGGTGCTGCGATGACCACGGCCGGGCGGGGCGGGGCGGGGTTCTCGTTCCCCGTCCCGCGGCAGCCGTGTTGTCCGGACGCGGAGTCCGTGCGGACCCTCGGTGGAGTACGCTCGGTGCTACCGAGGGTATTTCGCGCACCGGCTCCCATGTCCGTGTCGCTTTCGGCGATTTGATCATCTCGGGCCGGTTTCGGTCGGTCCGGAGCCGGGTTCGTGTCATGAATGCGACCGCTGCCCCCACGCCGATCCCCGAAAGCACTCCCTCCTCTCCGTGCCGGAGGCCTTTCGCTTCCGTCGATTCCTCGCCGACGGCCGTGCTCGATCCGCTGTGGGGCCGGGTCACCAGCGACTTGGCGACCCGCCCGTACCGGCCGGCCGTCCCGGGCGCGGTGCCCGTAAGCGGGCAGGCGCAGCCGACTCCCGTCTCGGCTCTTTGGCTGATGGCCGCCGGGAGAGACTGCCTGCGCACCTCGCACGCGGGCCGGCTCATGGTGGAGGCGGCGAGCCTGCGCATGGTCTCGGAGACCGACCGGGCCGTTCAGGCGGCCTGGGACTCCGAAGGGGACGACGCGGTCCGCGAGCCGGCCGCACGCCCGTAGATCCCGGTCGTTTCCGCTCCGCCGACGGCGAGATGAGGGCCGCGCGGGCTCTGTGCCCATCACGGCCGCAGCCGGGACTGGGCCGGGCGGGCGCACCCGGAGGCGAGGGAAGAGAGCCGCCGTGAGTGCCGTCGGGCTCCTGGCGGACGGCGGCGGGGAGCCGGTCCTTCCCGGCACCGTGGTCCTTCGGATGCAGACGACGGCCGAGCGCACGGGACCTTCGACCGCGCGCGGTGACCGTCGGCACTCGACCTCAAGAGTCGGCCGACATATGACCTCCAGCCGGCACTCGACCTCAAGAGTCGGCCGACATACGACCTCCAGCCGACACGCGACCTCAAGAGTCGGTGGTGGCCGCGGACACACGGCCCCAGGAACCGGCGGCGCCTCGACAGCGGCCCGAGACCCGGGCCGCATCACAGACGACGGGCCGGGATCCTCCCGTGCCGTGTACTTCCCCGACCGTTCGGGTCCGGGACCGTCATCGACGTAAGGAATGTGGGAACCATGGGTGTTCTGATCACCGTGCTGGCGGTGTTCGCCGTGGCCGGGCTCGTCCTGCTCGCCCTCAGCGTGCGCAACGTCCAGCAGTACGAGAAGGGTGTGGTGTTCCGCTTCGGGCGGCTGCTGCCGGACATCCGCGGGCCGGGCCTGCGGATCATCCGGCCGATCGGTGACCGGATGCGGAAGGTGTCCGTACAGACCGAGGTCCTCGGTATCCCGCCACAAGGGTCCATCACCGCGGACAACGTGACGCTCACCGTGGACGCGGTCGTCTACTTCAAGGTCATCGACCCCGTCAAGGCCCTGGTGAACGTGCGTAACTACCCCGCCGCCGTCTCCCAGATCGCCCAGACATCGCTCCGCTCGGTCATCGGCAGGGCCGACCTGGACACACTGCTCTCCGACCGCGACCACATCAACGCGGAACTCAAGAAGGTGATGGACGCCCCCACCGAGGAGCCCTGGGGGCTGCGCATCGAACGCGTGGAGATCAAGGACATCGCCCTTCCGGAATCGATGATGCGCTCCATGTCCAAGCAGGCCGAGGCCGAGCGGGAACGCCGTGCCCGGGTCATCGCCGCCGACGGGGAGTTCCAGGCGTCCCAGCGGCTGACCGACGCCGCCGCGACCATGGCCGACACTCCCGGAGCACTCCAACTGCGCCTGCTGCAGACCGTGGTGGACGTCTCCGCCGAGAAGAACAGCACCCTCGTGATGCCGTTCCCCGTGGAGATGCTCCGCTTCTTCGAGCACCAGAGCAGGGAAACCGACGGCGCGTCCGACGGACGGGTCACGCACCGGAGCAGCCGGAGCAGCCAGAGCTCCGCGGCGCCCGAGGCGCCCGAGGGCGTCGTGATCCCCGAACCCGCCTTCCCGTCACCGGCCTTCCCGGCACCCGCCTTTCCGTCACCTGCCATCGCTCCCGCCCTCTCGCTGAGCGGAGAACGGGTCGGCTCCGGCGGCAAGCGGATCGGCAGCCGTGCGGAAGTGGCCCGGGAGCGACGAGAGAACTGGCCGACACGGAAGGACGCCGAGGAGTCACTGAACGGCTGACCGTTCCGCCGCCGGTGACGTGGATCGGCCGCTGGTGCCGAGCGGTGCCTCTGATGACCCCGTGGCAGACGCCACCGGGGTCACAGCGGTCCAGGGTGGCTGAAGCGGCCGGCCCGGCGCTGGATGCGGTGCCGACGCACGCGGTGGCGTACCGGTGGTTGTGCCGGTCGCGCGTCGGCACGGGCGTAGAAGACGTGCTTGGCGCCCTCGATCAGCACCAGGTAGAGCACGGTCCGCCGTGACCCGGCCCCCAGACACAGGTCGCGTCCAAGTCCCTGGCCCTCACGACCCTGTTGAGGTGGGTGTGGACCAGGTTCAGTCCCGGTGAGGTGCCCCAGTGCCCCAGCAGTCGCGGTTTGACGTGCTCGGGTGCCAGGGGCTCGGTCAGCAGCGGGTTGGACAGGAGGTAGATCTGTGCCCGACGGCCAGGTAGTTGGCCGCCCGCCAGTGGGCGTCCAGCGCGCTCAGTTCCTCCTCGTCGAGGTTGTCGATGCGTACAGGAGCATCGAGCGAGGTCTCACGAGGGGGGCCGATTGGCATGACGAACCCTTCTTGAAGAGGGTTGCTCAGGGACTTCGGGGACTGAGGCCTGGGAGGAATTCGGTTTCGTCGATGAAGGCGCGGGCGACGTCCGAGAGGCGGCGGTTGTGGGAGCGGGCGTAGGCCCTCAGGGTGGTGAAGGCTTGCTCCATGTCGGTGTGGCGGCGTTCGGCGAGTTTTCCCTTGGCCTGTTCGATCAGGACGCGGCTGCTGAGGGCTGTCTGCAACTGCTCGTTGAGGAGCGTGTTGCGTTCGGTGGTGCGTTGTTGCAGCACGCTGATGGTGGCGACGTCGGCGAGGGCCTGGGCGAAGGGGGCGGCGGCGGGGCTGAGGGGCGCCGGGGTGGCGTGGAAGAGGTTGAGGGCGCCGACGACCTCGTCGCGCAGACGCATGGGCAGCGCCTGGACGGCGTTGAAACCGCTGCGCTGAGCCTGGGCGGCGAACAGGGGCCAGCGGGCTGCCTCGTTGCGCAGGTCGTGGACGGTGACCGCGTTTCCGGTGTGGAAGCAGTCGAGGCAGGGGCCTTCGTGGTTCTGGAGCTGGAAGAGTTCCAGGAGGCGCACCCGTTCGTCGGAGGCGGCCATGACGCGCAGTACGCCGTCACGGTCGGCGAGCAGGACGCCCGCCGCGCTCGCGTCGAGCAGGTCGACGCAGCGGTCGGTGAGCAGGCGCAGGAAGTCAATGAGGTCGAAGTCGGCGACAAGACTGTCGGCGAGCTCGACGAACGTCCGGGCCATCAACTGTTCCTTCATCGTGCCCACCTCTGTGTCTGGGGCGTGAGCATCAAGACTCCTCGTCGGGGAGTCGCGCATCCGGCGGTCGGATGCCGGACGGAGCCGTGTCAGGGGGGAGACGGAGCCGGTGGGCGACCACGTCGGCGGCGACCACCGAGATCCGTGTACCCCGGGCGTACGCGTGGGCGCGCAGCCGGATGAAGGCTTCCTCGAAGCCGACGTCGAGCTGGACCATGAGGATGCCGGTGGCCTGGTCGATCTCGGCGCGGTATCCGCCCAGGTCGTCGAAGAGGGCGGCGTCCGGCCGGTCGGTGCCGGCCTCGCCGGTGCCGGGCGGGTGGGTGTCGAACGGGACACCCGTCTCACTGATCCGCGCATCGAGCAGAATCAGCGTGGCCGCGTCGGCGAAGGCCATCGCATCGGCCACCTCCTCCGCGTCCAGCTCGACCGAACTGCTGGAGTACAGGTCGAGTACACCAGGGCTGACGGCCCCGATCTGCAGGGGGAAAGCGAAGACCGCTCTGGCACCGGCTTCCAGGGCCGCGTCGGCGAACACCGTCCAATGTCGCTGGAGTTCACCGGCCAACAGGTCGGGGCAGAGGACCGTCGAGCCGAGGACGTAGGCGTCCACGCACGGCCCCTCGCCCAGGGTGAGCTGGAGTTCTTCCAGATGTTGACTGACGGAGTCGGTGCTGCACAGCGGATGACTCGCCCGGTCGCGAGACATCGCGGACATGCCGGCCCCGCCGACCGGCAGTGCCGCCACTGCCGCCGTGCACACGTCGAGGACGCCGACCCGGGCGCCGCGCAGGGCCGCCTGCTCGGCCACGAGAGCCTGGATCCGCGCCGGCCGACTGCCGGGGATCATGGCGACCACCGGGTCCAGGCGCGGTGATCAAGTCCTTCCGGACTCACCGCCGTTCGCACCCTCAAGGGGAGAACCGGCGTCAGGAGCACGGCGCTGTCGGCCGCCCTGCGGCCGCCTCCGGCGTCCGTCCGATCCCAGCAGCGGAGAGCGGCCAGGACCGGCTGGCCGGGCCGGTCCGCCAAGAGATCGATGGTGCGGGTGCCGTCGTGCGGGTACCGCTCCGGCGGCGTGTGTATCAAGGGCACCGATCTCAGGTCGATCTCGCCGGTCGGGGTGACCAGCGGCCGGTTGTCCGTGTCGTGCCGGCAGACGTTCAGGATCGGTGGGATGCCCATGGGCAGGGTGCCTCGGTTCACGAGACCGCACCGGGTACGCGGTACGGTCGTTCGGTCGTGCAGGCAGGTGAATGACCGATCCAGCAGCCGATGTTCCGGAGCGTAGGACCCAGCCGGTTACCTCGGGATGTGCGGGGCGGGCGGACGGATGGTCCGCCCGCCCGCAGGCATGTGGGCCAAGCAGTGGTGGCCCGCCAGGGTCTGGGACGTCCGTACGCAGCATAGTCCCGAGGCCGGTCTCGTGGTTGGTCCGGAGAGGGGCACCACGATGTTTCACGGCGGCGATCGGACGGGGAGAACCCTGACTTCCGCGGGGTTCGGGCGAAGCGGAAGACGGAATACGCCGCCAGGGCGATCCGGAGCGGCATGGCCTACGCCGTGCGGTCGGTCAGCGCCCGGCTGCCTCCCTTGTCAACGCAGTCTCGAAAAGCGGGAGTTCCGCGAGTTGGGCAGGGTCCGCCGGGGCGAACGGAGCCGCGGCGGGAGCGTTCACCGGCTCGGCCGGTCGCGTCGGCAGGATGCGGTCCTCCCACCAGGACAGGCCCATCACGGCGGCGAGCAGGACGAAGGGGGTCGAAGCGGGAACGATCAGCGCGTACATGTCTACCGCCTGCGGTGGTGTGCGTGCGACGCGGCGGACAACCCGAGGGCGCCCGTCCGGGGCGCATCGATGCCGCGCCAGGGTCCGGTGGCGACGGCGGGTGCGGGAGCGGCCCGTTCGCGACGGGACGGAGTCCGGCACCGATGCGTGAGGTGCGCCCCCGAAGGAGCGCGAGAGGTGATCGACGCTGCCGGGGGCTCGGGCCGTACCACGCACGTTAGCCCTCGCCGTACTCCCCGGACAGACGTCAAGTGGCCATCCGCTTCGGACCACTTCCGTCGGACGCCGCGGACACGGTGCGCTATCCGCGACCTCTTGTAAGGGCTACGCTGTGCGAACAGGCCCTGGCCCCCGGCAGTGATGGTTTGTTCCGCTCCGGGGAGGCCCGCCGTGTTCGTTCTGCTTCTCGTGCCGATCGTCGTCCTGTTCGGCCTCGGATTTCTCCATCCCCTCTGGTGGGTGGCCGCGGCCGCGTTGCTCTTCGGCGCCAACCGCTACGGCCGCGATCGCGGGGGAGGCTGGATCCGTGGCGATGGTTCCGATCTCAAGGACTACCGGGACTACGAGCAGCGCCGGAACCGTCAGGACCGCTGGGACCGCCGCTACAGCCGTCAGAACCGGTCGCGCTGGAGGCGCGAGGACCGTCGGGACCACGAACGCCGCGGGTGACCGGTGAACCGGCCTGGCATCGATGAGGTTTCCGGGTGGCTTTCGGCTGCACCGGGCGTGCGAGGACCGTGGAGAGACGGATGCCGTGCGTCGCACCTGAGCGGGCCACCCGTCGATGCGGGCCGCGCCTCTTGGAGGGCCACGCCCTGGCCGGAACCGCCAGTGGGCCTGTGTCAACGACTCCGGCGCAAACACGCCGGAGTCGCCCTTCCGGGCGGCTGCACGTGAGAGTGAGCCAACCCACGACCAATCGTACTGCGGGTGGCGCGACTCGCGCTTCTCCCGAGCGTCGCATCAACCACGCTCTCCTACGGCTTACGTGGTCCATCCGGCACCGACTGACCCAGGACGCGGCCGACACGGACGCGTACCGGCGTCACAGCGGCCCGCTCACGTACGTGATCTCGTGCCGGGCGCGGATCTCGCGTACCCGTGGCGCGAGTTCGGCGTAACGGATTGCCGGGGAAGGCCGGGAAGATGTCTCATCTGCCGGCCCGGACTGCCGGTGCGCAGGTGGAGGAGGAAGCCGCCCTCGATGTCCGCCGAGCCCTGGATCTGGCGCAGGCACCACCGGCGGCGCGGAAGGGCCCGCGATCAAGGGGAAGCGGGCATGGTCCTTGGTCACCCGGCGCACGGCTCTGCGCCGACCGGCTGCAGGGCCTCACCCAGGCCGCCGCGTCCAGGCATCGTGCGCGAGTCCCTCCGGCCGCAGGGCGGTTGGTTCCCCGACGGGAAGGACCAGCACCCGGAGCAGCGTGGCGCTGGTCGGCCTGCAGAACGCTCCCACGTCCAGCCATCCCCAGGAACGGAGCGTGGTGAGGGTGGGATGATCGGACCGGTCCACCAGGGTGGCGCCGAGTGACGCCCGGTGGTCGGCCAGCAGCCGCTCCTGCAACCGGCGGGCCACGTGCGCGTCCTGCGGGTGCGGGGGGACCAGGATGTCGGTGATCGCGAAGACACCGCCGGCCGCTGCGAGCCGCTCGACGCCGCGCGGGAGGGCTCCGTCGAGCCCGGTCGACCAGAAGCCGTCGCTGCGCACCGGGAATCCGAAAGCACATCCTGCCAGGCAGTCCGTCTCCGCGATCACCATGGCGAAGCCCGGCCGCCGGATGTCGGCGGTGAGACGGTTGAGAAAGTGCCGCCGGCTGGGACGGCAGTACGCATCAGGACGCGATGATGTCTCGTGGCAGTCCACATACAGATCCGTCAGCTTCCCGCTCAGATCCTGTGCCAGCCCGCGGTTCACCCGGCGTAACCGGACCGCTTCCATGGTGGACGGTTCGCTGCCATGGGGCTTTCGTGGCTGTCCCCGCCCGGCCCAGGCCGTCACCGCGCATCACCCGAGAGCACGGAGTCAAGCGGAACGTTCCGGTGCCGCGGGGGCTGGGCGGTCGGGGCCGGGACATCCCCGAGCGGGGGTGACGAATGCCCGAGCGGAACGTCGAGGAGCAGGAACCCGGAGCCGGTGAGGTCGAGGATCAGGCCCAGTGTCGGTGGCGGGTGGTGCAGTCGCAGGGTCCCGCCGGCCTCGGTGGTCTGCTGCGCGGCGTGGAGGAAGACGTTGAGGCCCGTGCAGTCGCAGAAGGTGACAGGAGTGAGGTCGATGTCGATGGTGCGGATGCCGTCGCTCAGACATCCCGCCAGTGCCCTGCGTATCAGCGGGGCCGATTCCAGATCGATCTCACCGGCCAGGGTGATCAGCACGCGTTCATCTCGGTCATGGCGGTGGACGACGAGCTGCGGGAGCGGCATGATGCCTCGGATCAGTGGACCGTCCGCCGGCGGACGCGGTGACGCCGGGGATCCCGGCCCCCTGGCACGCTGCCGACAGGGCGTACGTTCGGCGGAGGCGGAGCACGGCGGTCCGACAGCACACCGGACCCGCCCAGTTCCCTCCAGGGATGCGCCGGGTCACAGACGAAGAGTCCGCTCCCAGCAGCCATCTGTGTCGAGCAACGACAAGCCGCCAGGGTCTGGGACGCCCGTACAGCAGCATAGTCCTCGACCCGGTCCGGCGGACGGTCGGCAGCCGTCCGTTCCTCGTACCCGGGCGGGAACTGTCGACGACCGCGGATGGACAACCATCGCGGACGGAGTGGTTGAGAAGATCGCCGGGACTGCCGCACGGTACGTCCCCGGAGTCGACGCACCGGTCGGCGGATTCACTCGCACCGGGCCGCCTGTGGGACCGGGAACCGGGCGGGCAGGCGAGCGCGGGGCGCGGCGTCACGTGCACCTGCCGGGCGAGGACAGGCCGGAGACCGGTGGGGACCGGTGCACCGAGCCATGACTTCCGCGTCGGCCGGAGCTGATACGGCCCCGGCCTGCGCGAACGGGACGGGCCTTGGGGTACGTCTTGTGAGCGCCGGTCGGCGCCCCGCCCCTGCGGGCGGGGCGCGACGTGGCCGGGGTGGGGAGGAGCCGAAGCTCACGCGGCTCCCACGGCGACCTTGCCCTTGCGCAGGGTCAGCGTCCGGTCGGACCGGGCGGCGAGGGTCTGGCTGTGGGTGACCACGATGACGCACTTGTTCTGCGTGTGCGCCAGCTCCTGGAAGATGCCGATGACGCCGTCGGCGGTGTCCTCGTCGAGGTTTCCGGTCGGTTCGTCGGCGAAGAGGATGTCCACGTCGCAGGCGAGGGCCCGGGCGATGGCGACGCGTTGTTGCTGCCCGCCGGAGAGTTTGAGGACGTTGCGGTCGGCCATGTCGGGGTCGAGGCCGACTTTGGCGAGCAGTTCCAGCGCATGAGCTTTGCGCCGTCCCGTGGGCGGCTTGGCGCCGGTGATCTCCATGGCGGTGATGACGTTCTGCAGCGCCGTCATATAGGTGAGCAGGTTGTACTGCTGGAAGACGGTGGCTGCGTGCTTGTTGCGGTAGCGGCCCAGGCCGAGTTCGGCCAGGTCCTGTCCGTCGAAACGGATGACTCCCTTGGTGGGGCTGTCCAGCCCGCTGGCCAGGCTGAGGAGCGTGGTCTTGCCACTGCCCGAGGGGCCGAGGACGGTGTAGAAGGTGCCGCGTTCGAAAGCCAGGTCGATCTGCTTGAGCACGGTGGTCCGCCGTCGCTGGTTCTGGTAGACGTGGCTGACATCCGCGAACTGCAGGGCGGGCGGCGTGATGGCGGGTGCGGTCTGGTTCATGGCGGTCACTTGCCCTTGGTGAGGATGCGACGGGGGTTGAGGCGCAGCGCGGAGGCGGCGGGAATCGCGGTGGCCAGCAGACCGATGCCCAGACTGATACCGGCGACGGTGGCGACGTCCGACTGCTGCAGCCGGACAGTGATCTTGTCTATGGGGTCGGCGCCCTTGACCGGCGCGGAGTTCGGGTCGATGCCCTGTTCCAGTCCCGTGGAGCCGGGGGGCGGCGGCTGCCAGGCGTTGATCTTCCGCTGGGCCGAGGCGGCTTGGTCGTGCAGCAACGTGTCGCCTGCCTTCTGAGTCAAGTTCTGGGCGAACACCGAGCTCAGACCGATGGCGAGGACCACGACGACCACGATCTCGACGCACTGCTGGGCGACCAGCTTCCACTTCGTCTCGCCCAAGGACAGCAGGATGCCGAACTCCGTGCGGCGCTGCTTGACCGCGAGAGTGGCAAGCAGACCCAGGACGAGGCCCCCGGCGATGCCGATCAGCCACATGGCCGCGGTCGCGGAGGTGGTGACACTGTCCAGGGGACCGGTCATCTGCTTCAGGGCCTTGTCGTTGATGCTGAGCTTGAATCCCTTCAACGCGTTCCCGGCCGTACGGTCGGCCTGTGCGTGGAAGGCGTCGAACGCGGCGGCGTCCTTCAGCTGGAAGGTCGCGCCCTGCAGGGGGGCCGGGCCCTGTTTGCCGCCGGAGTTGAGCCTGCCCAGCGCGCCGGCCGGGACGATCAGCTTGTCGCCCGGGGCCTGCTGGTAGTCGGGGTCGGGCTGGTCGGAGGGGTTGCGGTAGATGCCCTTGACGGTGAAGACGGCCTTGCCCTTGCCGGTGGGGTCGTTCTCGGACAGCGTCATCTTGTCGCCGACCTTGAGGTGGTTCTTGCTCGCCAGCCGTTCCTCGATCAGGACCTCGTCGCGGTCCTGATCGGCGGCGGTGACCTGCCCGCCGGACAGCAGCTTCCAGTTGCCGCTGGCGAAGTCGGGGAGCAGGGAGGAGTCCCGGACGCCGGCGGCCAGGGTGTAGGTGGCGGGCGCATCGGACGCGAAACGTCTGCTGCTGGTGAGTTCGAGGCCGCCGAGCAGCGTGGTTCCGTCGTTGTACGTGTAGTTGTACTTGGCCACCAGCGGGGATCCGCCGATCCTGTCGACGACGTCCGAGCCGATCTGCGGGGCCTGGCCCGGCATGCCGCCCCCCGCGCCGGTGAGATCCATTCCAAGGGTGACGGCGGCGCCGAGGCGGCGTTCGGCGCTGTCGGCGGCGCGTCCGGTGGCGGTTCCGATGAGGAACCCGGCGAGCACCATGGTGCAGATGACCAGAAAGGTGCCCAGGGTGATCAGGGTTCTGGCTTTGCGTGACCACAGGCTCAGGCCGGCGCGTTTGATGAAGTTCATGAGGGGTGGGCCTATTCGGTGTCGGTGAGGATGGAGCGCGGGTGCAGTCGGAGAATCCCGATGCCGGGGACGGCGGTGGCGACCAGGGCGATGCCCAGGCCGATGGCGGCGACCTTGCCGAGGTCGCCGATGTCCATGCGGATGTCCGACACCGTGGGGTTCTGGCCGGCGGGGTTCTGGCCGGCGGTGACGCCGTGCTGCTCGCGAACCAGCAGCATGGTGCCCGCGTGGTGGGCCAGGGACCGGCCGGCCAGGGCTGCCAGAGCGAGGGCGGGCAGCAGGACGGCCGCGACCTCCACGGTGTGCTGGCCTATGAGTTTCCACTTCTTCTCGCCCAGGGCGAGCAGCATGCCCAGTTCGTCGCGGCGGTCCCTGATCGTCATGGTCACGATCAGGGTGAGGATCACGGCTCCGGACAGGGTGATCAGCCAGACCAGGGCGGTGGTGAACGTCCCGACCCGCTGCAGTGGCAGGACCTGGTCGCGGTACGCCTTGTCGTTGATGTCGAAGCGGAAGCCGTCGGTGCCGAGCAACCGGGCGGCTTCCGTGTGCAGTTGCCGGGCCTGCTCAGGAGAGCGGATCTTGAAGACGGCTTCGTCCGGCTTGGTTCCGAAGCCGAGCGCGGACAGGGCGGCGGCCGGGGCGTACACCTGGTTCGCGGACAGCTCGCTGGGCGCCACCCACCGGGGCGGGTCCTGGCGGGAGTCCTCGTACACGCCGACGAGGGTGAAGGAGTCCGTGTGCTTGCCGTCGGGGGAGGCCAGGGGGATGGTGTCGCCGACCTTCAGATGATTCTTCGCGGCCAGGCGCCGGCTGACCAGAACGACCTTGCGGGCGTTGTCCTGCGAGGTGAGCCCGCGACCGGCGACGATCGTGGAACGGCCGGTGGAGAAGTCGAGGAGCATCCCCGAGTCACGGATGCCGTTCACCGCCAGTCCGTCCTGGCCCCGGTCGCCGCCTCCTTCCGGCCGGCCGGGTTTCGGCAGGTTCGAGGTCACGAGAGGCAGCCCCGGAGGCTTGCTCACTCCGCGCAGCACCGGGTTGTACCGCTGAACCACCGGGGAGGAACCGAGCGTGTCGACCGCGTGTGAGGTCAGGTTGGCGCCGCGCACAGTGACGTCCACGCCGATACGCCGCTGGGCCTCGGCCTCCTGGCGGGTGGTCGCGTCCCTGAGCAGGAAGCCGCCCAGCAGCAGTGTGCAGATCACCAGGAAAATGCCGAGCAGAAGGCTGGTCTTTCCTCTTCTGGCCCCCAGGCTGAAGGCAGCCCGCTTGACGAAGTTCATGGACGCAGGACAACAGCCGGACCCGCACAGCGACATAAAGGCTGTTACGGCCGCATAAAGTCGCAGCTCCCGGGTCCGCTCACCGGGATGGGCTGATCGTGCGCCGGGTCCGGACGGTTCGCGGGCCGAACGCACCGGACGGCGTTTATCTCGCTGTAAACGTGGGCGTGGTCTTCTGATCTCATGAGAGTTCTGGTAGCCGAGGATCACGCGATCCTGGCGCGGACCATCGCCACCGGCCTGCGCAGGCAGTCCATGGCGGTCGACATCGCCGCATCGGGCGACGAGGCCGAACGGATGTGCCTGCTTGCCGACTACGACGTGCTGGTCCTCGACCGCGATCTGCCGGTGATGACGGGCGACGCGGTCTGTCTCCGGCTCCGCGGACGGGCGGATCCGCCGATGATCCTGATGCTGACCGCGGCCGGCACCCTCGAGGACCGGGTCTACGGCCTGGAGCGCCTGGGAGCCGACGACTACCTCACCAAGCCCTTCGACTTCACCGAACTGGTCGCCCGGGTGCGGGCACTGAGCCGGCGTACGCCCACGGCGTCGCCGGTCGTCCACCACTACCAGGGGATCTCTCTGGACCTGTCCCGGCACGAAGTGCGCGTGGACGGCCGGGCGGTCGATCTCACGCCCAAGGAGTTCGCCGTGCTCCTGATGCTGATCGAGGCGCGCGGTGCGGCCGTCACACACCGGGAGCTGGTGCGTTCCGTCTGGGACGAGCACCTGGACCCGCGCACGAGCGCGGTCCGCGCCACCGTCAGCCGCTTGCGGGGCAAACTCGGCCTGCCGGACGCGATCGTGGCGGACGCCGGTGAGGGGTATCGGCTGTGCCGTTGACCTGGTCGGCCCTTATCCGCCGCCCCCTGCGCAAGATGCCCTTCCGGGGCAGGATCGCCGCCGCCTTCGCCGTCTTGTTCGTACTGTCGGGGGCCGTGCTGTTGGCCTTCGTGGTGGTGCTGGCTCGCTACGGAACCACCCAGCAGGTGCGGGACATCGATGTGGTCTCCGGCGCCGGCCCGGTGGGGCCGTTCAGCGTGGCGGGTCCGACGGGCACGACCACACCGGTGAGCCCGCCGACCCCGGGTCGGACGAGCCTCCCCCTCCCGCACGGCACCGACACCGATGGCATCGCCCTCAAGCTGGTCGACCGGACGGTGGCCGCCGTACAGGGCGCGGCGCTGCAGCAGATGCTCCTGTGGTCCGGCGTCGGGCTGGTACTGATCACCCTGCTCGCTTCCGTCGTGGGGTGGTGGATCGCCGGGCGTGCGCTGCGGCCGGTGGCGGCGGTGACGGACGCGGCGCGCAGGATCAGTCAGGAGAACCTGCACGAGCGTCTCGCTCTCACCGGACCGGACGACGAGCTCCACAAACTCGCCGACACCTTCGACATCATGCTCGAACGCCTGGAGAAGGCGTTCGCCGGCCAGCGCCGCTTCGTCACCAACGCCTCGCACGAACTGCGCACCCCGCTGGCCGTGCAGCGGACAAGCCTGCAGGTCGGACTGGCCGACCCCCTGCCCGACGGCTTGGCGGACGTACGGGAGGACCTGCTGGCCGTGAACCGCGAGGCGGAGACACTGATCGACTCACTGCTCGTTCTGGCCCGCAGCGACAGCGGCCTGCAGGAGACCGAAGTGGTCGACCTCGCCGCGATGGCACGCCAGTTGACCGGCGCGCTGCAGCCCGCCGCCCGGGCGAAGGACCTCTCGCTCACCCTGACGGCGGACCAGCCGCTCCGGGTCGAGGGCGATCCCACTCTGCTGCGTCACCTGCAGACGAACCTGCTCGACAACGCGCTGCGGTACAACCGGCCCGGTGGCAGCGTCACCGTCCATCTCACCGACCGTGCCCTGACCGTCACCAACACCGGCAGCACCATCGAACCGGACCAGGTCGCCGACCTCTTCGAGCCCTTCCGCCGCCTCGGCCAGGACCGTATCGGCACCACCGGTCACGGTCTGGGCCTGTCCATCGCCAGATCCATCGCCGACGCCCACCGCGCGAACATCACCGCCCACCCCGGCCAGGACGGAGGACTGACCGTCCGTGTCACCTTCCGCGCCACCTGACTCACGACCACTCGACACCGCCGCCACCCCGGTGACTTGTCCGCCGCTCGGTAGAAGCCGGCCCGTATCGCCCGCCCGCTATCGAGTCCTCCGAACGACTCGGACGCCACGCTGGAAGATCGGGAGAAGATCCCTTCCGGCGGCGTCTGCGACGTCAAGACGCTCGCCGGCGAGTCGGGCGTCTCCCGCGCGTCCCTCCAACGAACCTGGGGCTATCCGGCTCGTGGTGGTAGAACGCCGTTCCCGTCGGTACGTCATGCGGCCCCCGGAGCCTCCAGAACCATACGGATCTCCGTCACCTCGTAGTCGGCGCGGTCGAAGGCGGTGGCCATCGGGATGTTCGTGGTGTCCGTGGTCGCGGTGATGCGCTCGGCGCGTTCGGTCGCGTGGAAGCGGGTGATCTCGGCGAGGATCTCGTCGATCAGTCCCTTGCCGCGCTGCTCGGGTACGACACCGAGATACCCGACGTTGCGGTTGTACGGGGTAGCTGACGGGACGGCCAGGCCGGCGAGAGTGCCGTCGGGCAGCTCCGCGAGCCGCCACCAGGAGCGCTCACCCGGGCAGCCGAGGTAGAACTTCATGTCCTCTTCGGCCAGTTGCCTGGCGCTCTTTGTACGCAGCTCGTCACGGGTGGCCTGGTCGAGGCTGTCGCCCGACACCCGGACGAAGGCCTCCAGGAACTCCTCGTCGCTGCCCTCGCGGAACATCAGCCGACCGCCGGCCTCGGGCAGTCCCGCCGCCGGAGTCCACTCGTAGCGCAGGCGCTGAATCTCCCGGCTCAGCCCTGTACGCAGGCCCGCCTCGCGACGCCAGGCCACCGCCTCGCTCAGTTCCGGTCGGCTGCTCCAGTCCGCTGGGAGGGAGAGGTTGTACAGCGGCCGGGCGCCGAAGGCGGCATGCCCGGCGTCAAGGAGCCTGGTGGCGACGGCGACCGGATCGGCAACGGTGGAGCGGACCTGGAGGCAATCGAGCGCTATGGGGCGCTCGCTGTCGGCACGGCCCCACCACAGCGCACGGGCAAGGACGTGCCCGTCCTCGTCCTCGGCAAGCCAGACCCATTCCGGGCGGAACTGGTTGGCACCGAGCTCCTCGCGGATCCTCTCAGCGGTCAGGGCGGTGATGGGACCGTCGGCCGGGTAGGCGGCGGCACGGTCCAGGGAGGCGGAGTCCGCAGTAGCGGGAAAAAATCGCATGCGGCACATGATCACGACTGGAAAATGGCAGAGCAATTGCATTTCTTGCTGGCGGCCCCTTACTGTCGCGAACAGCACCGCGGCGAAGACGGCTACCGATGTACTGCGCTCGTCACCCCCAGGGATGCACTGTGGGCCGAGGCTTTGGCGCTGGACAACCGAGACACCGTCGTACGCCGGCGAGCACGGCTCAGGGTCTGAGACCAGTGTCTGGCTGAGACACGACGGAAGGTGGACACGGCCTTCGCCGCGTCAACCCAGTATCCCGGCAAGGCGTTGTGCCTGAAACTCGCCGACACCCCGGACGCCGACGAACCCTTGATGGGGATGTGCGACTCGGCCCGCTACGCGATGCAGCACCATCTCGCCGGCCCCTTCCCGACGGGCTGAGAGGGCGTTGTGTAAGGTCTCGTGCTTCGCGTGCCGCAGCAGTCGCGTGAGTGCGGCAGGATTCGGTCATGGATTTTCGGATCGAGTGGCCTGTGCCCATGGACGAGTTCGACTGGGCGAATCAGGAAGCCAAGGGCTGGCTGCATGTGACTGTCGCGTGGGACGGTGGCAGGCAAGTCATCGAGGTGTACGACCCGGTTCGACTTGCGCAGTCAGTAACCAGTGAAATCGCCCGGCTCGGGCGCTTCACGGCCGGGAGCCTGCTGGTAGTCCCGAGTGTTACGCGCGAGAACATCGAATCGGCGATATCCGTGATCGCGGACGAGGGCTTCATCGATCACGGATAGCCCTATGCGGTGGCCCAGGAATTCCCCGTCGGCACCGCGCAGCACCGTTCGAAGACGCGGTTGGCGGCATCACGCCGACGTACAGCGTCGATCCCGTATGGCCGTGCCGCCTACGGACCTTCGCCCTGCACGCTCGGATATCGCACCTCGTCGTATCGCACCAGCCCGGCTGAGCACGGGGCCGAGATGGCGGGGGCGCCGTTCGCGGGTACCGGCCGAGTGGGGCGTGCGCGGGGGCGATGGGAGCTGGGGAGAGTGGTTGAGGTGGGCGGTCAAGGTCGAGGTCTGATCGACTCCCTGCCGAGCGATGCCACAGCGCAACGGCGCCGGCTGCTTGCACCCAGCGGGAGTCAGCCGCGACCGAGGTGTGGGATTTGAACCCACGGTGACTCGCGCCACGACGGCTTTCAAGACCGTGTGCCAGACACCGCCTTTCGACGTAGTCCCCACGCCCGGAACCGGCCGCTCACGAAGACGCCGACGCCGAGGGACAGTGCGATCAGCAGACCCGAAGCCCCGCCTTCCAGGACTACGTGGCGGCCCCTCGACGACATCGACCGCCAGACCGAGCCCGGCCTGGCGGTCCACGTGATCTGCGACAACCTCTCCGCCCACAAGGCACCGGCGGTGCACAAGTGGCTCCTCGCGCATCCCCGCTTCCACCTGCACTTCACCCCCACGTACTCGTCGTGGATCAATCAGGTCGAGCGGTGGTTCGCCGAGTTGCAGCGGCGCTGCCTGGAGCGCGGAGTGTTCTGCTCACTGGACAGCCTCAAGGCCGCACTTGAGGACTGGATCAAGGTCTGGAACGACGAGGCCCGGCCGTTCAAGTGGACCAAAACCGCCGACCAGATCCTCGACCGGATCTGCCGCTACTGCTCACGCATCTCCGAACCAGCTCACTAGTAGCAGGCGGCCACCAGGTCACGGTCCACCGTGATGGTGTCGCGATCCAGCGCCGGCAATCCCAGGTGGTCACAGATCAGCTGGGTCAGCTGCTCCTCGTAGGTCTCGTTCTGATGGTCCAGTCCGGCCGCCGTGATGAGGGGGGCCATCTTGTTGGGCCAGTATTCTCCGACGTGGTCGGGAGCCTCATAGTCGATGCAGGACGATGTCTGGCCATCCTGGTAGTGATACGCCTCGGGCCCGTGGGCCTTGGCCACGCACGGGTTGGGAACAAACACCATCAGCTCAGCGCCCTGGGGGCACAGCTCGCGGTAGTCGATCTCGTCGTAGTCGTCGCGATCGAACATATGGTGCACGATCACGCCCCAGTCGTCGCCTACCGTCGCGTTGCCGTAAGCGAACGGCGGCCGGTTCCGCGCGGACAGACCTTCAGCCATGGACGCCAGACTGACTCCCTTGAAGTAGACCAGGACGGTTTCGTCTTCCCGGTACCGCTTCTCGTCCATCCACGCTATGACGCCGCAGCCGATCCAAGTTGTCATGTTCAGCAACATAACCGGTACCACTGACATACCAACGCTCAGTGGCCGTCACTCGACGCCAAGGCCAACCGCCTCACCTGCGCCGTTGGGGCAGAACGCTTCGGTCGCCGACTCACGTGCCCACTCGCTGAAACGCTCGGTCACGTCCAACTGCCGTAACCCGCACCGTTAAAGATCTCTAGACGCTCTGACGGAGTTACAGGCCACGGCCTTGTCCCGCCTCGCAGCAGCCCAGCAGGAGCTCATCGTCGCCCTGCGGAAGGAAGTCGAGTCCGCCCCCACACACAACGGTCCACACGCTCCTCGCCCGGTGAGCCCTTGGACCAGCGGGCCCCACTGGCGCGTCGCTTGACCCTGCCACTGGCGGCAGGGTTGAACGATCACGGCATGGACATCAGCACCGCACCGCAGCCCAGCAGGATCGTCGCCGTCACCGGGGCCGGTACCGGGATCGGTCGAGCCACCGCCCGGGCTTTCGCTGCCGAGGGCGCCCATGTGCTCGCCGTCGGCCGACGAGCCGAACCGCTCCACGAGACCGCCGCCGGTCACGAGCGGATCACCCCACTGGCCGCGGACATCACCTCCGCCGGAGAGCCCGAGCGCATCATCCGCACCGCGCGGGAGCTGCACGGCCACTTGGACGTGCTGGTCAACAATGCCGGCATCGTGCGCAGCGGTGCCCTCGGCGCCCTCACACCGGAGGCGATCACGCCGCAGATCGCCACCAACCTGATCGCACCCATCCTGCTGACCCAAGCCGCGCTGCCCCTCCTGGAGGTGACCGGCGGGGTGATCGTCAATGTCAGCACATCGGTGGGACAGCGGGCCTGGCCCGGCAGCTCGATCTACGCGGCGACCAAGACCGCACTGGAACTGCTGACCCGCAGTTGGGCGGTCGAACTGGCACCCCGCAACATCCGCGTTGTCGCCGTCGCCCCCGGCGCGATCGACACCCCGATCGGCAAACACCAGGGCCTGACACCGGAGCGAATGGCCGCAGTGCGCGAATGGCAGCTCGCCCACACTCCGCTGGGCCGTATTGGACAGTCCGAGGACGTGGCCTGGGCAATCACCCAACTCGCCTCACCAGCAGCATCGTTCGTCACCGGGATCGTGCTCCCGGTTGACGGCGGGGCGGTCGTGGCGTGATAGGAGTGGCCCGGGAGGTGAAACAGGTTGAGGATCGGCGAACTGGCTCAGGCCACCGAGGCGAGCCCTCGTGCACTGCGGCACTACGAACAGGCCGGGCTGATCTCCTCCGAGCGGGCCTCCAACGGCTACCGCATCTACGACGAACGGGCAGTGGTACGGGTCCGCAACATACGCTGCCTGCTGGCCGCCGGACTCACCCTCGACGATGTGCGCGTGTTCCTGCCCTGTCTGGACGGCGAGGTGGCCGCGGCACCGCCCTCGGACAAGGGCCTGCGGGTAGCGTTGGAACGGCTGGCGGTCCTCAACGAACGAATCGCTGCCCAGACCGAGGCCCGCGACCGGCTAGAAGCCGCACTTCGACATGGCGCCGGCGTCCGGATCCACTCAGCGGCCTTCCCAGGTGTCTCACGACCGAGGCCGAAGAACTGACGGAGCACGATGGGACAGTCCCACTTGCACATGTCTCATGCCCGCCATCGACCGTCTCTCCAGTCAGTAGCCTTGTTCACGACCAGATGACTCAAACGGCGAACCCTCGCTCACGGGTCTGATGTGGCCGCGAATGGTTTCAAGAGTCACTGCCACCGCGACGGCTGGGGCATGCGGTTCTTCCGACAGCCCGGCCGCCCAGCATGTTGCCCGGGACGCTGAAGCGTCCCGGGCAACATCGGGAACCGCGCCTCGACCTCGAAGAACTTGAGCAAGAGCAATGCTCAAGACCTGTGGATCGGCTTCGGGAAGGGCGTCGCGTGGAATGCGGAGGGCGTACCTTCCCAAGTGATCGATTGATGGTCACCGAGTAGGCCCGCGTGCACCGCGGGCCGCGAGGTACGCCCGTGCTCGGCGTAGTCAACACGGATGGAACCACCGATGCACTCGCTACCGTGACTTCCGCCGACGTTGAGCTGCACAAACTCTTTCCGTGGCGCTCGCGCCGCACGTTCAACCCGAGAGAAGCCCCTGTGCCAGTGGTGCATGGCCCCCTATGGTCGTTCACCAAGAAGAGTTGCAGGTGGCCCGCCTGCTGGGCAGGGAGCGGAATCCCTATCAGCACACGCCCGGCCGGGGACCTCAGTGGAGACTGCTGCCCCGTCTCGACAGACGGTCTCCGTTCCCAGAGAGGCGCCTTTGGCCCGCGGTTGGCCGGGACGGGCTCGCGAGCAGCGCATGGGGTGGCACAGGGGTGCTGCCCTGATCGTGAGGCGTAACCAGCTTCTCGGGTTGGCTGGAGCGCAACAGTGCCTCCAGCCAACCGACTTGAGGTTCTAGAAGAAGCCGAGCTTCTGAGGGCTGTAAGAACAAAGAATGTTCTTCGTCTGCTGGTAGTGCTCCAGCATCATCTTGTGGTTCTCGCGGCCGATGCCGGACTGCTTGTATCCGCCGAATGCGGCATGTGCCGGATACGCGTGGTAGCAGTTCGTCCAGACCCGGCCGGCCTGGATGGAACGGCCCGCCCGGTAGGCGGTGTTGATGTCCCGCGTCCACACGCCGGCGCCGAGACCGTACAGCGTGTCGTTCGCGATCTTGATCGCGTCGTCGAAGTCGTCGAAGGACGTCACGGAGACGACCGGGCCGAAGATCTCCTCCTGGAAGATCCGCATCCGGTTGTCGCCCTCGAAAATCGTCGGCTGGACGTAGTATCCGCCCTTCAGCTCCCCGTCGTGCTCGATGCGTTCACCGCCGGTGAGCACCTTGGCGCCCTCCTGCCGGCCGATGTCCAGATAGGAGAGGATCTTCTCCAGCTGGTCGTTGGACGCCTGGGCTCCGACCATCGTGTCGGTGTCGAGCGGGTGGCCGGGCTTGATGAGCTCGGTGCGGGCGACCGCCGCCTCCATGAACTCGCGGTAGTGGCCGCGCTGGACGAGGGCGCGCGAGGGGCAGGTGCACACCTCGCCCTGGTTGAGCGCGAACATCGTGAAGCCTTCGAGCGCCTTGTCGCGGAAGTCGTCGTCCTGCGCCCACACGTCGTCGAAGAAGATGTTCGGGGACTTGCCGCCCAGCTCCAGTGTGACCGGCTTGATGTTCTCCGAGGCGTACTGCATGATCAGCCGCCCCGTCGTGGTCTCACCCGTGAACGCGACCTTCGCCACCCGAGCGCTGGACGCCAAGGGCTTGCCCGCCTCCACGCCGAAGCCGTTGACGATGTTCACCACACCGGGCGGGATCAGATCCGAGATCAGGCTCATCCAGTAGTGGATGGACGCCGGTGTCTGCTCGGCCGGTTTGATGACGACCGCGTTGGCCGCCGCCAGCGCCGGAGCGAGCTTCCATACCGCCATCAGAATGGGGAAGTTCCACGGAATGATCTGCGCGACCACGCCGAGAGGCTCGTGGAAGTGGTACGCGACGGTGTCGTCGTCGATCTCGCTGAGTGACCCCTCCTGAGCGCGGATCGCCCCCGCGAAGTAGCGGAAGTGGTCGATCGCGAGCGGGATGTCGGCCGCCAGGGTCTCGCGTACCGGCTTGCCGTTCTCCCAGCTCTCGGCGACCGCCAGCTTCTCCAGGTTCGCCTCCATCCGATCGGCGATCTTGAGCAGGATGTCGGCGCGCACGGCCACCGAGGTGCGTCCCCAGGCGGGTGCCGCCGCGTGTGCCGCGTCCAGCGCGCGTTCCACATCCTCGGCGGTACCTCGCGCGACCTCCGTGAACGGCTGTCCGTTCAACGGGCTCGGGTTCTCGAAGTACTGTCCGCGAGCCGGCGCGACGTACTCCCCACCGATGAAGTGGTCGTAACGCGCCTGGTAGGAGACGATCGCGCCTTCACTGCCGGGCGCCGCGTAACGGGTCATGCTGGTTGCCTCCCGGAGAAGCGCTGCCCGCCGTTGGGCAGCTCTCGCCGCGAGGCTAGGAACCCGGACGTTGCAACGACGTTGCGCGGCCGGGGAATCGGCGCCGCGCCGGGCGTGTAGGGGCCGCGCACACCCGGCTGGTGGGCCGCGTCCAATCCACAGGAAGGGGCTTCCAGGAGCCGCTGTTTCCGTCGGTCTCCGGCGTCGCGGTTGTAGCCGTACATACGGACGGCGCGGTGATGCGCGTCGAGGCTCGGTGCGCGTACCGGCGCCTCCTGCCCCGACTTCACCCAGTGGGCGGAACGGGTCCACAGCTCCTACCTGCGCTTTCCTGCAGACCTGCCCACTGGTGGGCGGAGAGCACACTCGTGTCGCGGGTCCGGCAGTTCTTCTGCACGGCTGCGGCATGGCGGAGACGGACGTTCGTGGAGCACGTGTCGGGGCTGACCCGCAGTCACGGCCGGGTCGCCGAGCGGCCGCGCCGGGCGATGATTGAGATCGGGCCGGCCCTGGCGCCCCGGGCCGGTGCCCGTCCTGCCCGGGGTCATGGGCATCGCCGGCAGCCGCACCACGCTGCTGCGGTACGCCCGGGCCGCCCGCTGGTAGGACTTGGTCAAGGACCGCAAGCGTCAACTTCCCAGCGAACTCGACCCGCTCGAGGCCCCTTGGCGCAACGCTGGGCCGACGCCGACGGAAAAAATGACCGCCCTCGGTCTCCACGGCGAGTTCATTGCCCGCGGCTTCCGCGGCCACTACGCCACCGTCCGCGACTGGATCCGGCGTGACCGGCCGCAGCGGGAAGGCTTCCCACCCGCCCCGCCCCGCCCTGCCCTGCTTCGCGCTTCTCGGGCACTCACTTCCGGCTGGAGAGAGGAGCCCGTAGCTCCAGGTGGAGTCGGACCGACGTGTCGACGGGCAATCCCGTGCCGGAGTGGCGGAGCTGCTGCGAGAAGTTCGCGATGAGATCGAGATCCCGAAGCTGACGCTGCAGCTCGGAGGCCAGTGCCTCGTCCGTGTCGACGGGGAGTTCGACTTCTTCCATCTCGGCCAGGTACTGAAGATGCTGGTCAATGGCCTCCACTGCCCGCGCGCTGGTCCAGATGGCGAAGTCCTGGCAGCCGAACAGGTGGGCATGCGCGGCATACAACACCGCCGCGGCGGCGGATTCGTCCGCATCATTCGGCCCGTTCTGGCCATCGTTGTGGCAGTACTCGCTGAGCATGTACTCGGCGACACCACGGTTGACCGCCGAAAAGGCCGTCGAGTCACCGAGAACGCCCTCCCACACGGAATTCAGCAGGGGGCGCAGGCTCAGGGTGAATGGCGCCTGCTCGTCCTCGGGCAATGCCTCGTGCCAGCTCATAAGTCGTTCCGCGACACCGGCGGCGAAGACACGACGCTCGCCGGACGACACCGCCTTCAGTCGCTCCTCCACCAGCGCCGACAGCTCCTGCCATGTATTCATTCGAGCCACCTCGGAGTCGTGGTACCAGCGTGCTCACGCCGGCCACGAAGATCGTCCCAGTCGCCAGTGACAACACCACACGCGAGGCCTACGGCAGCCTCCGCAGTCGTCAGTGATGACTGCCTCTCCTCGGCGGGTGTCCCGGCGGACCAGATCGTCGGAGACGCCCAGCGGCTCGGACCAGACCGGTCGCGACCAGGACCGGATCCACTGATACGAGACACGACTCATAACGCTGAGTAGCAGGTCGCGGATCTTGTGCCAGACCCCGTGCCTGTTCCACAGGGAGCCGCGCCCGTTTCGTTCAGCGCGTCGGCGGTCGCGTACGGCCGCCGCGTGCGGAGTGCGCCCATCCGGCCGGTGCGGCCTGTTCGGACTCCAGCTCCGCCACGCGCGCGTGTACGGCCGCCGCCGGACGCAGCGCCGACAGCGCCCGCCAGACGTCGAGATCGTCCTCGCCCCATGGCGCGCGGGCCCAGTCGGCCAGCAGGTCGGGGTCCCGCCGGGCGATGATCGCCGTCCGCAGCCCGTCGGCGAGCCTTCGCCGCAGCCGCACCACGGACGGCGCCGTCGAACCCGGCAGCAGCGGACCGGCGTACACCGCCGCGGCCGACGTCACCGCGCCGGTACCGAGCCGCCGCTCCACGACCGCCACATCGGACTCGACCGGCCTCGTGAGCCGATAGGGACGCGATCCCAGCAGACCCGGACCGAGGATTCTGCGCAGCCGCGCCAACTCGGCCCGCAAGGTCACCGGCGTCACCGACTCGTCCTCGTACAGCGCACACTGCAACTCGTCACCCGTCAGACCTTCCGGATGTCGCGCCAGCAGAACCAGGATCTCGCTGTGTCTGCGACTGAGCCTGATCTTCCGTCCGTCCGCGACGAGTTGAGCCTCGTCGCGTCCCAGCGCGGTCAATTCGAGGGCATCGGCCATGGCCTGTGGCGGTGATAGCAGTGCCAGGTGGGCCTCGGCGGCCCGAGCCACCGCCTGTACGAAGCCGAGACTGTGAGGATGCGCGAGCCCGTCCCCGCCCGTGATGTCGACCGCGCCGAGTACCCGTCCGGTGCGCGGATCGTGCACGGGGGCCGCCGCGCAGGTCCAGGGCTGCACACGCCGGATGAAGTGTTCGGCGGCGAACACCTGCACCGGACGGTCGACGGCGACGGCCGTGCCCGGCGCGTTCGTACCGACCGCCGTCTCCGACCATCGGGCACCCGGCACGAAGTTCATCCGTCCGGCCTGCCGCCGCGTCCCTGCATGGCCCTCGACCCACAAGAGCCTGCCCTGCGCGTCGCACACCGCCAGAAGATGCTCCCCGTCCGCAGCGAACGTTCCCATGAGCTCCCGGAACAGCGGCATCACCCGCGCGAGCGGATGCTCCGCCCGGTAGGAACCGAGTTCCGCGTCCATGAGTTCGACCTTCGCGGTGCCCTCCGGAACGACGCCCGCCCGCGCCGAACGCCGCCACGACTCCGCCACCACGGCACGCACCGGCCGCGGAACCGTCCCGGCCTCGGTGAACGACTCGTACGCGCGGCGCAGGAGCCGAACCCGCTCGGTGGGATCGGTCCCCGGTTCCAGGGCCACCCAAGGATCGGTCAACTAGGCCTCCCGGAAGGTGATGCGGCTGGGTCCATCGTCACTCCCGGTGCGGGCCCCGACAACCCGTGTGACGCTCCCCTTCCGGTCGGTGCCTCGCGGCGTGCCCGCACTGGCCGCCGCGAGGCCACCCCTGGTCAGGCGAAGTTGACGAGCCTGATGTAGCGCGTCCAGTCCCAGTTCGGCCCGGGATCCGTGTGATCGGTGCCCGGCACCTCGTAGTGACCGAGGATGTGGGCGCGGTCCTTGGGGATCCCGTACTGATCGCAGATCGTGGCGGTGAGCTTGGCCGACTCCTCGTAGAGGGCGTTGGTGAAGTAGGCCGGCTGGTCCACCCAGCCCTCGTGCTCGATGCCGATGCTTCTGGTGTTGTAGTCCCAGTTGCCCGCGTGCCAGGCGACGTCGCGCTCTCTCACGCACTGGGCCACATGGCCGTCGGCCGAGCGCACGAGGTAGTGAGCGGACACCTTCTTCTGCGGATTCTCGAAGATGGACAGAGTCGTGGTGTACGTCGCTTGCGTGACGTGGATGATCACGTAGTCGAGGTCGTAGCTGTAGGGGCGATCGGACACCGTGTAGTTGGAGCTGGTCGCCGGAGTCCACTCGGCGCCCGGATAGTCGACGGCCGCCGACTGTGCCGTCGCCTTGACATCGGGGAGTAGAGCGTATGGGAGAGCCGCGAGGGCTGCACCCTTGAGCAGCCGCCGCCGGCTCGGGAACGACCGTGCTCGCTCCATGGAGATCTGGCCTTTCGCTCGGTGGGGGGTTGGGTCTTGAGCTGTACGTCGGTGGGCTGAGGGCTGAGGTTGCGGGTTGCGGGTTGCGGGTTGGGCGATGGGAGTTGGGTGACTGGAGCCGGGAGCGCGGACTTCGGGTCCGGAGCCCCGGACCTTGGAGCCTGGATCCCTGGAGCGCGCCCCGAGACGGAAGCTGTGAGCGAGCCCGGAGCTGGGCGCTCGCAGTCTGGGGTCGGGAGGCAAGAATCCGGAGTCGGGTGTCGGGAGCGGCGCGTAGCCCGTTGGCCGGTCGGGCGCGGGCCGCTCGATCAGTGCCGGAGTGACGCGGCCGTCTCACGCAGTCGGGCGTGCAGTCCGCGATGGGTCTCACGCGGGGGCAGCCATTCCTTGCGCAGTTTGGCGACGCACGTGTAGTTGGTGTCGCAGACGTTCGCGACGGGAGACTCGACCGTCTGCGTCGCGAACTGGTACGCGTCCAGGTCGCTGAACCCGTAGTCGCGCACCAGCCACTGCACAAGGTCGAGCTGCGATATCCGGAAGGCGTCCTCCAGCGGGCGTGCCGAGCCGGTCGAGATGATGTGGGTGTCGGACTCGATGCGGGGCCAGGGGGTGGCGACTCCCTTGAGGAGTTCGACGATCACCACCGTGTTCATTGCGCATTCGACGGCGACTCCGCAGGTCTCGCCTTCGCCCTGCCGTGCGTGCCCGTCGCCGAGGCTGAGCAGGGCCCCCTCGACGTTCACCCCGAGGTAGCACGTCACTCCGGCCCGCATCTCCGGCGTGTCCATGTTTCCGCCGTGCGCGTCGGGCACCAGGGCGGAACGGACCTCCAGGTTCGCGGGCGCCACACCGACGGTGCCGTGCATCGGATCCATCGGCAGTTCGATCCGGATGTCGCTGTCCCGCGCGCTGAACAGGGCGGTCCGCCGCTCCCGGTCGAGCTGCCAGATCCACACGGTCTCCGGCAGCGGCGGCTGCAGGGACGCGGTCGTGTGTGTGGAGGTCAGGGCGCCGAAGAGGGGGACCGTCGTCGAGGCCGCCCAGTCACGGGCCGGCTCGATCGAGACGAAGTGGACCGCGACCGTGTCACCCGGCTCAGCTCCCTCGACATGGAAGGGGCCGGTCTGCGGATTGAGGAACGGGAACTCGCACACCTCGGACACCAAGTCCTTCTCGGAGCGGACCCGTCCGGCGAAGCAGTCCTCGGTGTAGAGATCGAGCACCGTGCCCGGCGCGATGCGTGCCACGGGCGCGACGCCGCCGAACGTCCAGGCGAACTCGCCCGGTGTGGGGCGCACGGTCAGGATGCGGGGGTCGCTCATGGCTGCACGGCTCCGCTCTGCGAAGGGGCGGGGGTGGAGGTCTCGTCGAGGTGGACACGGGCGGTCTCGGCTATGCGCCCCGGGTGGCGGCGCAGCAGGAAGATCAATATCACGACACCGGCCGACATCCAGACACCCACGACCGGCCCGGCGTACGACACCGGCGCGGTCAGCTCGGTCACGAAGTCGAAGACCGGCAGACCCGCGGCCGTCAGCAGCGCGGGAACGAAGGCGATGATGCCGAGCAGCGGGAACACCAGATGCCGCACGGGCTTGAACAGCTCGCGTCTTCGGCGCAGGAAGTAGCCCGCGCAGGCGAGATTGACCACGATGTATACGCCGATCACCACGGTGACGATCACTGTCGCGAGGAGCAGGAACGCGGTCACGGGGTCGTACGCGAGGCCGAGTTTCAGCATGGCCGCCACGGCCACGGCGCACTGCACGGCCACCCCGGCCGCGGGGGAGCGGTGTCTCGGGTGCAGGCGGGCGAAGAGCGCCGGGAAGATCCGAATCCGAGCCAGGGCGAAGGCCGTTCGCGTGGAGACGGTGGCGCACGCGTTGGCGTTGGCGATCGTCGAGTTGACCACCGCGAGGAACACCAGCACCCAGAACAGCCCGAACGAAGCGCGTGCCACGCCTTCCCACGAGGCGGCGCCGGAGGCTCCGAAACCCGCGAACCGGTCGGGACCGAAGTACACCGACATGGCGTACGTCGTCAGGACGTACACGAGACCGATCGCGAGCGCCGCGCCGAGGACGGCCCGGTGCATCGTGCGGCGGGGGTCCTTGGTCTCTTCCGCGAGCGGGGCCGCCGCCTCGAACCCGGCGAAGGCGAGCACGGTGTACACCGACCCGGCGAAGACACCACTGATCCCTTCGTACCCCGTGGCGGTGTGGGATGTCCCGAACACCGACAGCGTGTTGTTCCCGCCGGCCTTGGCGATCAGCCACACCGCGAAGACGAGGAAGACCAGTACTTCGAAGACGCCGAGGACGGTTCCGAAGCGGGCCGAGGCGCGTACTCCCAGATAGCCCGCGACCGCGATGACCACCGCGCCCGCGAGCGACCATGGCCACCAGAGGTCGTCCGGATACGAGGACCATTCCTGGTGCAGTGTGCCCGCCGTGGTGAACCCGAGCTGAAGGAGGAGCAGAGGCGGCACCAGGGCTTCGACGAACACATAGCCCCAGCCCACGAGGAATCCGATGGCCGGATGCAGCCCCTGCGCGGTGTAAGTGGCCACCGACCCCGCGGCAGGCATTTCCCGCGCCAGCTCGGCCACGCACGACGCGGTGAACAGACAGGCCACCAGGGCGATCAGCACGGACAGCGGCAGACTGCCGCCCGCGAACGCCGCGCCGGAGGGAATGGACGCGGCGACCGCCGCGGCCGGCGCCATGGCCGTGATGCTCTGGAACAGGACCTCGCGCAGGCCGATCGCCTCGCGCCGCAGCCCCGGAACTGCCACTTCCGACATCTGAACCCCCCGATTCGACCGGAACACACAGCCATCGGCAGGACGGCTGCGCCTCGCGTGAATTACGGTACGGCGCTTGCCGGTTGGGCAGGAAGGGTGAGGCGCGAGTCAGTGGACAGCCAGAGGATTGTGGACACGACGATCACCTTCAAGGGGGAACGGCCTTCGTGCGATGCGCGAGCATCGAAGCGTGACGTCGGAGCCCACCCGCGACTGTGGGACGGCGTTCCGCCAGCGGCCGTCGGGCCGCGTTCCGTCGGCGGCCGTCCGGCCCCGTTTCCGTCGGCGACTTCGGCCGCGTTCCGGCTACGTCCGTGCGGCCACCGCCGCCGGGTCGTCGAGCACGCCTCGCACCACTGAATGCGCCGCGCCCAGCAGTGGCCCCTCGGATCCCAGTCGGGAGACGGACACGGGGCAGGCCGGGCCCGCCGTGCGCCGTGCCAACTCACCCTCCAGAGAAGGGAGCAGCCAGGGTGCGAGACCGGCGAGGGCTCCGCCCAGCACGACAGTCTCGGGGTCCAGCAGGTTGACCGCTCCGGTCAGGGCGATGCCGAGCGCGGTTCCGGCGTCGCGCAGGGCACGGCGTACGTTCGGATCGCCTTCGGCTGCGCGCCGGGACAGCAGCCCGACCCGGTCCTCGCCCGGTTCGAGACCCGCGGCGCGCAGAACGGCCTCCTCGCCCGCGTACTGTTCGAGGCACCCGCGTCCGCCGCACGGGCACTCCGGTCCCTCTGGACGTACCGGCACGTGCCCCAGCTCGCCCGCGAAACCGCGGGTCCCGCGCAGCAGCCGCCCGTCCACGAGCACCGCGGCGCCGATGCCGATCTCGGCGGAGACGTGCAGGAAGTCACGCGGGGTCGCCTCGCCGAGCCAGAGCTCCGCGAGAGCGCCGAAGTTCGCTTCGTTGTCCACGGTCAAGGGCAGCTCGGAGGGCAGCAGCTCACCGAGGTCCGTGCCGTGCCACTCGAGGTTCGGGGCCCGGACCACGGTCCGGGCGTCGCGTGCCACGAGTCCGGGGACGGCGACGGCGAGGCCCGCGGGCCACAGCCCCTCCTGGTCGGCTTCGGCGACGACCTGGCGTACCAGCGCCGTCAGCTCCCGGATCACGGGCCCGGCCGGCCGGCCGCGGTTCGTGCCGTGGCGTACGGCGCGGGCTCGCACGGCGCCGCGGAGATCGACCGCGCACACAGCGAGATGGTCGACGCCCACCTCCGCGCCTATCCCGGCGGGACCGTGCCCGCTGACGGCGAGAGCGGATCCGGGCCGCCCCACTCTGCCAGGCCGCTCGGGCCCCAGTTCTTCGAGGAGCCCCGCGCGGATCAGTTCGTCGACGAGGGTGGACACGGCCGCCCGGGTCAGACCGATGTGGGAGGCGACGGCGGCACGCGACAACGGTCCCTCGTCGTTGACGGTGTGCATGACCCGGGAGAGGTTTCGGCGGCGCATGCCCTGCTGGGTGTCGGGCAGCCGTCGGCCGGAACCGGTCGGGTGGGCCTCGTGCAGTGGTGCGGTCATGCCTCCGTCAATCCTCGTCCGGCCGGTCCTGTCGGCCTCTGTCGGTACCGGTCCGCACGGTGCGGACCGCGTCGTGCGGTGCCCCACCGGGCGGCTCCGTCCGGTACCGCTCACGCGGGACGCCACTCGTGCGAGCCGGTCACGCGGGGGCGGCGGTCGGTCCTTGTCAGTTCCTGTTCGGCTCCTGTTCGAGCAGCGGGGCCGCGTCGGAGAGTACCCCGGTGATCCTCGTGAGGGTCTCCTCGTCCCGCTCCACGGCGTCGAGCACCGGCCCGCGGGCGGTGCCCCAGCGCCGGGCCACCGCCGCCGGGTCCTCGCCCGTCAGCAGGCCCGCCGCCTGTGCGGCGGCGCCGAGTGCGACCAGTTCCCTGGCTTCGGGCACCTGGATGGGCCGCCCCGAGAGCCGGCGCACGGTCTGCTGCCAGGCCTTGCCCCGCGCCCCGCCGCCGATCAACAGCAACGGCGCCGAGCGATCCGCTTCCGCGTCCAGGACCAGGTCGAGGGCGCCCAGCAGGGAGTGCACGGCGCCGTCGTACGCGGCCTGGAGCAGCTGCCCGCCTGTCGTGTCGTGCCGGAGTCCGTGCAGCAGTCCGGTGGAGTGCGGCAGGTTCGGTGTGCGCTCGCCGTCCAAAAAGGGCAGCACCGTGACCGAGGAGCCGGTCTCGACGGCCTCGCGGTCGAGACCGAGCAGCGCGGCGACCCGGTCGACGGCCAGCGTGCAGTTCAGCGTGCAGGCCAGCGGGAGCCAGTCGCCGCGCGCGTCCGCGAACCCCGCCACCGTGCCGGTCGGGTCGGTGGGGCGGTTCGTCGACACTGCGTACACCGTGCCCGAGGTGCCGAGGCTCACCACCGGGGTGCCGGGGCGCAGTCCGAGGCCGAGCGCGGCGGCAGCGTTGTCCCCGGTTCCGGCCGCCACCAGGGTGCCCCTTGAGAACGGCAGCTCACCCCTCGCGTGCACGGTTCCGACCACCTCGCCCGGCCGGGCGACGCGGGGGAGGAGGGCGGGGTCGAGCCCGATGTGCGCGAGAACCTCGTCGTCGTACGCCTCGCTCCCGGAGGCCCACCAGCCGGTGCCGGAGGCATCGCCGCGGTCGGTCGTGCCCTGCCCGGTGAGCCGTTCGGTGAGGTAGTCGTGGGGCAGCCGGACCGCCGCCGTGGCCCGGACGGCGTCCGGCTCGTGCTCGGCCAGCCATGCCCACTTCGTGGCCGTGAAGGAAGCGGTCGGCACGCTGCCGGTCCGCTCGGCCCAGGACTTCGGGCCGCCGAACTCCTCGACCAGCCGACGGGCCTGCGGCGCCGAGCGCACGTCGTTCCACAGCAGGGCGGGGCGTACGGGTTCGCCCCGGGCGTCGAGCGTCACGAGCCCGTGCTGCTGCCCGCCGATCGACACCGCCGACGCTTCGTGCGCGGCGTCACCGCACTGGCGCAGCGCTTCGCAGAGCGCGTCCCACCACTGGCGGGGGTCACTCTCGCGGCCCGCCCCCGTGGAGACGGTGTGCGGCGCCCGTCCGCTCGCCACCACCTGTCCCGTCGACGCGTCGACGACCAGGGCCTTGGTGGACTGGGTGGACGAGTCCACCCCGACGACGAGCGGACCCTCGGCTGCTGACATCGGGCTCTCCCTCTTCCGCGGCTCCGCGGGATCTGTGCTGGCTGCGGGGCTGCCCGGACCGCTGCGGCACGGGTCCCGCACTTCGTCCCCGGATCGATGTGACCAGGGTTTCCTACTTCGTCTCTTCCCAGAGAAGCTCCCGCATACTAATTTGTAAACTGCCATGACGAAATAGTCTGAGCTAGCAAGGAGCCGCGACATGAACTACCAGCCCACCCCCGAGGACAGGTTCACCTTCGGTCTGTGGACCGTCGGCTGGCAGGGAAGGGACCCGTTCGGCGACGCCACCCGGCGCGCCCTGGACCCGGTCGAATCGGTGCAGCGACTGGCCGAGCTGGGCGCCTACGGAGTGACCTTCCATGACGACGACCTGATCCCCTTCGGGTCCTCGGACAGCGAGCGCGAGTCGCACATCAAGCGGTTCAGGCAGACCCTGGACGCCACGGGCCTCAAGGTGCCGATGGCCACCACCAACCTGTTCACGCACCCCGTCTTCAAGGACGGCGCGTTCACCTCGAACGACCGCGACGTGCGCCGCTACGCACTGCGCAAGACCATCCGCAATGTCGACCTGGCCGTCGAGCTCGGCGCCGAGACGTACGTCGCCTGGGGCGGCAGGGAGGGCGCGGAGTCCGGGGCCGCCAAGGACGTACGCGTCGCCCTCGACCGCATGAAGGAGGCCTTCGACCTCCTCGGTGAGTACGTGATCTCCCAGGGCTACGACCTGAAGTTCGCGATCGAGCCCAAGCCGAACGAGCCCCGCGGTGACATCCTGCTCCCCACCATCGGTCACGCCCTCGCGTTCATCGAGCGCCTGGAGCGCCCGGAGATGTACGGCGTCAACCCGGAGGTCGGTCACGAGCAGATGGCCGGACTGAACTTCACGCACGGCATCGCGCAGGCCCTGTGGGCGGGCAAGCTCTTCCACATCGACCTCAACGGCCAGTCCGGCATCAAGTACGACCAGGACCTGCGGTTCGGAGCCGGCGATCTGCGGTCCGCGTTCTGGCTGGTCGACCTCCTGGAGAGCGCCGGTTACGCGGGCCCGAAGCACTTCGACTTCAAGCCGCCGCGGACCGAGGACTTCGACGGCGTCTGGGCGTCGGCGGAGGGCTGCATGCGCAACTACCTGATCCTGCGAGAGCGTGCGGCGGCGTTCCGTGCCGATCCCGAGGTTCAGGCCGCGCTGCGCGCCTCGCGTCTGGACGAGCTCGCGCAGCCCACCGCGGAGGACGGCCTGGCGGCGCTGCTCGCCGACCGCGCCGCCTTCGAGGACTTCGATGTCGAGGCCGCGGCCGCGCGCGGGATGGCCTTCGAGCAGCTGGACCAGCTGGCGATGGACCATCTCCTGGGCGCAAGGGGCTGATCGGGCGCTCCCAAGGGCACGGACCCGCCTTCCGGCGGGTCCGGCCCGTCCTCAGCGGCGGCTGATCCCCGCGTGGAATTTCCCGGAATCACGCGATCCATGGCATGAGTCCGCATCAACTTCCGCATAGGGGTCGCGCGATGACCGGTACGAGGCGACTCTTGGCGGTATGGCCACGCCGCCCGAACCGCCTCAGCCCCCACGGTCGCAGGGCGACCCGCACCCTCCTGGGGGTGATGACCAGGGCCCGCGTCCCGGGGGCTACAGCTCGCCGCACTCCGGTGGTTACGGTCCTCCGGCCTCGGGCGGCTATGGTCCACCGCACTCGGGCGGTTACGGTCCGCCCCCGGCCGGCTATGGCGCCCCTCCGAGCGGGAACAGTCCTCCCTCCGGGGACTACGGTCCGCCGTCGCAAGGGGGCGATTGGCCTCCCGGGCAGGGCGGTGGGGGATGGCTGCCACCTCCGCCACCTCCGCCGCCCGGACCGCCGGGCGGGTCCGGCGGTCACCGCGGAGGGCGGCGTCGCAACACCCTGCTCCTCGTCATCGCCGTGATCGTCGGTGTCGGCGTCATCGTGGTCGTGGCCGTGGCCGCCGCGGGTGGCGGCGGCAAGGACAAGAAATCCCCCACCGAGAGCACCGGACGGTCGCCGAGTCCCTCTCTCAGCCTCCCGTCCGAGCTGCAGTCGCTTCTTCCCTCAGGCCTGCCCAGTGTCGTGCCGTCGCTTCCCTCGGACCTGCCCAGCGGGCTGGTGCCCAGCGACCTGCGGTCGTTCCTCCCGTCCCTCGCGGACGACGAGGTGCCCTACTACATGCTCCGGAAAGGCGATTGCTTCGATGCCGACGAGGGCCTGCCCGGACAGGCCGTCAAACGCCGGTGTACCCAACCGCACGACGCCGAGGTCGTGAAGGTCTCCGAACTCAACGGCACGTACACGACGAACGCAGCCCTCAAGAAAGCCGCGTCCGCACTGTGCAAGGCTCCGCTGGAGCGGAAGGCGGCCGGTCAGGCGGCGGGTACGGTGCGCGACACTCTCGTGCAGTACCCGGACACCGGCGGCTACAGGACCGGCATCGACAAGGTCGCCTGCAGCCTGGCCGCGGACATCGGCAAGGGCACCCACAAGCTCACCCGGCCGCTGAAGTGAGCGGCACGCGTGCGTGGCCGCTGTCCACCATCCACGCACGCGTGCCGAGTTCAAGGGGCTCCGGGATCAGATCCCACGCGGCAGCCGCACGTAGGTGACGGTCGTCTCGATACCGCTGTCCACGAGCCGGCCCTGCGCGTCGAAGGCTCCCGCCCCGTCGGTCATCCCGAAGTCGTTGTCGTTGATGAGGGCGAGAGTGCGGCCGTCCACGCGTGCGACGCCCTCGATCTTGCCGGGCACACCCGCGACAGTGCCCAGGTCGACGACGAGACGCTTGCCCAGCACCGGGACTCCGGCCGACGCCGGGTCGTCCAACTGCTCCAGGGAGGGTGACGTGGTGTCGCGGTCCCAGGGGCCGCCGAGGATGTCCGCGCCGCGGGTGAGCCGCACCGACTGCAGACGGGCGGCCTTGTCGGTGCGCTCCTCGACGAGCAGCCGGTCGCGGCCGACGGCCGCCACGGAGGAGATCTTCAGCTCGGACGTGTCGTCCTCGCTCGGGTCGACCACGTTCACCGGGTCGAAGCGGTACGCGTACTCGGCGGTCACGGCACGCTTCTTGGGCGAGAAGCGCAGCAGTCGTGTGGTGCGGGACGCGTCTCCCGCAGTCCCGTCCGGCAGTGAGAGCGGGCTCTGCAGGGCCATCACCAGCTCGCCGTCGGGGAGTTGGGCGAGCCCTTCGAGGCCGCGGTTGATCTTGCGGTGGAGCAGGATCGCGGGCAGCGCCTCGACGACCGGGTAGTCCGTGCCCGTCAGCTGTAGACCCTTGGGCACATAGCGTGCGAGCACCTTCCCGCGCGCGGAGACATGGACCAGCGACGGGCTGTACTCGTCGACGAGCCAGAACGAACCGTCCTTCGCCCGCACGATGCCCTCGGTGTCGAGGCCGTTCGGGTTGTACGCGAGCGGGTTCTGCGCGTCATAGGAGTACGGCGCCTCGTCGCGTCCCGCCTGGTTGGACAGCCCGGTGACCGGCTTCCCCGAGGACGTGGTGATCGGGATCGCGTCGAGCACCTTCACGGTGTCACCGCACACCCGGATCTTCACGATCGCCGGGTCGAAACCCGGAACCGGGAACGTCCGGCGCTTCTTGCCGTCCACCTTGATCTGCCCGTTGGGCCCCCGGTCGGTGACCGTCCAGAATTCGCCCCTGCGTCCGGCCGGGTAGATGTCGCTGCCCAGGCCGCCGAGATCGACACCGCGGTCGTTGTCCACCGTGCCGGGCAGCAGCGCGTTGCTGAACGCGCCGAGGGGGAGGTCGCCGAGCGCCGCGGTGCGCGTCACCTGCGGCTGTACGGGTCCGGACGTCGCGTTCGCCGTGCCGGCCACCACGAAGGCGGCCAGCACGGTGAACGGCACGCCCAGGGCGACGGATCGGTGGACGTGGCGCCGGCCGACGGCATGCGGGGACATCAGGCCTCCTGGGGCACAAGTTCGTTGACAGTGGCCAGAGTTGGCCCCGACGCCGAACGGTGTACGACTTGGAGATGAACGCAGAGGGTCAACCGCTCATCGGGTCTTCCTCGGCCGTGGCGAGGGCAGCTACAGGGGCACTGACCGCCGGTTCGGTCGGAGTCCAGCGGCCCCGCTCCTTGCGGTAGGGTCACCGCCTGTCGTCACGGCCTGGCCGCATGCGCGGGCCGTACCGTCGTCCAGAGGTTGTGCGCCGCGTGCATCCTGGGGTGACCGACCTCGTCCCAGGCCGCACGCAGGGCGGCGCGCGCGTGCCACTGCGTCTTCGTCGACGGCCACCGCTCCTGGGGACGGGCGGTGCCACGCCCCGACGCCGTTCCCCGCACCCTGCCCCGCGCAGCGCGCGAGACAGTGGAGCCTCTCAGGGTTGAGTAGGGGCAAGCGTCAGGGACGTTTCAGGGTCGTGGTCCGGAACCGTGGGACACGGGGACCCGTTCTCAGGACAGAGAGCGGCAGCAGCCGCGGAGGAGGCGACACATGTCGAAGAACGCGAAGATCGCCGCAGGAGGTGTGGCGGTCGGCCTGATTCTGTTGATCTGGCTGCCCTGGTGGGCCGCCTTCCTGATCGTGCTGGGAGTTCCGGCGGCCGCGTATCTGGCGCTGGACCCCTCGCAGCGGCGCAGGCTGCGCCGTGCCACCCGTAAGGAGCTCGGCCGCTGAGGGGCGACCGCCCGTCCGGCGCCGGCCCTTCGGTCACCGACGCCGGTGAGGGCCGGAGAGGGCGACACAGCTGACGCTGGGGCGTGATCGAGGGCCGCGTCACCGGATTTCGTGTGACGCGGTCACTCAGCTGGGGCGGACGGCCATCTTGTCCAGGGCCTCCAGGAGACCGGGCAGCTCCGGTCCACGGCCGACGGGAAGGACCTCGCCGGGTTCGTCGTCGAGCAGGACGAAGGCGATGTCGTCGGTCCTGGCGACGAGGGACCAGCCGGGGCCGTCGGCGCGCAGGGTACGAGCGTCGCCCGTGGCGAAGGACGAGCGGACACGGCCCAGTGGGGGCGGTGTGTCCACGTACGAGCGCGCCTCGGCGAGAACGCGGCGGACGCTGGAGCGGTTTCCGGCTTCGCCGTCGATGTCCGGAGCGTCCTCGGCGTCGCCCGGGGCCGGCTCGGCACCGTCCGAGGGTGCGAACTCACTGTCGTCGATCTGCTCGCGCCACACCGCCCACTGGAGCGCGATCTCGTCCGCGCCGAGGCGCCGCTGCGCCGGACCCCAGGTGGCCGTGTCCGGTGGGCTGAGCGGAGGCCGGTCCGTGAGCTCGGTCGACGGATCGTGCGGAGCCGGCACCCCAGGGGCCGAGACGGCCACATCGAGGGGCCAGCCGGGCAGCGCGGCGACGACCGTCCGCTCGTCCGGCGACAGCTCGTGCTCCATTCCGCAGTCCCAGGACGCGATGGCGACGGCGACCAGGGAGACGTCGTCGATGACGACGGTCCATCGCGCGCCCTCTCCGTCCTGGCCGAGCACCAGCCCGTACCCCTCCGCGAGAGGCGCGAGGTCGAGCGTCGCGCAGGCCTCCGGGTAGTCGTCCCCGAGCACGCTGGGGAACTTCGCCGGTGTCAGCAACACCGCCGTCAGCACATACAGCGCGTCGTCGTCCCCGGTGGCGACGGCGTCTTCATCCGTCCCGCCCATTCCAGCCTCCCGATCGCTCCATCTGTCGGCGCACCTTAAGCGACCGGAAGGCGCTTGTCACGGGCCCGAAAGACGTGCGGAGCTGCAGCTATCCGGCTGGACAGGGGCGAAACGCCCTCTTGGGCCCGCCCAGGTCAGGCCGCGGGCAGTCCGAGCAGTGTACGGGCGACCGCCTGCGGCGACTCGTCGCGCTCCCGGGCGAGCGCGACGACGGCCCGGCAGGCCAGCTCGTTCACGCCGAAGGACAGCGCCTCCGGCGACACCCAGGCGGCCGCCTCGTCGATCTGCTCCTGGTTGTCCTCCGCGCAGGCGGACACGTACACCGCGGCCGCCTCGAAGAGGTTGTATGTGCGCTTTCTCTCCTTCAGGGGCGTCTCCCGTGGGCGCAACTCGGGCCGTTCGGCCGCCTTCCTGCGCCTCATCGTGCGGAGTCTGCCGACTATGCCGGGCATCGGGTCACCATCCCCCTGTGTGATCGCTGATCGTGCGGATGCTGCTACTCAACGTAGAGATGGAGTCGCGGCGGCAGAAGGGGGGCGGCCCGGTGAAGCTCTGGTCCGTGTCAGTGGCCGGCCGTGCCGAGCGAGTCGAGGGTGGTCGCCAGCCAGGTCAGTTCGGCCTGGCTGGTGGCCCGCGCGATGGTGAGGATGCCGCGCCGGAAGGGGTCGTCCAGCTCCTCGGCCCGCAGCGGCCGGTCGCCGTCGTAGAAGAAGCTCGCGGGTTCTTCCAGGAAGGCCAGCCTGCGGCGCAGCACGGCGGCCTGCGCCTCGGGGTCCTGCAGATGACCGAGGAAGGCGAGCACCGTGAACCAGCGGTTCTCGTCCGTGATGTCCCGCCGCGCCGGGTCCGCGAGCCTGCGACGCAGTTCGCGCCCGCCCTCCTCGGTGAGCGTCAGGACGTGACGCGGGGCGGCCACCGCGCCGGGCTGTGTGGCCCGTTCCAGCAGGCGCGCGTTCTCCAGCCGCTTGATCGCGGGATACAGCGTGCTCTCGGCCACCGGTTTCACATGGCCTGTCAGTGCCGTGATGCGTTTGCGCAGCTCATAGCCGTGCAGCGGGGTGTCGTGCAGAAATCCGAGGATGGCCAGCTCCAGCATGCCCACATTCTGCCGCACCAACGCTGTACATCGCTTCTTTTGTACATCGTGACCGATGTATTCTCCTGGGGCTGGGAACGAAGGAACGGCGACAGGGGAGAGCGCTATGAGGCAGGCCGAGTTCGACGGCGGAGGAAGCATGATCCGTTGGACCGAGGCGGCGGGTGGCGGACCCGCGCGCGTGTACGTGCACGGCCTGGGGTCGGCATCGGCGGTCTACAACGCCCACATCGCGGCCCGCCCCGAACTGGCGGGACGCCGCTCCCTGTTCGTCGATCTGCCCGGCCACGGCATCAGTGACCGGCCTGCGGACTTCGGATACAGCCTTGAGGACCACGCCGTGGCGCTGGCGGTAGCTCTGGACGCCGCTCGGGCGGCCGGGGTGGAACTGGTCGCACACAGCATGGGTGGTGCCGTCGCCATCGTGCTGGCCCATCGGCGTCCCGAGCTCGTCTCACGGCTCGTCCTCGCGGAGGCCAACCTCGACCCGTACCCTCCTCTCACCCAGGGCAGCAGTGGCATCGCCTCCTACGAGGAGCACGATTACGTCGAGAACGGTGGTCACGCGCGCGTGCTCGAAAAGGTCGGTCCCTCCTGGGCCGCGACGATGCGCCTCGCGGATCCGCGTGCCCTGCACCGCACGGTGAAGGGGCTCGTCCAGGGCACCAGTCCGACGATGCGTCACCTGCTCGTCGGGCTGACAGTCGAGCGCGTGTACCTCCAGGGCGAACTCAGTGGTGAAGTACCGGGGGCGGAAGGCCTGGAGGCGGCCGGGGTGCGCGTCGTGACCGTGCCGGGTGCGGGACACAACATCATGTTCGACAACCCCGATGCGTTCGCGGCGGCCGTCGCAGACACGGCCTGACGGCCGGACGCCGGATCCGGCCAATGGTCATTCCCGGCGTACGGCCAGCGCGAGGAAGCGGACGTCCTCGTCCACGTAGGACGTCATCTCCCAGCCCGAACCGGCCAGCAGGGGGCCCAGGTTGGCCCCGGCACGCAGGTCGTCCGGAGTGAGCTGCCGTCCCTGGCGGGCCGCGAGAGCCGCCCGGCCGATCGGGTGGAAGAGGGCCAGCGTGCCGCCCGGCCGCACCACTCGGCCCAACTCCCGCAGATTCTCACCCGGGTTCGGCAGGTGGGCGACGAGTCCGGCCGCGAACACCGCGTCCAGCGACTTCGTACGCAGCGGCAGTGCGGTGACATCGGCCAGCAGCAGCCGCCCGTCGCGGTCCCGCCCGGCCCGAACCGCGGCCTCCAGCATGGCCGGCGTCAGATCGGCTCCGACGATCAGCCCGGTGGCGCCCACGGCCGCCCGCAACGAAGGCAGGGCCCGCCCGGTACCGCAGCCCGCGTCGAGCACGCGGTCACCCGCGTGCAGCCGCATGCGCGCCACAGCGTCCGCGTACGCGGGCCCGTCGTCGGGGAACCGACTGTCCCAGTCCGCGGCGCGCGCACCGAAGAAATCCTGGACGTGTGTGTGGTCGTCGCTCATGTGCCGCATGATCTCTCACCGACACGAAGGACGATGCGACGCACACGTTCGACCCCGGCGCGATCGCTCGGGCGCATCTCTTCGTCACATTGCAACAGCTTTCGAAATGCGCCCCAGTTGTGCGCCCCAGCGCGCACTAGCGTCCCTGGGTCATGGGACACATGGACCACGCCGCCTTCGGCTGGCTGACCCCCGTACTGTCGTACGCGATGGCCTGCATAGGCTCCGCGCTGGGGCTGCGCTGCACGGTCCGCGCACTCGACGCCGCCGGAAGGTCACGCCGCAACTGGCTCCTGGCGGCGGCCTCCGCGATCGGCACCGGTATCTGGACGATGCACTTCGTGGCGATGCTCGGCTTCGGTGTCACCGGCACGGAGATCCGCTACAACGTGCCGCTGACCATCTTCAGCCTGCTGGTGGCCATGGCCGTCGTCGGCGCGGGACTCTTCGCCGTCGGCTACGGCCGCGACCGGCACCGCGCACTCGTCCTCGGCGGCCTCACCACCGGGTTCGGCGTCGCGAGCATGCACTATCTGGGCATGGCAGCGCTGCGGCTGCACGGCCAGGTGCGCTACGACCCGGCACTCGTCGGACTCTCCGTCGTGATCGGAGTGATCGCGGCGACCGCTGCCCTCTGGGCCGCGCTCGCCATCAGGTCCCCCGCGGCGGTGGCCGTCGCCTCCCTCGTCATGGGCGGCGCGGTGAGCAGCATGCACTACACCGGAATGATGGCGGTGAGCGTACGCGTGAGCCCCTCCGGCGGCGCACTGCCCGGGGCCACGGCGATGCAGTTCATCTTCCCCCTCGCCGTCGGTCTCGGGTCCTACCTCTTCCTGACGGCGGCGTTCGTCGCGCTGTCCCCGATGTCCGGCCGGCCCGCAGCGTCCGCGTCGGCCCGGCGGCCGGTCGAGAACGTCGCCCGCTGACAGCGGTCCCGGAGCCGCCGCGGCCCGGTCGGCACGCCCCGAACCTCTCCGATCGAGGAGGCCATGCGTACACCCCGTAGGACCACCGAAGCCGGCGCCCAGCCACCGCCCCCGTTGCGGGGTCGGCGCGCGCACGCGGGGCCGCCGGCAGACGAGGGCACGGACATCGGCGAGCCCGTCGCCGGGCCTTCACCGGAAGCACTCGCGCGCGCGGTGCGGTGGCACATCCGGCCCCGCAGCGTCCGGGCCAAGATCGTCAGCCTGCTGATGGTGCCGATCGTCTCCCTGCTCGTTCTGTGGGCCTATGCCACGGTGAGCACGGCACAGGACGTCGCGCGGCTGCGGCAGCTGCAACGCGTGGACTCGACGGTCCGGGCCCCCGTCGACGCCGCGGTCGCCGCGCTCCAGGCCGAACGGGCGGAAGCCGTCCGCTATGCGACCGACCCCGCCACGGTGCCGCCGGGCGACTTCAAGGACCTCTCACGGCTCACCGACCGCGCCGTCGCGAAACTGCGCCTGGGGAACCACAACACCGTCGCCGACGGCGCCGACCTGCCTGCCGGAGTCGCCGGGCGGCTCTCCGCCTTCGTCGCCGACGCGGAGCGGCTGCGATCGCTGCGTACCGGAGTCCTGGAACGCCGTACCGGATGGGACGAGGCGTACGGGGAGTACACCAGAACCATTTCGACGGCGTTCGGTGTCGACGGAGCGCTCACCGGCATCTCGGGCGGGGGCCCGCGCTCCGACGCGCGCGTCCTGCTCGAATTCTCCCGGGCAGGGGAGGCGCTCGCCCAGGAGAACGCGGTGCTCGGCGTGGCCCGGCTCGCCGGGACCCTCGACGGCGAGCGGCTACGGCTGTTCACGGGCGCGGTCGACACCCGCCGAACCCTGACGGACGCCGCCGCGCCGGATCTCGGTGGGCCCGAACGAGCTGCCTGGAACGACCTCGTGGAGGGGAGCGCGTACGACGACATGCGCGCCGTCGAGGACAAGGTGCTCGCCTCGCGCCCCGGCGCCGAGGCCCTCGACGCCGCGCCGGAGACGGTCTGGAACATCGCTCACGAGCGTGTGAGTGAGGGGATGCGCACGGTCGAGGCCGATGCGGGCCGTGGTGCGGCGGACGGGACCGACCCGCTCGGGCACGCCCTGCTCACTCCCGCTGGTGCGGCGGTCCTCTTCGGCCTCGCCGCCGTCATCGCCTCGCTGATCATCTCCGTACGCATCGGACGCGACCTCGTCGTCGAGCTCGTCGGCCTGCGCGACAGCGCACTGGACATCGCCCGCCGAAAGCTCCCCGAGGCCATGCGCAGACTGCGAGCGGGCGAGGCGGTCGACGTGGAGGACGAGGCCCCGGTGGGACGGCCCTCGGAGGACGAGACCGGACAGGTCGCCCAGGCACTGAACACCGTGCACCGAGCCGCCCTGCGTGCCGCGGTCGAGCGCGCGGAGCTGGCCGGAGGCATCTCCGGGGTCTTCGTCAACCTCGCCCGGCGCAGCCAGGTGCTCGTGCACCGCCAGCTGAATCTCCTGGACGCCATGGAGCGCAGGTCCGAGGACCCGGACGAGCTGAGCGACCTGTTCCGGCTCGACCACCTCACCACACGGATGCGGCGTCACGCCGAGAGCCTGATCATCCTTTCCGGAGCCGCCCCCGGACGGGCCTGGCGGAGGCCCGTCTCACTGACGAACGTGGTCCGCGCGGCCGTCTCCGAAGTCGAGGACTACGCGCGCGTGGAGGTACGGCAACTCCCCGAGGTGGCCGTCGTCGGCGGAGCGGTCGCCGACCTCACCCATCTCCTGGCGGAAGTCGTCGAGAACGCCGCCCAGTTCTCGCCCCCGCACACCAGAGTGCGGATCACCGGCGAACCGGTCGGAAACGGTTACGTGATCGAGGTCGAGGACCGCGGGCTGGGCATGGGCAAGGAGAGGATCGCCGAGGCGAACCGGCGCATCGAGCAGTCCGAGGCACTCGACCTGTTCGACAGCGACCGGCTCGGCCTCTTCGTGGTCAGCAGACTCTCGGCCCGGCACGGCATCAGGGTGCGACTTCAGACCTCGCCCTACGGAGGCACCACCGCGGTCGTCCTGCTGCCGACGGCGCTCCTGCACGACGACCCGGCGGAACGTTCCCTCCGCAAGGCCGACACGGACGGGCCGTTGGAAAGGCAGTACGCGCGCGTGTCGGCCGCTCCCCAGCACGACGCCGTCCAGACAGCCACCGAGCGGCCCGCACTGGTCCCCCCGAGGCCGAAGCCTTCCGAAGCCCCGGCGAACTGTTCACAGGAGGACCCGTCCCCGGCGAACGGTTCGAAGGAGACCGCGACTTCCGGAGTCGCGGCGCTGCGTCTGCACCGTTCCCAGGACGACTCCGAGGGCTCCGACGAACTTCCACGGCGTGTCCGCCAGGCGAACCTCGCCCCCCAACTGCGCGGACAGCGTTCCGAGGAGCCGACGGAACCCCCGGTGTCCACGGCGGACGACGAGCGCACACCCGAACTCGTACGGGCGCGTTTGGCCGCGTACCGGGCCGGCTGGGTACGCGGCGGCGGCCGGCCACCCGGCGTCGGCACCACCTCCGGCCCCGAACTGGGCAGCGACAGCAGCGAAGGAGACCCCGCATGATTCAGGACTCGAGCACGGGAAGAGCCCAGCGGTCCGGCGAACTCGACTGGCTGCTCGACGACATGGTGCTGCGCGTGACCGAAGTGCGACACGCCGTGGTGCTGTCGAACGACGGACTGGCGGTGGGTGCGTCCACCGCCCTGCGTCGTGAGGACGCCGAACACCTCGCCGCCGTCGCCTCCGGATTCCACAGTCTGGCCAAGGGAGCGGGCCGCCACTTCGGCGCGGGCGGGGTACGCCAGACGATGGTGGAGATGGACGAGGGTTTTCTGTTCGTCGCCGCGGCGGGGGACGGTTCGTGCCTGGCCGTCCTGACCGCCGTCACCGCCGACATCGGCCTTGTGGCGTACGAGATGGCGCTCCTCGTGAAGCGCGTCGGCGAGCATCTCCACGCTCCGCCGCGGGTCGCCGCACAGCCCCCCGCGGCAGGATGACCGAGGACGGCCTGTGCAGATGACCGAGGACACACCGGGCACCCCGCCACAACCGGGCAGCCAGTGGTACGACCAGGAGGCGGGACCGCTCGTCCGTCCCTACGCCATGACGGGCGGCCGCACCAAAGCCGGTCCGACCGGCATGCACTTCGATCTGATCGCCCTGGTCACCCTCGACCGGGCCGCGCCAGGAGTCGACGAGGACACCTCGCTCGGACCTGAGCACCGGACCCTGATCGAACTGTGCCGTACCGAGACCCAGTCGGTCGCCGAACTGGCAGCGGGAGCCGACCTTCCCGTGGGTGTGGTCAGGGTGCTCCTGGGGGACCTCCTGGAACGGAGCTGCGTCACGGTGAGCCGCCCGGTACCCCCCGCCCAACTGCCTGACGAGCGAATCCTCCGCGAAGTCATCGAGGGACTGAGGGCTCTCTAGGTGATCCACATCGGTCGGCGCCAGGGCTCTTCGCGTTCACTCCTGGGCACGGAACGGGCATCTTCCTGTCGCAAGAGGCAATGTGTGGTCCAACCCCGTTCGCCGGAGCCGCAGTTGTCATGATGCTGACTTCACGCACCCGTACAGACGCACCGATGCCGACGGTTGTCGGCACTCCCGAGAGAAGTGATCGATGGTCTCCGAGAACTCCGATGTCTCGGGTGGCGACTCGACCGCCCTGGCATTGAAGATATTGGTCGCCGGTGGGTTCGGCGTGGGGAAGACCACCCTGGTGGGCGCGGTCAGTGAGATCCGGCCGCTGCGCACCGAGGAACTGCTGAGCGAGGCCGGTCAGTCGGTGGACGACACCGGCGGAGTGAGCCGGAAGGTCACCACCACGGTGGCCATGGACTTCGGCCGCATCACCATCAGGTCCGGCCTTTCGCTCTATCTCTTCGGAACGCCGGGCCAGGACCGCTTCTGGTTCCTGTGGGACGAGTTGTCGACGGGCGCTCTGGGTGCTGTCGTTCTCGCGGACACCCGCCGGCTGGAGGACTGCTTCCCCGCGGTGGACTACTTCGAGCACCGGCGCATCCCGTTCGTGGTGGCTGTCAACTGCTTCGCGGACGCGCGCGCATACGGGGCCCAGGATGTGTCCCGCGCTCTCGACCTCGACCGAGGCACGCCGGTCGTCCTGTGCGACGCCCGTGACCGCGACTCCGGGAAGGAGGTACTGATCCGGCTCGTCGAATACGCCGGGAGGGTGCACACAGCCCGACTGCTCGAGTCCGTCGGCTGAGGCCGCTCGTCGACGTCTGTGCCGACCTCGCGCGGCCCCCGGCCGCATCGTTCGGCCTCTCTGGCGCGACCGTACGCGCCTGCTCGTCGGCCATCTTCTCTGCCATGGCACCCATCCGCCTTGCCCGGACGGCGGCTGTGGGGAAGGCTTGCTGGTCGAATCCTCCGGTCAGGGGGAACGACACACGGGGAGACCGGATCATGGAGCAGAACACGGGACTCGGCTGGTTGCTGGACGACCTCACCGAGCGTGTCGAGTACGTTCGGCACGCGCTGGTGCTGTCCAACGACGGGCTGGTGACGGCCGCGAGCACAGGACTTCGCCGCGAGGACGCCGAACACCTCGCCGCGGTGTCGTCGGGGCTGCACAGCCTGGCCAAGGGCTCCGGCCGTCATTTCGGTGCAGGACAAGTACGGCAGACGATGGTCGAGTTCGACGACGCGGTGCTCTTCGTCACCGCGGCAGGCGCGGGGAGTTGCCTGTCCGTCCTCAGCGGCGCGGAGGCGGACATCGGCCAGGTCGCGTATGAAATGACATTGCTGGTGAACCGCGTCGGCGAACACCTGCGCGTGGATGCGCGACAGCCGGAAGGCAAGCCCGCCTCAGATCTCTGACCTGCTGGTATGTCGTCGCAGCCGGAGTTTTCCACAGGCTCGCCACGATGTCCGGCGAGCCGGATACGGTTTTTCCCGAGGCGAGCGCACACCGGCGCGGGCCTCCGACACCACAGGGGAGACCGTCATGTCCGGCAACACCATCACGCAGTCCGCCACCTTCTCGCTCAGTCGGGCCGCACGTGAACTGGAGCTCAGGCGCGGTGAATTCGACCTTGCCCTGAGCCTCGGTTGCGTGCGTTCGGTTCCCGACGAGGGAGGCGGGGGACGCCGGGTCGCCCGCGCGGAGATCGACCGGGTGCGCGCCGAAGCCGGCTTCCCCGAGGTGCTGCGCGAGCGGGTGAAGGCCGTCGGCACCACGGAGGGCGCCGCTCTCATGGGCATCACGAACACCCGGTTCACCCGGCTCGCGCGCCTGGGACTGGTAGTGCCGGTCAAGTTCTATCTGAACCGCTACCGGGTGGTCGTCTGGCTCTATCTCGCCGAGGAACTGCGGCAGTTCGCGACCGAGGAACAGAACACGCGGCTGCTGAGCGGCCGGATGCCCGAGGGTCTCCGCGATCAGTTGGACGAAGGCGTGGACCTCCGTCCTCGCAACTGGCGTGGCCGCCACATGGGGTTCCTGCTGAGGCGGACGGAGGATCCCTGGGCCCGTGCCGCCGTGGTGGCGTCGCTGCTCGACCCGGTCCAAGTGGCCGAGATCGTCAAGGAACCCTGCGAGCGCGCCCACCTCAACCGCTTCCGGCCCGCGCCTGTTACACAAGCCGCGCCGGACTCGCCCGGGGCCCGGATCGCCGAGCGCATCACGAGGGCGGACCACCCCGACGAGATCAGCTGGCTCAGGGCCGACCTGGGGCAGAGTGTCCGCGAAGCGAGGCAGGACCGCCCGGCGCCCCGTCCGACACCCCGTGTCTCGATCGCCGCAGCCCCGGGGTCGCTGCCCACAGCGTTGGTCGGTCGGCCAGCCGGGGCTCCGATGTCAGCAGCCCCGCCGTCACCGACCAGTGCCCCGCGCGCCGCGCGAGAGCAGTTCCCCGCCGGGGACGATCCGCTCACGACGACGGAGTCCGTGCGGTCACGGAGGCTGCTCGGATGGCTGCGGCGCAAGAGCCCGGACGCGCGTTCGTCTACAGCGCCCTGAAAAGGCCCTCCTGCACGACAGAGACGAGCAGCCGTCCCTCCCGGTTGTAGATGCGCCCGCGTGCCAGACCCCGGCCACCCGTCGCGATCGGCGACTCCTGGTCGTACAGGAACCACTCGTCCGCGCGGAACGGCCGGTGGAACCACATGGCGTGGTCCAGCGACGCCATGTCGAAACCGCGCTGACCCCACAGCGGTTCCACGGGTATGCGGACGGCGTCCAGGAGAGTCATGTCGCTCGCGTACGTGAGAGCACAGGTGTGCACGAGCGGGTCGTCGCCCAGCGGACCGACGGCGCGCATCCACACCGCGCTGCGCGGCTCGGCGCCCTTGGTCTCCTCGGGCGTCCAGCGCAGCCGGTCCACATAGCGGATGTCGAACGGCTGGCGTCGCGCCATGCGCTCCAGCGTTTCGGGCAGAACGCCCAGATGCTCCTCGATCTCCTGCGTCACCGTCGGCAGGGACTCGGGGTCCGGCACCTCGCGGGCCGGCGGCAGCTGGTGCTCGAAACTTCCTTCCTCGGGCTTGTGAAAGGAGGCGGTCAGATTGAAGATCGTGCGGCCCTGCTGCACAGCGGTGACGCGGCGCGTGGTGAACGACCGTCCGTCCCGTATTCGTTCGACCTGGTACACGATCGGGACGCCAGGTCGACCAGGACGCAGGAAGTACGCGTGCAGCGAGTGCACCGGCCGGTCGCCCTCGGTGGTGCGGCCGGCGGCGACCAGGGCCTGGCCCGCCACCTGGCCCCCGAAGACCCGCTGGAGGGACTCCTGCGGGCTGCGGCCCCGGAAGATGTTGACCTCGATCTGCTCCAGGTCGAGCAGGTCGACGAGCTTCTCGGCAGGGTTCGTCATCGGCGGGATTCTCCTGTGCTCACAGCTGTCCTACGTCGGTGACCTTGACGATGGCACGGCCCTCGGCGTCGGAGGCCGCGAGGTCGACCTGCGCACTGATGCCCCAGTCGTGATCGCCGTTCGGGTCCGCGAACGTCTGACGCACGCGCCAGAGTCCGTTCTGCGGCTCCTCCACGATCGACAGCAGCTTGGGGCCACGGGCGTCGGGACCCGTCCCGAGGTCCTCGTACTCGTCCCAGTACTTGTCCATCGCCTCGCCCCAGGCATCGGCGTCCCAGCCGGATTCGCCGTCCATCTCGCCGAGTTCGTCGACGTTGTCCAGAGCGGCGAGTTCGACCCTGCGGAACATGGCGTTGCGCACGAGGACACGGAAGGCGCGGGCGTTCGAGGTGACCGGCTTGACCTGGTCGGCCTTCTCCTGTGCCTCCTCGGCCGTCACCACCTCGGGATTGGCGAGCTGCTCCCACTCGTCGAGGAGGCTGGAGTCGACCTGGCGCACCATCTCGCCGAGCCAGGCGATCAGGTCCTCCAGGTCCTCGGACTTGAGGTCGTCCGGGACGGTGTGCTCAAGGGCCTTGTAGGCACTGGCCAGGTAGCGCAGGACGATGCCCTCGGTGCGGGCGAGCTCGTAGTTGGAGACGAACTCGGTGAACGTCATCGCCCGTTCGTACATGTCACGGATGACGGATTTCGGCGACAGCGGGTGGTCGCCGACCCACGGATGGCTCGTGCGGTAGGTGTTGTACGCGTGGAAGAGCAGCTCCTCCAGCGGCTTGGGGTACGACACCTCCTGGAGCCGCTCCATGCGCTCCTCGTACTCGACGCCGTCGGACTTCATCGCGGCCACGGCCTCGCCACGGGCCTTGTTCTGCTGGGCCGCGAGGATCTGCCGCGGATCGTCCAGCGTGGACTCCACGACGGACACCATGTCCAGGGCGTACGAGGGGGATTCGAGGTCCAGCAGGTCGAAGGCGGCGAGTGCGAACGTCGACAGGGGCTGGTTGAGCGCGAAGTCCTGCTGGAGATCGACGGTGAGCCGCACGATACGGCCGGTCGGATCGGGCTCGTCGAGCTTCTCCACGATGCCGCCGTCGAGGAGCGAGCGGTAGATCGCGATGGCCCGCCGGATGTGCCGCAGCTGCTGTTTGCGCGGCTCGTGGTTGTCCTCCAGCAGATGCCGCATCGCGTCGAAGGCGTTGCCGGGCCGGGCGATGACCGAGAGCAGCATGGTGTGCGTCACGCGGAAGCGCGAGGTCAGTGGCTCGGGATCGGAGGTGATGAGCTTGTCGAAGGTGCTCTCCGTCCAGCCGACGAAGCCCTCGGGGGCCTTCTTGCGCACCACCTTGCGGCGCTTCTTCGGATCGTCGCCCGCCTTGGCGAGCGACTTCTCGTTCTCGATGACGTGCTCCGGAGCCTGAGCCACGACGTAGCCCGCCGTGTCGAACCCGGCGCGACCGGCCCGGCCGGCGATCTGGTGGAACTCACGGGCGCGCAGTGTGCGCACCCGCGTGCCGTCGTACTTGGTCAGCGCGGTGAACAGCACGGTGCGGATGGGCACGTTGACACCGACACCGAGGGTGTCCGTACCGCAGATGACCTTCAGGAGACCGGCCTGGGCCAGCTTCTCCACCAGCCGCCTGTACTTGGGCAGCATGCCGGCGTGGTGCACACCGATCCCATGGCGTACGTAGCGCGAGAGGTTCTGGCCGAACTTGGTGGTGAAGCGGAAATTACCGATCAGGTCGGCGATCCGGTCCTTCTCCTCGCGCGTGCACATGTTGATGCTCATGAGCGCCTGCGCCCGCTCCACGGCCTGTGCCTGGGTGAAGTGCACGATGTAGACCGGGGCCTGCTTGGTGGCGAGCAGTTCGGTGAGCGTCTCCGTCAGCGGAGTGAGCATGTACTCGTAGGACAGCGGGACGGGCCGGGTCGCCGAGCGGACCACCGAGGTGGGGCGGCCGGTGCGCCGCGTGAGGTCCTTCTCGAACATCGAGACGTCGCCGAGTGTCGCCGACATCAGGATGAACTGCGCCTGGGGAAGTTCCAGGATCGGGATCTGCCAAGCCCAGCCCCGGTCGCCCTCGGCGTAGAAGTGGAACTCGTCCATGACGACCTGACCGACGTCGGCGTGCTTGCCGTCACGCAGCGCGATGGACGCCAGGACCTCCGCGGTGCAGCAGATCACCGGTGCGTCGGCGTTCACGGAGGCGTCGCCCGTGAGCATGCCGACGTTCTCGGTGCCGAACATCTTGCACAGCTCGAAGAACTTCTCCGAGACGAGCGCCTTGATCGGCGCCGTGTAGAAGGTGACCTCGTCCCGGGCGAGCGCGGCGAAGTGCGCACCGGCGGCGATCATGCTCTTTCCGGAGCCGGTGGGAGTCGAGACGATCACGTTCGCACCCGAGACCACCTCGATCAGCGCCTCCTCCTGATGGGGGTAGAGGGTGAGACCGCGTTCCCCGGCCCACGACTCGAAGGCTTCGTAGAGGGCGTCGGGGTCTGCGGTCTGCGGCAGCTGATCGATAAGGGTCACGCCCCCATCTTGCCTGTCGATACACGTGATGGGGGAATCGGATGCTCGGGGGAAGATCACGACCGCTACGCTGTGGCGCCGGCGACGCGTCAGCGCGCACGGACAACTGGACAGCGGTACAAGAGGAATGGGGCGGGGAACGGCCATGATGGGACCAGCACACTCACTGTCGGGGGCTGCGGCCTGGCTAGGCGTCGGAGCTGCGGCCGCCGCGGCCGGGCACACCATGCCCTGGCCGGTCCTGCTCGTCGGCGCTCTGATCTGCGCCGGCGCCGCGCTCGCCCCGGACCTGGACCACAAGGCCGCCACCATCTCGAACGCCTTCGGACCGGTGTCGCGAAGGCTGTGCGAGATCGTCGACAAGCTCTCCTACGCCGCCTACAAGGGGACCAGGAAGCCGGGCGACCCCCGGCGCAGCGGCGGTCACCGCACGCTGACCCATACCTGGCTGTGGGCGGTGCTGATCGGATCGGGCACGGCGGTGCTGGCGATCACCTGCGGCCGCTGGGCGGTCCTGGCGATCCTCTTCGTGCACATGGTGCTGGCGATCGAGGGTCTGCTCTGGCGGGCCGCCCGCGGTTCCAGCAGCGACATCCTGGTCTGGCTGCTCGCCGCGACGACCTCGTGGATCCTCGCGCAAACCCTGGACAAGCCGGGCAACGGCGCGAACTGGCTGTTCACGGCGCCGGGCCAGGAGTACCTGTGGCTCGGCCTGCCGGTCGTCCTCGGCGCCCTGGTGCACTGCATCGGCGACGCGCTGACGGTGTCCGGCTGTCCGATCCTGTGGCCCATCCCGGTCGGCCGCAAGCGCTGGTACCCGATAGGCCCGCCCAAGGTGATGCGTTTTCGCGCGGGCAGCTGGGTCGAGCTCAAGGTGCTGACTCCGGTGTTCATGCTGCTGGGCGCCGTGGGCTGCGCGGCGGCTCTGAACTTCATCTGAGTTCGGCGGCCCCCGGGCCGCACCAGCTTTTGGCTCCTCCCGGACCACGTCGGCGACCGGTGCCGCCCCGGCACTCGGCTTCACCGGTCTCGCCGGCCGGCACCGGGCGGCTCGTGCACGGCACGTCCGCGCGTGGTGGCGGGAGCGGCGCCTCCGAGTGCCCGGCTCGGGCGGCGAGGCGTCCTTCACTCGGCGGATGGCGCTCGTACCGCTCAGCCGTTCTCCGCGGCGCCGGACCCCTGCTCCCCGCCTCCGAACCGTCGCTCGAACTGGGCGATACGGCCCTCCGAGTCCACCGTGCGGGCCTTGCCCGTGTAGAACGGGTGGCTCTCCGAGGAGATCTCGACGTCCACGACCGGGTAGGTCTCGCCGTCGTCCCAAGCGATGGTCCGGTCGCTTGTCGCGGTCGAACGCGTGAGGAAGGCGTAGCCGGCGGTCCGGTCGCGGAAGACCACCGGGTGGTAGTCGGGCTGCTTGTCCTGCTGCATGGGAGCTCCTCGGGGCAGGCGCGGTACGGGGGTCGGTCAGCCGGACACGGCGTCCTCGTCGACGATGTGCATCGCGGCTTCCTCCGCCGAGGCCGCGGCGCCGTCGATCCCGATGTCCGTGGCGATGAGCCCGCTCTCCTCGTCCTCGTGAGCGCCTTCGTTCGGGGCCACCAGACGGCCGGAGCGCAGCGCACCCACTTCGTTGTCGAGGGGCTCTCCGTCGGTGCCCTGGCAGTCGCCGATGCCGTCTCCGTCCGGTTCGGTGATGTCGGGCAGCTCGTCGGCGAGACGCTGGTCCAGGGTCTCGCCCGCCCGGCGTTCCGAGGCGGTCACCCCGCGGTGCTCCACCGCCCACGGCCGATCCGGCGGGGACCAGCCACGGTCCAGGGGGTCACTGACGCCGTCGGTCACCAGCGTGTCCTCGGCGTCGAGCAGCCCCGCGTCGTCCTGTACCTCGGATCCGTCGGGCTGGTAGACGTCGTCTCCCCATCCGTCGGCGCTGTCCACGGGTACCTCCAGGGGGTGCGGACGGGACCGGAGCCGCCGTACTCGACGGCGGGCGCGCGGGCCCGAGGACACGGGTGTCGCCCCGCGCGAACCGGGTGGTTCCCGGGAGTCCCCCGAGCGGGTGCCCACGTCCAGACTTCCACCCCCCTTCGGCACCGCGCAACGCCACAGGGGCCGACCAGCAGTGCCACAAGGGCCGACGTCCGGCCCGGCCCGCCTTCGGCGGGGTGTGCCGAGCGCGGACGCGACTTTGCTCCGGGCGAGAAGCCGGACCGCACCGGACGAGCCCACGGCCGGCGCCGGTCGCCGTCGGCCCACGCCGCTGAGCTGCGGGAGGACACGGGCGCGCTACGTCGAGCGGACGGTTCCGCGCCGGTCCGGCACGCCGCGGAGGCGGGAACGGAACAGCCCGCCTGCCGGACGCCCCGGACGCCCCGGACGCCCCGGACGGTACTCGGTTCACGTGTGGCGGTCAGGTGGTCCCGCTCGGCATCCCGCTCACGCGGGGCGGCCGGTGGCGTCGGCGGGGCACCCCGCTCACCCGTGCCAGGACCTCCACAGCGCCGCGTACGCGCCGTCCGCCGCCACCAGCTGCTCGTGGTTGCCGAGTTCGCTGATGCGGCCGTTCTCCACGACTGCGATGACGTCCGCGTCATGGGCGGTGTGGAGGCGGTGGGCGATGGCGACGACGGTTCGGCCGTCCAGGACGCGGGCCAGCGAGCGTTCCAGATGGCGGGCCGCCCGCGGATCCAGGAGCGAGGTCGCCTCGTCCAGGACCAGGGTGTGCGGGTCGGCCAGTACCAGCCGGGCCAGCGCGATCTGCTGGGCCTGGGCCGGAGTGAGCGCGAACCCGCCCGAGCCGACCTCCGTGTCGAGACCGTCGTCGAGCGCCCGCGCCCAGCCGTCCGCGTCGACCGCGCCGAGAGCGGCCCACAGCCGGGCGTCGACGGAGTCGACCCCAGCGGCCGGAGTCGCGGTCTGCGTCTCGGCCGGAGCCGCCTCGTCCGTGCCCTGCCGGGAACGGGGGACGGCGAGCAGCAGGTTGTCGCGCAGGGAGCCCACGAAGACGTGGTGCTCCTGGTTGACCAGGGCCACGTGCGAGCGGACCGCTTCCGCGGGCATCCGGGACAGTTCGGCGCCGCCGAGCGTGATCCGGCCGTCCCGGGGAGAGTAGATCCCGGCGAGCAGCCGGCCCAGCGTGGACTTGCCGGCCCCGGACGGCCCGACCAGGGCGAGCCGGGTGCCGGGCGCGACCGCAAGGGAGACCTCCCGCAGCACGTCCACGCCCTCGCGGTAGCCGAAGTGCACCCGGTCCGCGCGGACGTCGCGTCCGTCCGGCGTGACGGCCGGGTCGCCCGAGTCCGGCTCGATGTCCCGGACACCGACCAGCCGTGCCAGCGAGACCTGGGCGACCTGCAGCTCGTCGTACCAGCGCAGGATGAGCCCTACGGGGTCGACGAGCATCTGGGCGATCAGCGCGGCCGTCGTCAGCTGCCCCACCCCGATCCAGCCCTGCAGGGCGAGGAATCCGCCGATCATCAGAACCGAGCAGAGGACCGTCACATGCGTGACGTTGACGACAGGGAAGAGAACCGACCGGAGCCAGAGCGTGTACCGCTCCCACGCCGTCCATTCCTTGACCCGGCGGTCCGACAGCTCGATGCGGCCACCGCCCAGGCGGTGGGCGTCGATGGTGCGCCCGGCGTCGACCGTCTCGGCCAGGACAGCGGCGACGGCGGCGTAACCGGCCGCTTCGGAGCGGTAGGCGGAGGGCGCGCGCTTGAAGTACCAGCGGCACCCCACCACCAGCACGGGAACGGCGACCAGCACGGCGGGGGCGAGCGCCGGGGCTGTCACGGCGAGTCCGCCGAGCAGCAGTGCCGCCCACACCACACCGATGGCCAGCTGCGGCACGGCCTCGCGCATCGCGTTGCCGAGCCGGTCGATGTCGGTGGTGATGCGGGACAGCAGGTCACCAGTACCGGCCCGTTCCAGCACGCCGGGCGGCAGACCGACCGACCGCACGAGGAAGTCCTCGCGCAGATCGGCCAGCATCCGCTCGCCGAGCATCGCACCGCGCAGCCGCACCTGCCGTACGAACACGGCCTGGACGACGAGCGCGACGACGAAGAAGGCGGCGGTGGCCTCCAGATGGAGTTCGCGTGTGTGGTCCGAGACGCGTTCGACGACCGAGCCCAGCAGATAGGGCCCGGCCATCGAGGCCACGACGGCCACGGTGTTGACGGCGATCAGGAGCAGGAATGCCTTGCGGTGCCGTCGGAACAGTTCGGTCACGTAGGCGCGTACGGTCGCGGGCGCGCCGACGGGCAGCGTGTTCGCCGTCGTCGGGGCGGCCGGGTCGTACGCGGGTGGCGCCACGCCGATCATGCGGTCTCCTCGATCTCTTCGAGTACGCCGTCCAGAACGGCCTCGTCGTCCGCGGTAACGACGCCGAGGACAGCTTCACCGTCCGCGGTAATGACGCCGAGGACAGCTTCACCGTCCGCGGTAATGACGCCGAGGACAGCTTCGTCGTCCATGGTCACGACGCCGCGAGAGGTCCGTTCCGCGGCTTCGACGGTGGCCTCTTCCTCGGTTTCTCGGGTCACCACGGCCCGGTATCGCGGTTCGCTGTGCACCAGATCGCGGTGCACGCCGACCGCGACGACCCCGCCGTCGTGGACCAGGACGACCCGGTCCGCTTGGTCCAGGAGCAGCGGTGAGGACGTGAAGACCACGGTCGTGCGTCCGGCGCGCAGGGAGCGCACTCCGTCCGCGATCCGGGCCTCGGTGTGCGCGTCGACCGCGGACGTCGGCTCGTCCAGGACGAGGACCTCCGGATCCGTGACCAGGGACCGGGCCAGCGCGAGGCGCTGGCGCTGGCCGCCGGACAGGGAGCGCCCGCGTTCCGTGATGCGGGCGTCCATCGGATCCTCGGCATCCAGTGAGCCCTGGGTGAGCGCCTCCAGCACGTCGCCGCACTGCGCGGCGGACAGGGCTGCCTCGGCGCTCACGAGACCCGACGCGGGCACGTCGAGCAGCTCGCGCAGGGTGCCGGACAGCAGCACCGGGTCCTTGTCCTGGACGAGGACGGCGGTGCGGGCGCATTCCAGGGGCAGCTCGTCCAGCGGTACGCCCCCGAGGGTCACCGAGTGGTCTGTCGGCACGCCCCCGAGGAGCACCTCCTCGCCCCGCTCGGTGGGATGGCCGCCGAGCCGCTCGGCCAGCAGCCCCGCCGCGTCCGGGTCGCCGCACACCACGGCGGTGAGCAGGCCCGCGGGAGCGAGCAGTCCGGTCGTGGGGTCGTGCAGATCGCCGCCCGGGACGTCGGTAGCGAGTGATCCGGTGCTGTCCATCGACCGTTCCAGGGACAGCACCCGGGCAGCTCGCCTGGCCGACGGCCGCGAGAAGGAATATGCCATGGCAATCTCTTCGAAATGCCGCAAAGGGTACGCGAGTAGCATGACGGCGCTGTACACGGTGACCAGTTCGCCGACCGTGATGCGGCCGTCGTGTGCCAGGTGCACACCGCGCCAGACGACGGCGACCATCAGCAGACCGGGCAGCAGCACCTGGATCGCCGAGATCAGCGACCACATACGGGCGCTGCGCACGGCGGCCCGGCGGACCTCCTGGGAGGCACGGCGATAGCGGTCGAGGAAGAGCTCCTCGCCGCCGATGCCGCGCAGCACCCGCAGGCCGGCGACCGTGTCGGAGGCCAGTTCGGTGGCGCGGCCCGCCTTCTCCCGCTGGAAGTCGGCGCGCCGGGTGGCGCGGGGCAGCAGTGGCAGCACGGCCACGGCCAGCACGGGCACGCCCACGGCGACGATCACGCCGAGCGTCGGCTGGTAGACGACCAGGGCCACGCAGACGAGGACCACCGTCACGGCGGCCGCGGTGAACCGGGACACGCCCTCCACGAACCAGCCGATCTTCTCGACATCGCCGGTGGAGACCGCGACCACCTCGCCCGCCGCGACGCGACGCGTCAGCGCGGAGCCCAGCAGCGCGGTTCTGCGGGCCAGCAGTTGCTGCACGCGCGCGGCCGCGGTGATCCAGTTGGTGACCGCGGTGCGGTGCAGCATGGTGTCGCCCAGGGCGATGCACACGCCGCACAGCACCATGAGCGCGCCGGTCAGGGCGAGCCGGGTGCCGGAATGGTCGACGACGGCCTGGACGGCCAGTCCGACACAGAACGGCAGGGCGGAGACGGCCACGAAGTGCAGCAGTCCCCAGGCCAGGGCCTTGAACTGTCCGCCGAGCTGATTCCGCCCGAGCCACCACAGGAATCGGGAACCTGAACGCGCGTCGGGCACACCGGGGTCGGGATACGGAAGGTCTTGGATCTGCATGACGTCCCAGTGGGTCGTGTCAGGGGATGGAGGGAGCCGCGGATTTCGGCAACCGTCCGACCGCGGGGGCCGGTAGCAAACCGTGAAAGGCTCGCGTCGCAGCGTGGTCGAAAGCAAACGATTTTCCGTTCCGTGGCAAGGAATCGGCCCGGAGCGCCCGCGACTGGCAGGGAGCCGGGGGGCGGTGATTCGCCCGGTGCGTGATGCGAGGATGGGCGGCATGCGAATGAACGGTGCGATGCGTACGGGGCTCGCCGCCATGGTCTGCGGGGCCGTCGCCATCACCCTCTCGGCCTGCGGTGGTCCGGAGGGCGGAAGCGGGAGCGGCGCGAAGGGGCGAGCGGGAGCCGGTGGCGCTGTCGCCCGAACGAGCGCTTCACCGGTCGACCCGAAACGTATCCCCGATGTGGGTGACGGGCTCCAGCAGCGGATCCCGTCCGATTCCCGTCAGGTCCTGGCCGTCTACGGGGAAGGCAAGGACTCCGCGAACTCCACGGCCGTGCTGTACACGAAGTCCGGTACGACGTGGGAGAGGACCCGTAGCTGGGCCGCGCACAACGGGAAGAAGGGCTGGACGACCGACCATCACGAGGACGACAAGCGGAGCCCCGTGGGAGTGTTCACGCTCAGCGACGCCGGTGGAGTGCTCGACGACCCGGGCGCCCGGTTGCCGTACACGCAGTCGCAGAGCTTCCAGGCGCCGCACTACTGGGCGAAGTCGCACTGGCACGACTTCGACTACGTCATCGCCATCGACTACAACCGGCTCAAGGGCAATCCGCCGGACGACCCGAGTCGCCCGTGGGGCGACGAGAAGGGCGGCGGCATCTGGTTGCACATGGACCACGGCAGCGGCACGTCGGCGTGCGTGAGCATGTCCAAGCCCGCCATGGAGTACCTCCTGCGGACACTCGATCCGGATCAGCACCCCGTGGTGGTGATGGGGGACAAGGCGGACCTGAAGGCTTAGGGCCAGCCAGGGGTCCGTGCCGGAGGCCGGTGGGGGCCCGTGCCGGAAACGGCGGAGGCGCGCGGCGGGGCCCCGGCGGTCCGACGCCCTGTCGGCCCGGTGCCAAGCGCGCCGGGCAGTCGCCCAAGCCCTGCCCGAACCGCGAACCCTACCCAACCGCGAGCCTTGCCCGAATCGCGAGCCCTGCCCTGGCCGTGAGCCCCGCTCAGGCTGCGAGCCCTGCCAGAGCCGCGTGCCCCGCCCGGCACGCGAGGCCACCCAAGTTGCGGAACCCACCCAGTCCCCGGGTGCGGTGCCCAGAGCCTGGTGCCCCAGTGCCCAGTGCCCCATTGCGATCAGCTCAACTGCCCCGTAGAACACGGCACATGAGTAGACCGGTCATCATGTCCATGCTCGCGGGAGTGATCCTCGTGGCGAGTGCCCTCCTCGGAGCGGGCCCGGCTCCCGCGGCGACCGCGTCCGTCGCGTCTCCCGTGCCCGCGGCCTCCGGGGTGCCCGTCGGTGCGGCCGCCGAGGCTCGATCGGCCGACGTGCCGGCCGAGTTCGGCAGCGACTGGCACGACCCCGTCACCGCCGCCCCGCCCGTCGGCGGGCCCGCCGCACCGTCCTGTGAAGTGACCCTCGCGGAGGCGCGGTTCCGCGACTTCACGCCCTACACGGGCACGTACACCCCGCCGACGGGCTGCGGCGACCGGTGGAGCAAGGTCGTGCTTCGACTCGAAGGCAAGGTCAAGGGACGCCAGTTCGACCGCCTCGGGTACCTGCACGTCGGAGGGGTGGAGATCCTGCGTACGTCCACCCCGGAACCGTCTCCCGACGGGATCGCGTGGTCCGTCGAGAAGGATGTGACGCGCTACAGCGACACGTTCCGGCGGAGCCGCGACGTCGAGATGCTCATCGGGAACGTCGTGGACGACACGTACACCGGCGTTCTCGACGTCAAGGCCACGCTGACGTTCTACGCGGGCAGGCCCGCCGCGACTCCCGACCGTGTCCTGGCCCTCCAGGACGGCACCGTGACCACCCCGCGCAACAGCGAGCGCGTGATCGCCGAGGTGTACGCGACCGGGTCCGGCGGCGGCTGCGAGGAGTTCTGGTATCTGACAGTCCCGGACGCGGCACCGTACTCCTGCAAGGCGGGCAACGGCCCCTACCGTGAGGTGCAGATCAAGGTCGACGGCCAACTCGCCGGAATCGCCGAGCCGTTCCCGACCGTGTGGACAGGTGGATGGTCCAACCCCTTCCTCTGGTACGTGATTCCGGGGCCCCGCGCCTTCGACGTCCGCCCCGTCGAGTACGACCTGACCCCGTTCGCCGGACGGTTCAACGACGGGCGGCCGCACCGGATCGACGTCTCCGTCGTGGGCGTTCCCGAGGGGCAGACCGGTTGGAGCCTGCCGGTCAATGTGCTCGTCTGGCAGGACGCGCGGCGCGCCCACGTGAGCGGTGCCCTCACCCGCGCCGAGGCGGGAGCCCTCGCCAACTCCTCGACGTACACACCCGGTTCGGAGAACCGAGTGGACACCAAGGGAAGGCACCGGCTGACGGTCGCCGGATACCTCGACACCTCGCACGGCCGGGTGCTGACCACCGTCAGCCGCACCCTCGCGCACAGCTCGGCGCACCGCTGGACCGACGGCGAGAACACGGACGGCCTCAAGGCGACGTGGACCGACGACGAGGCGGTGACGGTCGACGGACCCGGACCCGCCGCGACGACGCGCACCCGGCGGACGTACACGATGGACGGCGCGACGACCCTCGGCGCGGACGACCGGCTGCGGACCGTGCTGACGCTGGGCGACCGGGCCACCGTGGCCGAGGCGTCGGAAGGCCGGCGTACCGCCTGGTCATGGCTCTACGACACCTACACGGGCGACGCCACCTACACGGTGAACGTGCCGCGCGACCAGCGTCACGCGGTCGCAACGACGAGCGAGCGCTATCGGCTGTACGGGTCGGCCGACTGCTACGACCGAACCCTGGTCACCGTGCAGGGGGTGCTCACGAAGGACCGCGCCGACTGCTGAGCCCGGTCGTCCGCGGTGTGCGGAACGTCGCGGACCTCGGCCGCTCGCGCCGGCGGGCCGCGCGCCTCACCGCCGTCCGGGGCGAGGACGAGAGGCGGACGACGGCCTCGCCACAGCTTCCGGCGGGCCGACAGGTCCACATCAGGACCGGTCGGCCCGCCGGACGCCGGGGCGGGTCGCGTGCTCCAGCGCCAGCAGGGCGGAGTGGTAGCCGCGCCCCGTCGCGTGTTCCATGCCCACCTCGCACATGCGGTTGGCCGACAGATGCGCGTCGAAGTCGCGGGAGGCCACGAACGCCGCCTCCTTGCGGGTGGCCGACTCGGTGAGTTCCCTGTGGAGCATGCCGCGGTCGCCCGCGAACGCGCAGCACCCTGCGTCGTCCGGCACCACCACCTCGTCGGCGCACGCCTCGGCCACCGCGCGCAACTGTGCCTCGTCGTCCAAGTGCCGCATGGAGCAGGTCGGGTGAAGCACGGCGGAGCCGAGGGTACGGTGCACCGTGAGGTGGGGGAGAAGCTCCTCCGCGGCCCACACGAGCGAGTCGACGACCAGCAGCCCGGCATGCAACTCCCGGTTGTCGGCGGTCAGATACGGGACGACCTCCCGCGCGATGCCGAGCGTGCAGGACGAGGCGTCCACGACGAGCGGCAGTCTGCCGCCGGCGGTCCAGCCCCAGGCCGCCTCGACGATGCGGTTGGCCATCACGGCGTTGCCCGCGTCGTACCCCTTGGAGTGCCAGATCGTCGCGCAGCACGTCCCCGGCACATCGTCCGGGATCCATACCGGCTTTCCCGCGCGTGCGGAGACCGCGACGACGGCCTGCGCGAGCGACACGTCGCCGGGGCCGCCGAAGATGCGGTTGACGCAGGCCGGGTAGTAGACGGCGACCGCCCCCACGCGCGCGGTGTCGGGCATCGCGGAGTCGGCGGCTCCCGGCATCCGCGGCAGCCACTCGGGCACGAGATCGGGGCGAACGGCCTTGCGTACCGCGCGCGTCACGGCGTTCACCCGCCGGTCGCCGATCCGGTCCAGGACGGCGACGGCCAGCCGCGCGGAGCCTTCGAGCGCGCGGAAGTGCCGCGCGGCCAGCGCGGCCGCCTTCTCCTCGCGCGGCGAGTGCCGCGCGTGCCGGAACTCCTTCATCAAAGCGCCCGTGTCGATGCCGACCGGGCAGGCGAGCTTGCAGGTCGAGTCGCCCGCGCAGGTGTCCACGGCGTCGTATCCGTACGCTTCCAAGAGCCCCTTCTCGACCGGGGAGCCGCCGGGCTGGCGCATCATCTCCCGTCGCAGCACGATCCGTTGGCGCGGCGTGGTCGTCACGTCCTGGCTGGGACAGGTCGGTTCGCAGAAGCCGCATTCGATGCAGGGGTCGGCGATCGCCTCGACCCGCGGAATGGTCTTCAGGCCCCGCACGTGCGCGCGCGGGTCGCGGTCGAGCACGATCCGTGGTGCGAGCACTCCGTCCGGATCGATCAGCCGTTTCGTGCGCCACATCAACTCCGTTGCCCTGGGTCCCCATTCGAGCTCCAGGAAGGGCGCGATGTTGCGTCCGGTGGCGTGTTCCGCCTTCAGTGAGCCGTCGAAGCGTTCGACGGTGAGCCGGCAGAACGCGTCCATGAAGGCGGCGTACCGCTCCACGTCGGCGGCCCTGGACGCGTCGAAGGCCAGCAGGAAGTGCAGATTGCCGTGGGCGGCGTGGCCCGCGACGGCGGCGTCGAAGCCGTGCCGGGTCTGGAGTTCCAGCAGCCCCTCGCAGGCCTCGGCGAGCCGCTCGGGCGGCACCGCGAAGTCCTCCGTGATCAGAGTGGTGCCCGACGGACGCGCGCTGCCGACCGCCGTGACGAACGCCTTGCGGGCCTTCCAGTAGCCGGCGACGGTCCGCTGATCGCGGGTGAGGGAGTTCGTCACCGAGGGCACGGGCGACACCAGGGGCAGCCCGTCCAGCACCGCGCTGGCCTTCTCCTCGTAGGCCTCCTGCGCGGCCTCGTCGGGAGCGCGGAACTCCACGAGCAGCGCGGTCGTCGGGCCCGGCAGCCCGGCCCAGTCCCCGGGCACGCCCTCGACGCTCACCGAGGCGCGCAGGGTGTTGCCGTCCATCAGCTCGACGGCCGAGGCGCCCGCGGCGGTGAACAGGGGCACGGCGGCTGCCGCGGCCGGGAGTGAGCCGAAGAACAGCAGCGCGGCGGAGACCCGGCGGTCCAGGGGCAGGGTGTCGAAGACGACCTCCGAGATGAAGCCGAAGGTGCCCTCCGAGCCGACCATCAGGCCCCGCAGGATCTCGACGGGTGTCGCACCGTCGAGGAAGGCGTCCAGACGGTAGCCGTCGGTGTTCTTGATGGCGTACTTGGCGCGGATGCGGTCGACCAGCGCGGCGTCCGACTCGATCTCCGCCTTGAGCTCCATGAGCCCGGCGCACAGGGCCGGTTCCGCGTGCGCCAGGCGCTCGTCGGCGTCCGGTTCCGCCGTGTTCACGACCGTGCCGGTCGGCAGCACGAACGTGAGCGAGGCGAGGGTGACGTACGCGTTGCGCGTGGTGCCCGCCGTCATGCCGGACGCGTTGTTCGCGACCACGCCGCCGACCGTGCAGGCGATCGCGCTGGCCGGATCGGGACCGAGCACGCGCCCGTGCCGGGCGAGCGCCGCGTTGGCGCGGGCGACGGTCGTGCCCGGAGCGATCCGGATCCGGGCGCCGCCGTCCAGGACCTCCACCCCCGTCCAGTGCCGACGCACGTCGACGAGGATGTCCTCGCCCTGCGCCTGGCCGTTGAGCGAGGTCCCGGCCGCGCGGAACACCACCTCGCGGCCCTTGCCGTGCGCGTACGAGAGCACGGCCGAGACGTCGTCGATGTCCTCGGGGACCACGACGACCCGCGGCACGAAGCGGTATGGGCTCGCGTCGGAGGCGTACCGCACGAGGTCGGAGATCCCGGTCAGTACCTTGTCTGCTCCGAGCAGGGCGGTCAGGTCACCGCGCAACGGCTCGGGGGTGCCCCCGGCCCGGTCCTCGGGTACCCGGTCGGCCGCGGGGGCCCCGGGACGCCTGTCGGGCCGCAGTGCGTCGGGGTCGGGCTCCAGCAGGGGCATCGCGCACCACTCCTCACGGGGTCACCGAGCAGCGCTGCCCGGTCGGCTGCCTGCCGCAGGCGACCGGCGGCGGCAGACCGAGGCCCGCCGGCCGGCTGCTGGACGGCGGAGGTGCGCCGCGCTCAACCGGCCGGCGGCGGTGTCCGCCCCGAATCGCTTCGGCGGCATACACCGCGCCGAGCCCACGGCAAAGCGTTGCACCGCCCAGAGCCGTCCAGGCGGCGGCGTTCCGCGCCGAGCCGACTCGGTCGCGGCGTTCCGCCCCGAGCCGTCTCAGCAGCGGTACTCCGCCCTCGGCATGCCGTCCACCAAGGTGTCCAGCAGCCCGCCGAGTACCTTGCGCTGCTCGTCCGTCAATGGAGCCAGGATCTCCTCCGCGGCGCCGCGCCGCGCGCCGCGCAGCTCCCTCAGCGCCTCGCGACCCTCGTCCGTGACCTCGATCCGGATCACCCTGCGGTTGGTGGGATCGGGTGCCCGGCGCACCTTGCCGTTCGCCTCCAGGCCGTCGACCAGCGTGGTCACGGCCCGCGGCACCACTTCGAGGCGCTCCGCGAGATCGGCCATCCGGGGCGGTGAGCTGTAGTGCGCGAGCGTGCGCAGCAGCCGTGACTGCGCGGGGGTGATGCCCAGCTCGCGCTGCTCCAGATGGCGCTTCTGGATGCGGTGCACGCGGCGCGTCAGACGCAGCAGCTGCTCGGCGAGCAGGCCGTCGGCATCGGGGGTGGTCATACGGGAACAATATCAGGATGCCGTTCATTGTGAGTATAGGTAACAATGAGCTAGGCTCCGTCAGTCGTCGGATCCTCACCGATGTCCCAGTCGTCCCATTTTCCTAGGAGCCCATTGCGCCCCGACCAGCCGGCCTGGAGCCCGCCACCCGTCGACAAGGAACAGCCGCGGCAGGTGCGCCGCATCCTGAGCCTCTTCCGGCCCTACCGCGGCCGCCTCGCGATCGTCGGCGTCCTGGTGGGCGCCGCGTCCCTCGTGGGCGTCGCCACGCCCTTCCTGCTGAAGGCGATCCTGGACACCGCGATCCCCGAAGGGCGTACGGGTCTGCTGACCCTGCTCGCGCTCGGCATGATCCTGAGCGCCGTCCTGAGCGGCGTCTTCGGCGTCCTGCAGACCCTGATCTCCACGACCGTCGGCCAGCGCGTCATGCACGATCTGCGCACGGCGGTCTACGGCCGCCTGCAGCACATGTCGCTCGCCTTCTTCACCCGGACGCGCACGGGAGAGGTCCAGTCCCGCATCGCCAACGACATCGGCGGCATGCAGGCGACCGTCACCTCCACCGCCACCTCACTGGTCTCCAACCTCACCAGTGTGGTCGCCACCATCGTCGCGATGGTGGCCCTGGACTGGCGGCTGACCCTCGTCTCGCTGCTCCTGCTGCCGGCGTTCGTGTGGATCAGCCGCCGCGTCGGCAACGAACGCAAGAAGATCACCACCCAGCGTCAGAAGCAGATGGCGGCGATGGCCGCCACCGTCACCGAATCGCTCTCCGTCAGCGGCATCCTGCTCGGGCGCACCATGGGCCGGGCCGACTCACTGACGAAGTCGTTCGCGGAGGAGTCCGAGGGCCTCGTCGACCTCGAGGTGAGGTCGAACATGGCGGGACGCTGGCGCATGTCCGTCATCGGCATCGTCATGGCCGCCATGCCCGCCGTCATCTACTGGACCGCGGGCGTCGCCCTCCAACTCGGCGGCCCCTCGATATCGATCGGCACGCTCGTCGCCTTCGTCTCGCTCCAGCAGGGACTGTTCCGGCCGACGGTCAGCCTGCTGTCCACCGGTGTGCAGATCCAGACCTCGCTCGCGCTGTTCCAGCGCATCTTCGAGTACCTCGACCTGCCCATCGACATCACCGAGCCCGAAAGCCCCGTCCACCTCGACCAGGTCAAGGGCGAGATCCGCTTCGAGGACGTCGAGTTCCGCTACGACGACAAGGGCACCCCGATCCTCGACGGCATCGACATCACCGTCCCGGCCGGCGGCAGCCTCGCCGTCGTCGGACCGACCGGCTCCGGCAAGTCCACGCTCAGCTATCTGGTGCCACGGCTGTACGACGTCACTGGCGGGCGCGTGACGCTCGACGGGGTCGACGTCCGTGACCTCGACTTCGACACCCTCGCGCGCGCGATCGGCGTGGTCTCGCAGGAGACGTACCTCTTCCATGCCTCGGTCGCCGAGAACCTGCGCTTCGCCAAGCCGGACGCCACCGACGAGGAACTGCACGCGGCCGCCCGGGCGGCTCAGATCCACGACCACATCGCGTCGCTGCCCGACGGGTACGACACGGTCGTCGGCGAGCGCGGCCACCGGTTCTCCGGCGGCGAGAAGCAGCGCCTCGCCATCGCCCGCACGATCCTGCGCGATCCGCCCGTGCTGATCCTCGACGAGGCGACCAGCGCACTGGACACGCGTACGGAGCACGCCGTCCAGGAGGCGATCGACGCCCTGTCGGCCGACCGCACCACGCTCACCATCGCGCACCGGCTGTCCACGATCCGTAGCGCGGACCAGATCCTCGTCCTCGACTCGGGCCACGCGGTCGAGCGCGGCACGCACGAGGAACTGCTGGCCCAGGAGGGGCGCTACGCCGCGCTCGTCCACCGGGACGCCCAATTGGAGCCGACAAGATGACGATATGCCGGGTTTGCGGGCATTAGAGGGCTACCGTGCCCGTTATGCAGATGAACACTCCGCCACGGAGCACGATTCGACTGACGCGCCGGGGCCGGGCCGCCCTCATCGCGACCGGAGCCGTCGTGGCGGCCACCGCCGTGGCGGTACCGCTGCTGAGCATCGGGAACGGTGATGCGCGCCCGACGTCGCTCGTCATTCCGGAGGGCTGGCGCTCCGGACAGGTCTACGCGGCTGTCGACAAGGCTCTCCGGGTACCCGCCGGGACCACCAGGAAGTCCCTGGCCAAAGCCAACATCAAGCTGCCGAACGACGCCCGGGGCAATCCTGAGGGCTATCTCTTCCCGGCGACGTATCCGATCGGCGAGAAGTCGACTCCGGAGTCGATGCTGACGATCATGGTCGACACCGCGAACAAGAAGTTCGACGGAGCCCCGATCGCCGCGGGCGCCCAGCGCAACGCGATGAACGTCTACCAGGCGGTCACCATCGCGAGCATCGTGCAGGCGGAGGCTGCGACCAAGGCGGACATGGGCAAGGTGGCCCGGGTCATCCACAACCGCCTGGAGCGCGGGATGCCGTTGCAGATGGACTCCACCATCAACTACGCGCTGAACCGCTCCACCCTGAGTGCCAGCCAGGCCGACACGAGGCTCAACAGCCCGTACAACTCCTATCGGCGCATGGGCCTGCCTCCCACGCCGATCGCCAACCCCGGTGAGGACGCGATGAAGGTCGCGATCAACCCGCCCCCGGGCGACTGGCTGTACTTCGTCACGGTCAAGCCGGGCGACACCCGCTTCACGGCCAGTTACGAGGAACACCAGCGCGACGTGGCCGAGTTCGACCGGAACCACCGGAGCGCGTCCCCCGCGGCCTCGCCAACGGCTTCGCGAACGGCCTTGCCCACGGTGCCTCCGTCGGCCTTGCCCACGATTCCTCCGTCGGCCTCTCCCGCGCTCGCTCCCTCGGCCCCTCCCACCGTGTCTCCAGTGGCCTCTCCCACGGCTCCTCCGGTGGCTTCTCCCGAGGTCACGTCCACGGTCATTCCCACGAGCTGAGTGGCCCTGTGCGGGGCATCACACGGCGACCGGAGCGTCCGCCAGCAGTCGCCTGATGTCCCGTACGGCGGCCCGCCCGGCCCGGTTGGCGCCGATGGTGCTCGCCGACGGCCCGTAGCCGACCAGGTGGATCCGCGGATCGGCGACCGCGCGCGTCCCCTCCACGCGGATGCCTCCACCCCTCTCGCGCAGCCGCAGCGGGGCCAGATGGTCGATGGCGGCCCGGAAACCCGTCGCCCAGAGAATCACGTCGGCGTCCACGCGCCGCCCGTCCGCCCACTCCACGCCGTCCGGGGTGATCCGTTCGAACATCGGCCGCCGGTCCAGTACACCGTCGGCCAGCGCCTGCCGGATCGCGTCGTTCAGCGGCAGCCCGGTGACCGAGACCACGCTCCGGGGCGGAAGCCCCTGGCGGACCCGCTCCTCGACGAGCGCGACGGCGGCCCGGCCGAACTCCTCGGTGAAGGGGCCCTCGCGGAAGACCGGGGGGCGCCGGGTGACCCAGGTGGTCCCGGCCGCGTGGGCGGCGATCTCCATCAGGTGCTGGGTGCCCGAGGCGCCGCCGCCCACGACGACCACGCGCCGCCCGGCGAACCATTCCGGGCCCGGATACCGCGCCGTGTGCAACTGCCGCCCGCGGAAGGTCTCCTGACCCGGATAGCGAGGCCAGAACGGGCGGTCCCAGGTGCCCGTCGCGTTGATCAGCGTCCGGGTCGCCCACGTACCCTCGCTGGTCTCCACGAGCAGCCGTCCACCGGCGCCCTCCCGGACCGCCCTGACATCGACCGGCCTGCGTACCCGCAGGCCGAAGGCGCGCTCGTAGGCGTCGAAGTACTCCGAGACGACCTCGGAGGACGGGCGGGCGGGGTCGGCGCCCGTGAGGTCCATGCCGGGCAGGGAGTGCATCCCGTGCACCTTGCCGTACGTCAGCGACGGCCAGCGGAACTGCCAGGCTCCGCCGGGGTGCGGCGCGTGGTCGAGCACGACGAAGTCGCGCTCGGGCTCGAAGCCGGTGCGCCTCAGGTGGTAGGCGGCCGCCAGACCGGCCTGACCGGCGCCGATGACGACCACATCGACCTCACGCACGCTGACCCCGGTGTCGTTCACGCTTCTACCAACCGGACCGGGTTCCGGGATCTTCCCGTCGGACGCCGCACTGTGAGCCACGCGACGACCCCGCGGCGGGGACCGCTCGCGACGGGCCGACCACGCCGTCGCCCCGGGCCCCGGTGAGGTCCCGGCGGCACCGGGTGCGAGAGCCTGCGCCGCCCGTGACGTCCGTGGCGCGGCACGGGTACCGCACCACCTCGCGGAGGCCTCGATCGTGTGCGGAATCCGGCGCATGGGAGAGGATTGAGGCATGTCCGATGCCTTCAACACGCAGGTCCTGAACATCTCCTCCGGTACGTCGGAGACGGTCGTCGATCTCACCCGCGACTGCGAGGCCTTCCTCCGCGAGGTCGCGGCGGGCCGCGACGGTCTCCTGAACGTCTTCGTCCCCCACGCCACCGCCGGAATCGCCATCATCGAGACGGGCGCCGGCAGCGACGACGACCTCCTCACCACGCTGCACTCCCTGCTTCCCGCGGACGACCGCTGGCAGCACAGGCACGGCAGCCCCGGCCATGGCCGTGACCACGTCCTCCCGGCCATCGTCCCGCCGCACGCGACCCTGCCGGTGGTGGACGGAAGCCTGGAGCTGGGGACGTGGCAGTCGGTCTGCCTCGTGGACACGAATCGGGACAATGCCAACCGTCAGGTTCGGTTGAGCTTCCTGGGGTGACTTTCCTGTTCTCCCGGGAGCATTCTTTGCAGTCGGCGTCCGGGGCGTCGCAGCCGAAGGAGCCGGCCGCCGGGGAGATCAGACGCGGGTCGACGGCCAGGTGTCGTCCACCACCGCGTCGCCGCCGAGGCCGACGAGGCGGGGAAGCTGCTCGGCGACGGCGTGAAGGTTCACGGCGACCGGACGGTCCCGGGGGTGCGCGACGCCTTCCGGGCCGTCCACCGGGAGCGCACGCCCGGTGCCGACGACACCGCCGTCGGCACCGGGCTCGACTTGCCGGTGGCCGGCGGCCGCTGCGACAGGGGGTGCGCGATGGTGCACGACAGAGCGTGCCGTGGGTGCCTGCCCGGTGCATGAGGTCTCGCTGCCCGCCCCGGGCGGCTCTTGATCGTGGCGCGGCGGTGTCAGATGATCATCAGAGTTCCTTTCGGATCTTTGATCCTGTTGCCGTTACGCGTAAGGAAGTTGTCAGAACTCATGCGCTGGAACGAGATGTACATAGCGTCGACCGGAATCTGCCTTCCCGGCAGGGACAGTACGGCGGACGCGGTGGCCGAAGGCAGGTACGACGCGCAGGAGCAGGAGAAGAACGGCTACCTGTCCGTGAGCGTCGCGACGGACGAGTCGGCGGCCGACATGGCGGTGAGCGCGGCCCGGGTCGCGCTGGGGCGGGCGGGCAGCCGTGCGGAGGAGATCGCGCTCCTTCTGCACGCGAACTTCTACCACCAGGGAGTCGACCACTGGACCCCGGCCTCCTACATCCAGCAGCAGACCACCGGCGGCCGGGCCCCCGCCATCGAGCTGAAGCAGGCCTCGAACGGCGGTCTGGCCGGCCTCGTCCTCGCGCTTTCCTTCCTGGCCGCTCACGAGAGCGGTGCGGCGTTGGTCACCACCGCGGACAAGTTCTGCGCACCCACCTACGACCGCTACAACAGCGACAAGTGGATCGTGCTCGGTGACGGTGCCTCGGCCGCCGTCGTTTCCCGTGGATCGGGATTCGCCAAGGTCCTCTCGACAGCGATGGACTCGGATTCGACCCTGGAGGAGATGTACCGGGGGCCCTTCACCGATGCGAGTCACGGCGCGGACCTTCCGCTGGACCTGAGGACCCGCAAGAACGAGTACATGGAACGGGTCGGGCTCGCCGAGGTCGCGCTGAGGTCGAGCACGGGCCTGCTGAACGTCGTGAAGTCGGCCTTGGACGACGCGGAGCTGGAACTCGACCAGATCTCCCGGTTCGTCTTCCCGAACGTCGGCCAGGCGCTGATGCAGTGGGACTATCTGGACGCCTTCGGTATCGACGAGGCCCGCACCACCTGGGACTGGGGTCGGCAGGTCGGGCACATCGGGGCAGGTGACCAGTTCGGCGGCCTCAACCACCTGGTGGAGACCGGCCGGCTCGGCGTCGGCGACCGGGTGATGCTGGCGGGCAGCGGTATCGGCTTCAGCTGGAACTGTGCCGTCCTGGAGATCCAGGACGTACCGACGTGGGACGCCCGGTAGGGCGAGAGGGGTGGGAGGGGCGGGGGCGGAGAGAACTCCGCCCCCCGCCCCGCCGCACCGCTGGGCGGGTCAGCTGTCGCTGCCGCCGGCCACGTACAAGGTGTTCTCGCTCCACACCCGGCCGACACGACCCCACGCCATCACCGAGGCGACGTCGGGGAAGAAGCCCCGCCCGTTGTGGTTGGCGCTGGTGTTGCACAGGACCGGGATCCCGCTCAGCCGGTGGTACTCACGCAGAACCGCCTCGAGCACCGGGTCGTCCTCGCGGCTGACTGTCTGCAGACGTGCCGTGCCGTCCAAGTGCAGAACGGCGGGAATCCGGTCCGTCCACTCCTCACGGACCAGATGGTCGAAGAGCATGTGCGGGTCCGGTGTACCAGGATCGAAGATCGCCGGGGCGTGCTCGGTCAGGCAGATCGGCGCCACCGGGCGGTAACTCTCCCGGCCCTTCACCTCGTTGAGCAGGTCCTTCATGGCGGGGGAGGAGGCCGCCGCGAGAATGCTCCGGCCGCCGAGTGCCCGGGGGCCGAGCTCCGCGCGCCCGTTCAGGACGACGACCGGCTCGCCGGTCTCGTGCAGGACCCGGGCCAGCTCCTCGGGGCCGCAGGGCGTGGCCGTCCAGCCGGGCAGGGGCTGCGACTCGACCACGGCGGGCCCGCTGCGGGGGTGCCAGTCGATCCCCTTGATCCCCTCGACGGCCATCAGCCGGGCCGCGGCCGCACCGATGGCAGAACCCGAGTCGTTCGGGAAGGGCGGCACCCAGACGGCGCCGAACACCGGGTCGGCCCGCAGGGCGCTGTTCCACTTGATGTTGAGAGCGCAACCGCCGACGAAGCAGAGGTTCCATGGCCCTTCGCCCTTCCATGCGAGGACCTTGGCGACGACCCGCTCCAGCAGCAGGTCCTCCAAGAACTGGTGCAGGGAGGCGAGCACGTCCTCGTCCGCGTGGCCCCTTCCGTCGAGCCGGGCAGCCACGTTGCGGTAGAAGGCGTGGACGTAGTCCAGCGAGGGCTCGGAGTTGCTGCCCCAGCCGCCGATCGTTGCCCGGTACTCCTCGACGGCCGGGGTGTCCGCCTCGAAGCACTCGTGGAACGCGGCCGTGAGGGCGTCGACGATGTCCGGAACGACCTTCCCCAGGGCGATGTACGCCATGAGCTTTCCGGCGACCGAGAGATCGTCGACGGTCTTCGAGTCATCGGTGCGCCGGAACGGGCCGAAGTGGTGTGCCGCCGTCGCGTAGGCGTGCCCGATGAGGGGAAACGCCTCGCCGCCGTTCTCGACCCCCCGTTCGGGGTCCACGAAGTACAGCCGGGGGAACATGCCGCCGTCCCAGACCAGGACGAAGGAAGGCTGACGCTCCGCCGCGAAGGGACTGGAGGCGTACGCGCCGGCCAGGTGGCCGGTGGCATGGACGTAGCTGGTGTAGCTCAACTCCACTGCGCCGACGGAGAATTCGCCGCGGTGGCCGGGCTGCAGAAGGTTGCTGGTCAGCTCGGCCTCGCGGTAGGGGGCCAGGACGAGCTCGACCGGCTTCCCGTGGTCGGCGAGGGCGGTCCGGCCCTGGACCGACCCGTCCCAGCCGTCGATCACCCACTCGTCCACATCCGAGAGCTGGTAGCCGAAGTCCGAGAGCAGCTTCGGTACGACGTCGAGGTCGGACACCTCGCTGTAGCGGGGGTTGTTCTCCAGTTTCTCGATCTCGACGCTGAAGACCAGTCGGTCGCCGTCCAGCAGCGCGACCGCGCCGTCGTGGGTGAGCTTGAGGCCGCAGACAATCATGGTGAAATCCTCCGTGGAATTACCGGGGCCGGCCCGCAAGGTTCTTGCGGTCGATCTTCCCGTTCGCGTTGAGCGGCAGTGCGTCCTGGTGCGCGAAGCGGTTGGGCAGCATGTACAGCGGGAGCCTGCGCCGGATGAACTCCGTGAGATCCTTCGCCGGGATCTCCTGGCCCGTGTAGTAGGCCGCGAGGCTCAGGCCCAGCTCCGTCTGGAACGTCACGACCGCGGCCTCGCGGATCTCGGGGTGGGAGCGGAGCGCGGACTCGATGTCGCCGAGCTCGACCCGGTGTCCGCGGATCTTGATCTGGTCGTCGAGCCGGCCGACGAAGACCAGCTCGCCGTTCTCCTCTCTGACCCGGTCACCCGTGCGGTACCAGTGGCGGTCCGTCAGCGGAGCGCTGCCGTCGTACACCACGGCGGCCTCCCCCGGTTCCCACTCCAGGAAGCGGCCGATGTTGTCGGCGGGGTCGACATAGCCGTCGAAGCGCTGCCGTCCCCGGACACACAGCTCGCCCGTTCCGGCGGGCAGGCCGTCCTCCAGCACGACGTGTTCGAGGTGGGGCAGCACCCGGCCGATGGGCATGGCACCGTCCGAGGCGGGTTGACGCACCTCGCCGTTCTTCGCCACCGGCGTGGACGCGCACATCACCGACAACTCGGTGGGGCCGTAGGTGTTGTGCACCTCGCTGTGCGGTGCGGCGAGAGCCCACAGTTCGGCGTGCTCGGGCATCAAGCGCTCGCCGCCGAAAAGGACACAGGTCAAGGACGGGGTGGAGCCTGGCGGCAGGGAGCCCGTCCGTCCGGCGATGCCCGTGACCGACGGCACGGAGAACCAGTGGGTGAGCTGTTTGCGGTTCACGTAGTCGACGGGCCGCACGATGTCGCCGCGCTGCGGCACGATCAGGGCGCCCCCCGACACCCAGGCGACGAAGATCTCGTCGACCGAACAGTCGAACGTCAGCTCGCTGGTCTGGGAGAACCGGCTGCCGGGCCCGAAAGAGTACCGCTCGATCTTCCAGTCCACCATGCTCAGGATGTTGCGGTGCTTGACGGGCACGCCGCGCGGGCGTCCGGTCGAGCCGGAGGTGAACATGATGTACGCGATGCTGTCCTCGCCCGTCTCGGCGGCGGGGCGGGCCGGGACCGTCACGGACTCGCGGAGCTCGGCGGCCAGGACATCGGTGAGCGTCAGGGTGGACAGTTCGTGTTCCCGGGCCAGCTCGGCGGCCGCGGTCGAGCCGCCCTCGTCGGCCAGCACGAAGTCCAGCCCGGTCGCCCGGACGACCTCCAGATTGCGGGCCTGCGGGACCTTCGGGCTCATCGGGACGACCGCGGCCCCGAGCCGCAGTGCGGCCAGGTAGCCGGCGTAGGCGGCGAGACTGCGTGAGGCCATCAGGCCCACCCGGGTCGGGGCGGCCCCGTGCGTCTCGGCCATGAGATCGGCCAGCAGCCCGACGACCCGGTCGAGCTCGGTGTACGTGAGTGCGCGTTCCTGGACGTCCAGCGCGGTCAGATCGGGGTGGCGGGCCACGGTGGCGCTGAACCGGCCGAACAGCGTTGACGACGGCATGATGTGATCACTCCTCAGATGTTCCGCACACTGCTCATGCGGTCGATATTGTGCGCAAGTGGGCGGCGAGGTCCTTGAGCGTGGGATTGCGGTACAGATCAGCCCACTTGAGGGCGGGTGAGATCCTCGGCATGCTCCGGATCGCCTTCATCGAGTCGCCGCCGAGGGCGAAGAAGTGGGAGTCCCGGCCGATCCGCTCGATGCCCAGGACCTCCTGCCAGACCTGCGCGACCCGCTGCTCGTACTCGTCGAACGGGGCGTCGCTGTCGGTCCCGTCGGTCATCGGGCCGGGGGCGGGCAGGGCCCGGCGGTCGAGCTTGCCGTTGGCGCTCAGCGGCAGCGCGTCCAGGACGAGCACCACGCTGGGCACCATGTAGGAGGGGAGGACGTCCGCCAGGTACTCCTTGAGCTTCCGGGGGTCGAGCGCCACGCCGTCGCGGGCGACGGCGTAGCCCACCAGTACGCGGTCCCCGGCGGCATCCGTGCGGGCGGCCACCACGGCCTCGCGGACCGCCGGGTGCCTGCGCAGGACCGCCTCGACCTCGCCGAGTTCGATCCGCAGCCCGCGGATCTTGACCTGGAAGTCCAGGCGGCCGAGCAGCTCGATGACGCCGTCGGGCCTGTAGCGGGCGAGGTCGCCCGTCCGGTAGAGGCGCTCGCCGGTGACCGGGCCGTAGGACCAGTCGGTGAACCGCTCCGCGGTGCGCTCGGGTTGGCCGAGGTACTCGCGTGCCAGCCCGATCCCCGCCAGGTGCAGGTCACCCGGCACGCCGATGGGAACCGGCCGGCGCGCCTCGTCCAGGATGTAGGTCCGCTGGTTCGCCATCGGCGCGCCGTACGGGACGCTCGTCCACGCCGGGTCCGTCGCGACGACCTCGAACAGGGTCGAGTGGATCGACGACTCGGTGGCTCCGCCGAGGGCGATGAAACGCAGCTCGGGCGCGTACGCGCGGACCCGGTCCGCGAGGGTGACCGGGATCCAGTCGCCGCCGAGCATGGCCAGCCGCAGACTCGGCAGCGGACGGCAGCCGCTCTCCTCGACGTGCGTGGTCAGCAGGTTGAGCAGGGCGGGGGCGGAGTTCCACACCGTGATGCCGTGCCGGACGATGAGCTCGGCCCAGTGAGCGGGATCCTTGGCCCGGTCCGGAGACGGCAGGACGACGGCACCACCTGCGGTGGTCATGCCCAGGATCTCGTAGACGGACATGTCGAAGCTGGGCGACGACAGTCCCAGCGCCCGGTCGGCGGGGCCGACCCCGTAGCGGCTGTTGAGGTCCGCCAGATTGTTGGCGACGCCGCGGTGTCGCAGGGCGATCGGCTTGGGCACGCCGGTGGAGCCCGAGGTGTAGATCACGTAGCAGAGGTCGTCGGGTCCGGCACCGCCCTCGGGATCGCCGTCGGGCCGCTGGGCTATCAGGTCCGCGTCACGGTCCAGCAGGATGAGCTCGACGGTCGTCGCGAGGTTCGCCGTGAGGTCACTCCGACTGATCATCACCGTGCACTCCGCGCCCGCCACCATGCCGGCCAGACGCTCCGCCGGGTAGTCCGGGTCCAACGGCACATAGGCTCCGCCCGACTTGAGGACGGCCAGCACGGCGACCACCAGCTCCGGCGAGCGGTCCAGGCACAGCCCGACTCTGGACTCCGGGCCGATGCCCAGCGAACGCAGGTGGTGGGCCAGCCGGTTCGCGGCGGAGTTCAGCTGCCCGAACGAGACGCTGCCGGTGGCGTGGAACAGGGCCGCCGAGTCCGGCGCCTCGGCCGCCCTGGCCTCGAACGCCCGGTGCAGACAGACGTCGTGGGGCAGATCGGTGGCGGTGGCGTTCCAGCGTACGAGCATCTCGTGCTGCTCCTGCGGGGGGAGCAGCGGGAGCAGCGCCACGGGATGAGCGGGATCGGCGAGTCCGGCACCGAGCAGGGTCAGGTAGTGGTTCAGCATCCTCCGTGCCGTGCCGGCGTCGAACAGCGCGGCGTCGTAGTGCAGTTCGAGGCGGTCCGGCCCGCTGACGTCCAGCAGCAGCTCGTACGGACCGTGCTCCCCGGCGTCCGTTCGGAACGCCACGGCGGAGGGCCCGGAGACCGGCTGCCCGGACCCGGCACGGCCCACCAGATCGCGCAGGGTGGCGTCGCCCGGGACGGACGTCCGGACGGTCCCGTCCGTGACCGTCACCGCGAATTCCTCCTGCCCCGTGTAGCGGTGCAGGAGCGCCACGAAGGCGGCGTGGAGGACGGCCTCCCGGGTGCTGCCCTCGGCCGCGGCGAGTTCGTCGAGCAACTCGGCGGTGTGGGCGGGAATGCCCATCCGCTCGGTGGCGGAGCAGACCGGGGCGGTGCGGCGCCGCGGTCGGTCGACCGGCAGCGCGAGGGGCGTCGCCGATACGTCGCCCGTGATCAGATCCTGACTCAAAACCCTGTCCTCGTCTCGGCATCGGCACTGGTGGGGGCGTAGTACGGGAGCGGGAACCGGCCGCACAGCTCGGCCACCTCGGTGCGGGTGCGGCGGCGGACCGCCGGATCGAGCCGGTACTCGGTATCGCTCACCGCCGTCGTGGCGGCCAGCACTTCGTGCAGCAGGCGGGCGCAGTGCGCCATCTCGGCCGTTCCCATGCCGCGCTGGGCGAGCACGTTGGTTCCGAGTCGCAGCCCGCTGGCGACCAGGGGCGGCTTGACGTCGCCCGGTATCCGGTTGCGGTTGGCGAGGATGCCGCACTCCTCGAGAGCCCGCTCGGCGACCACCCCGGTCACACCCCGGCCGAGGATCTCGAGAAGCACCATGTGGTTGTCGGTGCCGCCGGTCAGCACCCGGTGGCCCCGGGCTGTCAGGGCCGCCGCGAGCGCCTGCGCATCGGCCACGATGCGGCGGGTGGTCTCCTTGAACGCGGGCTGGACGACCATGTCCAGAGCGCGGGCCTTGGCCGCGATCGCGGCCGGATCCGGCGTGCCCTGCGAGCGCGGGAAAACGCCGCGCTGCATGAGCTGGGCGAGCGTGCTGCGGCCGTCCGACCCGAGGGTGTCGTGCTCGCGGCCGATCAGGATCAGACCGCCGCGAGGGCCGCCGAGCTGCTTGTAGGTGCTCGTGGTGGTGACGTGCGCCAGGTCGATCGGGCTGAGGTGCTCACCGGTGACGACCAGGCCGGCGATGTGCGAGATGTCGGCGACCAGGTAGGCGCCGACCGAATCCGCGATCGCCCGGAAGCGCGCGAAGTCGATGGTCCGCGGGTAGGCACTGGCTCCGGCGATGATCACTCCGGGCCGATGTGTACGGGCGAGTTCCGCCGCACCCTCGTAGTCGATCAGGCCGTCGGCGTCCAGCCCGTAGTGCACCGCGGTGAAATGCCGACCGGTCAGGGACGCGGGCGAGCCGTGGGTCAGGTGGCCACCGGAGTCGAGATCCAGGCCGAGTAACACCCCGCCGGGCGGCAGAAGGGCAGTCAGCACGCTGATGTTCGCGGAGGAGCAGGAGTGCGGCTGCACATTGGCGTACCGGGCCCCGAACGCGGCCATGGCCCGTTCGACGGCGAGCCGCTCGATCGCGTCGAATCCGGCGGCGCCGGGGTGGTAGCGGGCGCCGGGGTATCCCTCCGCAGTCACGTTGGAGAACGCGGATCCGGCCGCCGCGAGCACCGAGGGATCGGCGACGCTGGCGGACGCGATCATCGCGAGGGTCGCCGTCTGCCGGCCGACCTCCTCGTCGAGCAGGTCGGCGAGCACCGGATCGGTGCGGCCCAGCAGGGCGCAGCCGCGGAGCAGCAGCTCCGTCCGCTCCGAGGCGCGGGTTTCGGCCGACGTGTTCACAGCAGCCCCTCGAGTGTCTTCCAGACCAGCGGCCAGTCCTCGGTGAGGTACATATGTCCTCCGGTCATCTCGACCGAGCGGAAGGGGCCGGACGTGAAGGAGGACCAGTCCAGCCACTCCCGCGCCGGGACCATGGGGTCGCTGTCCCCCCGTATCGCTGTGAGCGGCAGAGGCAGCGGCTCGGCCGTCGATGGCACGTACGTGCTCAGCAGGCCCACGTCGGCTCGCATGGCAGGCAACAGCAGCGCCCTGAGCTCGGGGTGGTGGAGGGCCTCGATCTTCTGGCCCGTCATGTTCTGGAGGTCGATGACGGCCTGGTCGTCGTCGGTGTCCGAAATGGTCAGATGCCGCCGGTGGCGGGGGCTGACCGAGCCGCTGACGATGACGTGGCCGGGAACCGGGCCGCCGTCCGCGAGCAGGTGCTGCGCCGTCTCGTAGGCCAGTACAGCGCCGAAGCTGTGGCCGAAGATCACGAACGGTCCCGTACCGGCCGCCTCGCGTACACGGTCGGCGGTCCGCGCCGCGGCCTCGGCGATGCCGGTGTAGAAGGGGGAGGTGAACTCCTCCTCGCGGCCCGGTAGCTGGATCGGTGTTGCCTCCAGCCGCGGCGAGCTCAACTGCTGCCAGGGTCGGTAGACCCCGGCGCCCGCCCCGGCATAGGGCAGGCACATCATCTTGGTGGTCATCTGGTTCCTTCGAGCGCACCCGGGGCGAGCAACTGATCGAGATGGTGGTGGAACGACCGGATGAGGTCGTCGAGCCGGCCGGCCCAACCGCCGTCCTGCGGGATCTGGAGGATGCCTTCGTAGCCGTCCTCACCGAGATCGCAGACCTGCATCTGCACCTCGGCCTGGGCGCCCAGCGGGCGCACGGGCACGGTACGGAACCGGACCGGGCCTGCCTCGTGGACCGTCCGGGGCCAACTCTGGAAGGCGAAGAGCGCCTGGAAGAGCGGCATCCGGCGGGAGCGCCGCGGCCGGCACTCGCGGACGATCTCGTCGCACGGCAGGTCGAGATCGACCAGCGCGTCGACGACGGTCGCCCACACCCGGGCGAGCACATCGGGTCCGTCCAGGTCGGTCAGTCGGATCGGCAGAGTGTTGAGGACGCACCCCACCTCGTCCCCGTCGGTCGCCGAGCGGGTGGAGACCGGTGTGCCGACGCAGAAGTCGGCGGCACCGGTCAGCTCCGACAGCGCCCGCCCGTACGCGGTGAGCACCAGCGCGAAGGGCGAGACCGCGTGCTGCCGGGCTCGCTCCTGCAGGGCCCGCGTGGTGGCCGGGGCGACCACCGTGCGGCCTTCGGCCACTGCGGCCCGGGCCAGCTCGTGCTGACTCGGCGCGCGGTCACCGGCGGGCAGGTCCGGTACGCCTGCCAGAGCCTGCCGCCAGCGCGCCGTCAGCTCCTCGCGGCGTGCCGGGTCGAGCACAGGCGCCGGAGGCCGCGCCACTGCCGGTCCGTGGCCTTCACCGCTCAGCTCACGGGCGTACGCGGCCGCCAGGTCGCGCGTCCATACCTCGTGCGAGAGGCCGTCGAAGGCGATGTGGTGCACCGCGAGAAAGCAGGTCGCGCCCTGCGCGTCGGGCGCGACCGCGGTGCGGTGGACGTCACCGGCGCCGATGTCGAAACGGTCGGCGCCGAGTGCCGCAGCCGCCTCGTCGAAGCCGGTACCGGCCGGCAGCACGACGGGCGGCCGCACGACCGACTCGGGAGAGGGTTTGCGCACGAGCACGCGGCCGTCCAGCACGAAGGCTGTCCGCAGGGCCTCATGACGGTCGGCGGTGGCACGAAGCGCCCTGGTCAGGACCTCGAGGTCCACCGGCCCGGTTATCCGGACCTGGCCGAGCGCGCGGTTGGCGGTCGCGCCCGGCGCCATCTGTTCGGCGAACCAGAACTGCCGCTCCGGGGCCGAGGCGAGCCGTTCGTTCGTCATCAGCGCACCGTGTACCCTGCGTCGACCGTGAGAACGGTGCCGGTGACGAATCGTGAGTCGTCCCGGGCCAGCCACAGTGCGGCGGCCGCCACGTCCGCCGGATCGACCAGCGTGTTCATCGGCTGCTGCTCGGTGAACAGCTCCTGGTGCCCGGCAGCCGGGATCTCCAGGGCCCGGGCGACCTCGGACAGCATGCGGCCCTCCATCTCCGGGTCGTCACGGATGTTCCCGGGGCAGACGGCGTTGACCCGCAGCCGCATCGGTGCGTAGTCCAGCGCGCTCGCCCTCGTGAGGCCGATCAGCCCGTGCTTGGCCGCGACGTAGCCGGCGAAGTGCCGGTAGCCGACCAGCCCGGCCGTCGAGGCGATGTTCACGATGCTGCCCGAGCGGCGCTCCGTCATCAGCGGTGCGAAGACCTTGGTCATGCGCCAGGCCCCGCTGAGGTCGACGTCGAGCAGCAGCTCCCACTCCTCCTCGGTGGTCTCGTGGACGGGCTTGCCCGACGGAGCGACGATGCCCGCGTTGTTGACCAGGACGTCGACCTGCCCGAAGCGGGTCACCGCTGCGTCCCTGACCTTCCGCAGGGAGGCCAGGTCGCGGACGTCCGCGAGGGCGGTGAGCACCTCGACGCCCTGCAGGCGGCACTGCTCGGCGGTGTGCTCCAGCTGGCTCTCGGTGCCCAGGGGGTACGGGACACCCCCCACCTCGCCGGCCACGTCCACCAGCACGAGGTCGGAGCCCCCGGTGGCGAAGGCCAGCGCGCAGGCACGGCCGACGCCGCGGGCCGCCCCGGTGATCACCGTGACCCTGCCGTCCAGCGGCGTCGTCTCACGCATGTGCCGGCACCTCCTCCTGACCGGACCCGACAGGAGCGTCCATGTCCTTCAGCGCGAGGCTGCGCAGCGAGACCAGGATCAGTACGACGTACGCACACCCGAAACAGGCCATCGCGATCCGCAGACCGGCGAGGTCGACTGCCCAGCCGGCGCTCAGAATGCCCAGCGGCGCGGCGGTCATCGCGACGGCACCGGTCAGGCCGAAGACTCGTCCGCGCATGTGCTCGGGCACCCGCTCCAGCATCACCGTGCTCAGCACCGGATTGAGTGGACCCGCCGCCAGGCCGGACACCAGGGCGATGGCGATCATGCCCGGCAAACCCGGTTGCGCGACCATCAGCAGACGCATCGCCGCGATCACCGCGAAGCACCCCAGCAGGGTGAACCGACGGCTGGTGAGGAAGCGCCGGCTGGCAGGGCCGTACAGGAAGGTGCCCGCGATGGCTCCGCAGCCCGAGGCGGCGAGCAGCCAGCCCAGGGCCGGACCGCTGCCGAGCACCTCCCGGGTGTAGACCGGCAGCATCAGGGGGGTGAACGCATCGTCGAGGAAGTTGGTGACGAAGACGAACGAGGTCATGGCGCCGATCACCGGAATCGTCTTGACCATGGTCAGGCCCTCGGCCAGCTGCCGACCGAAGTTGAGCCGCTCGCCGCCGTCCTTGGCCGGGCTGCCCGGAACCGCGAGCCAGACCAGCAGCGAGGCGATCAGGAAGCTTCCCGCGTCGACATACATGCCGACCACCGAACCGGAGAGCGCGATCAGCAGACCCGCCAGCGGCGCACCCGCCACCAGGCCGAGCCGCGGCGCCGCCTGGTACCAGGAGTTGGCGCTCTCCAGCCGGACCTCGGCTGCCTCGGCCAGGGGCTTGATCAGACTCATCCGTGCCGCGCCGGCCGGGGTCGCGACCACGGTGCGGCCGAACAACAGGCAGAGCAGGAGCGGCGTCGGCATTCCCGTGGTCTGGTCGAGGAGCGGGACGAGACCGATGATCAGGCCGGCGAGCAGGTCGGAGAGCATGCTCATCCGCCGCCCGCCGATGCGGTCGACGAAGACCCCGCCCACGGCGCCCGCGAAGATGAGGGGCAGCGCGTTCGCGAACCCGGCGAGACCGGTCTCGATGGTGCTGCCGGTCTTCCCGAGTACGTACAGCGGGATGGTAACGATGGTGACCGCGTTGCCGAAGGAGGACAGGTACTGCGCCACCAGCAGCGCGGTCAGGGGGGTACGGCGTCGCCCGGGCACGTCGTCCCGCACGGTTGCCTCGGAGTTACTGGTCACTGGTGCTCCCGTCGGATACGGCTGAGTTCTTCGAAGAGCTGGTCCATGCCCGCCTCGGACACCCCGACCCGGCCGGGCACCCGGGCATCGGCCCGGTCGTCGCCCAGCATGGCGGCGAGGTCGAGGGCTGCCTGGGCGGCCGCCGCCTGAACGGCGGCCTCGGACACGGCGTCAGGGTTGTAGAGCCAGCGAAGGACGACCTCGTCGGTCCGCAGGCCGATGGCCACATCCACATCGACGTCGCGCTCCGTCAGCTCGTTGCCCTCGGCAGCGAGCTCGGCGGACACCTTGAAGAGCCCCTCGCCGCCCGCGCCCGGATCGCGTAGAGCGCCGACGTAGTTGACGACGACCCGCGGCCGGGGCAGCGCGGCGAACTCCGCCCGCAGGGCGGCGTCGGCGGCACAGTGCAGCAGAGCGAACGGCTTGCCCCCGTCCGGTACTTGGCGCAGCGCCGCGTCGACGGCCGCCAGGTCGTTCCACGGGCTCCCACCGGTCAGCGGAGCGTGCAGGGGATAACCGGACGAGTAGAAGCCCACCGCCCGCGTCGGATCCCACCGCGGCAGACCGGGCAGCGGCTCACGGCCGAGCCCCATGATCGAGACGACCACTTCGTCGGTGTAGGGACGCAGAGACCGCGCCACGGCGGTGACCGCCTCCGCCTCCAGCGAGCCGTGGCCCGTGCTGAGAGGCACGGTGACCTCGAACCCACGCTCGCCACCGCGCAGGTTGGGGGCGCCGGTGGTCCAGGTCATCGGACGTACGGCGGCGAGCTGGGCCCGCCAGTACCCCGCCTGGGCTGCCGGGTCGATCCGGCGCAGGGCGGCGGCGTGCTCCAGGTACCCGGCCTGCTCCGCCTCGATGGGTTCGCCGCGGTAGGCCCGGGCCAGGTCGGAGACGACGACGCCCCAGGAGAAGCCATCGATCGCCAGGTGGCCGGCGGTGATCACCACCTGGTCGCCGGGCACCAGAGCGACCGCGAACAGGATTCCGGACGACGCGTCCAGCGCGACGCGCTGTGCCCGGGCCACCTCCAGGACATCCGCGCCGGACGGCGCGACCTGCCACTCCCAGACCGATCCTGCCGAGGCCCGGCGATGCCCGGCGGTGCCGGTGAAGACGGTGGAGAGCGCCGGGTGTGCGGCAACCACGGCGTCCACGGCCGCCCGCAGACGCCCGGCGTCCAGTGGCTCGGACGCGTCCAGGACGTAGCTGTGCGCCCACAGCTCCACCTTCTCCAGCCCGGCCTCGAAGAGCAGCTCCTGCTCGGGCCCGAGCGGGCCGACCGGCGACTGCGCCCGGTTCACCGGCGATCTGGCGGCCCGCGGAAGCAGCGCCTTGGCCAGCTGCCCGAGAGTGGCGTGCGTGAACACGTCCTTGACCGTGGCGGTGAAGCCCGCCTCCCGCAGCCGGTGCGCGAGCCGCACCGCGAGCAGTGACGTGCCGCCGACCTCGAAGAACACGTCCTCGGGCCGCGCGCCGGACGTGCCCAGGACGTCACACCAGACCTCGGCCACATCGGCGAGGCCGTGCGGCCCGGACACCCCGGCCGGACTGTCGGGCGCGGGCGCGAGCACAGAGGGTACCTCGGGGAGATGAGGTGTACGACGGGCCCGCAGAGGGGTGCCGGGAGCATCGGCGAAGAGCGCGAGCAACTGGAGCAGACGGCGCGCCATCCGCTCGATGGTGGTCGGCCGGAAGAGCGCGGTGCGGTACTCGATTCGCCCGTACACCACGTCGTCGACCTGCCACCAGGCCACGGTCAGGTCCATCGAGGAGATGCCCTCAGGGACCGCGTTGGCGTAGACGTCCGCGCCGGGCGCGGTGAAGAACACCGCGTCGTCGAGCTTCAGCTGGACCAGCATGGTCTGGAGCAGGGGATAGCGGGTGGTGGTGCGGTCGGGGGCGGCCGCCTCGACGATCTCGCCGAACGGCACCTCCCGGTGCTCCGCGACCTCTGCCGAGGCCGCGATGGCGGCGGCCAGAACCTGGTCGGGCGTGGGGTTCTCGGGCAGCCGGATCCGTATGGGTACGTTCGTCAGCAGGAAGCCGACGAGGTCCTGGGTGTCCGCCTGGCCGCGAGTCACGCTCGGAACACCGACCACGATGTCGCGCTCGCCGGTCTCCTCGTGCAGCAGGGCCGCGTAGGCCGCGACCATTGCGGTGGCCGAGGTGGTCCTGGCCTGCCTGGCCTTGGCGAGGAAGGCCGCGGCGACGTCCTTGTCGAGGATGAAGTTGTACTGCCTGCCCGTGTGGTCGGAGCTGTTCGGATCCCCGTCGTACGGCAGCGGCAGCCGACCGGGCACGTCGGCCAGGTACTCGCGCCAGAAGGCACGGTGTCCGGCGCCGCGTTCGCCGGCGAAGCAGCTCCGCTGCCAGTGTGCGAAGTCGCCGAACTGGACCGGCAGGGCCGGTACCTGGGGCTCGGTGCTCTCCAGCAGGGCGCGGTAGTGCTCCAGCAGTTCGCTGTTGAGGCGGACGTAGGACCACTGGTCGGTGAACGAGTGCGGCATGGTCTGGACGACCTGGTGGTCACCGTTCCCCAGGTCGGCGATCCCGAGCCTGAGCACCGGGTCGTTCGCCAGGTCGAAGGGGCGCCGCACCTGACGCTCGATGAAGGCGGCTCGGCGCTCCTCGGTCTCCTCGACCGGGCCCTCGGACAGGTCGGCGAAGGTGATGTCCGCGGTGCGGTCCTCGTGCGTGCGCAGGTACGGGACGCCGTCTTCGGCCTCGATGCCGCAGCGCAGCAGTTCGTGCCGCCGGACCACCGCGTCGGCCGCCTTCGTGAAAGCGGCAAGGTCGAACCGGCCGTGGAAGCGCAGGCCGAATCCCAGGGTGTAGGTGGTGGAACCGGGATCCAGCTGGTCCAGGATCCACAGCCGCTCCTGATCCATCCCGAGAGGGAACCTGTCGCGCGGGCCGGGCCTCGGCCGCAGGGGCGGGCCCGTGCGGGCGGCTGCCATCCTGGCCGCCAGGGCGGCGCGTTGTGCCGGATCGAGTCGCGCGAGCCGTGCCGCGACGGCTTCCTTGTCCAGGGTCATGCCGGGATCTCTTCCGGGTCGTGGTCGGTGGTGGGCGCCAGCGCGAGCAGGGCGGGCAGGCCTGCGAGGATCTCGGCGGCGGGCAGCCCGAAGTCGACCAGGAAGCCGACCTCGTCGGCGCCGGCGTCTCCCAGCTCCGCGAGCACCGATCGGGCTTTGGCGGGGTCGCCCAGGAGTGACGGTCCCCGCAGGAAGTCGACGTAGGCGCTCTCCAGGAGCACCGACGCGTCGAGCTCGTCGTCCTGGTTCGCGGCGGCGGTCTGGCTGCGGAAGGCCCGCAGGTAGGCGTGCATCGCCGGCCGGAGGAAGTCCTCCAGGTCCGGGCGGTCGCTGACGTAGGCATGGACCATCACCACGACATCGCCGTCGCCGGGATGGCCCGCCTCCTGCCACGCGTGGCGGTAGCGGTCGACGTTCTCCCGCAGCGCCTGCATGGACTGGCCGAGCAACGCGGTCATGATTCCGTAGCCGGCCCGGCCGGCCTCGGTGAAGGTCGCGGGGTTGCCGGCGGCGGTGAGCCAGACCGGGAGTTCGGGCTGCACCGGCCGGGGCCGGGTCCGCACTTCCACCTCGCCACCGGCCGTGCTGGGGTGACGCACGGGGTCACCCCGCCAGTGCGCCCTCACCTGCTCGATGGTGCGGCCGGTCACCGCTCGGCGATCCTGGTAGTCCGTACGGGCGAGCACGAAGTCGTCCGGGTGCCAGCCGCTGGCGAAGGAGATGCCCGCCCGCCCGGCCGACAGGTTGTCCACCAGCGCCCAGTCCTCGGTGATGCGGACGGGGTGCTGCAAGGGCGCCGCGACGCTCCCCGCTCTGATCCGCAGCCGGCTGGTACGGGCGGCGACGGCGGCGGCGAGAACCGCGGGGTTGGGTGAGTATCCGCCGAAGTCGACGAAGTGGCGCTCTGGCAGCCAGATCGCGTGCAGTCCGGCCTCGTCGGCCCGGGCGGCCGCCTCCAGCACGAGCGGGTAGTAGTCCTGGGCCGAAAGCGCGTCGGCACTCGCGAAGAAGTACAGACTCTGCCGCCGCGGAATCCGGGCGGCGGACACCACCGGTGACGCGGCAGCGGCCTGGGCGGTGTGCCGGCGCATGCTCTGGGTCAGCCGCAGGCGCTGCTCGGGGGAGAGAGCCGACAGACGCGCGGAGAGGTCACTCATGGTCCGCGCTCCCGTTCTCGGCTTCCAGTTCGTCGAGCAGACGCAGCAGCTCCTCGTCGTCCCGTTCGGCGGCGATCTGCGCGATCCGGGTGATGAACCCGCGCAGCGAGGAGTGCTCGTAGAGGTCCTGAAGTCGCGCGTCGAGCAGCAGCTCGTCGTTGACCACGGTGATCAGGTGAGCGGCCTGCAGCGAGGTTCCGCCGAGCGCGAAGAAGTTGTCGTCGGGCTGGAGCGGGGCACCGCCGAAGGTGCGCTGCCACACACCGGTGACGACTGCGGGGATCGCGTCGTCCGGTCCGCCCTCGGCCGGTGGGAGTTGCGGGTTCTCCGGGGTGTCCGGGCTGGTCGCGGGCCGCACGGACACGCTCTCGCGTGCCAGGGCGTCCACCCAGTGCCGTGTCGCCGCGAACGGATAGCCCGGCAGGCCGGTCCGGCGGCGTGGCCGGGCCACGGTGAGCCGGACCGGGCAGCCGACGGTCCACAACTGGGCGAGGGTCTCCTCGCACGCGGCCGCCTCGTCCTGGCCCTGGACCCCGAGCAGGTCGGTGATCAAGGGGGAGACAGCGAGCCGGCGAGCGCTCTGGCGCGCAAGGTCGGTCATCGTCCGGCCCCGGTGGAGGCCGAGGACGGCTGTCGGTCCGTGGCGCAGCAAGGTGCCCAGCGCGTCGTCCAGCCGGACGGTGCCTCGCAGTTGGCGTCCCCAATACCCCGGATCGGTGGCCTGGTCAGGGGTCAACTCCTCACCCGTGAGGTTGGAGACGACACGGAGGTCCGGCTTCGCCAGCGGCACGGTGCGCAGGAAATCGGTGAAGGATTCGGCCGCCCGGCCCATGGCGCGAGAGTGGAACGCGTGCGAGGTGGCCAGCCGGGTGGCGCTGACGCTGCGTTCCCGGCAGCGGCGCTCCAGCTCGGCGATCGCGTCGGCGTCGCCGCCCAGGACGGTGTTGTCCGGGCCGTTCAGGCCTGAGACGTCGATCGCGAGGCCGTCGCAGAGTTCACGGGCGGTGGTCTCGTCGGCCCGGATCGCCATCATCGTCCCGGACGGGGCCTCGGCCATCAGGCGGCCCCGGCGGACGACGGCGGCGGCGCCGTCGGCGAGGGAGAAGACACCGGCGTGGGTGGCGGCGGTCAGCTCCCCGACACTGTGCCCCAGCAGGACCTGTGGCCGAACACCACGGCGCTCCAGCAGCCGCAGCGCGGCCAGGCCCAGGGTGAACAGCATCGGCTGGACGACCGCGGTGTCGAGAAGCCGCGGGTCGTCGGTCGGCCAGCCGTCGGCGGATCTCAGGTCAGGTCCGCCGGCCTTGAACACGACCTGGCGTAACTCGGCGAGGTCAGCCGCGAACTCGGGATCGGCAGCGCCGACGCCGGTGCCGACCCCCGCCAGCCGTACGCCCTGGCCAGGCAGCAGAACCGCGGTGGACGGCTCATCGGCCGCGTATCGGCCGCCGCCGACCGCCACCTCGTCGGCGAGGGCCGTCCGGAGCCGGTCACGCGCGAGCGTCTCGTCCGCCGGCAGGGCGACGGCCCAGCGCCGGCGAAGCTGTCGTCGCCCGTGCCACAGCGTGCCGAGGACCTCGGCAGTGGACGTCCTCGCGCCCGCGCCGTCGAGCCAGTCGGCAAGCCTCCGCGCCTGGTCGCGGAGCGCGTCAGGGGTGGCGGCGGAAAGGACGGCCACGCCGGGGAGTTCTGGTGCCTCGTCGGTGGGTGCGGCCGCCGTGGCCGCGAGCAGGACGTGTGCGTTGGTGCCGCCCAGGCCGAAGGAGCTCACCGCCCCTCGGCGCGGCAAGTCCTCCGCCCAGGGGAGGGCCTGCCGGGGGACGAAGAACCGGGCGGAACCGAGCTGGACGTCGGGCCCGTCGCCGGGTTGCGAGGGCGTCGGCGGGATCACGCCCGCCTCCAGCGCCAGGACGGTCTTGATCAGGCCGATGACCCCGGCCGCGGTGTCGCAATGGCCGATGTTCGGCTTCACAGCGCCCAGCGCGCACGACCCGTCGGCCGCGCCGTACACCTCGGAGAGGGCGGACAGCTCGACCTGGTCGCCGAGGGTGGTTCCGGTGCCGTGGGCCTCGACGAGGCCGATGTCGGCAGCAGTCAGACCGGCGGTCTCCAGCGCCTCGCGGATCACCTCGGCCTGCCCGTGCGGGCTCGGCGCGACCATGCTCATCCGGTCCGCTCCGTCGTTGTTGACGGCGGAGCCGACGATCAGGGCCCGGGCGGGGGCTCCGGTCCGGTCGGCGTCTGTCGCCCGGCGCAGGACCACGACGCCGGCGCCGCTGGACGGGACGGTGCCCTGGCTTCCCTCGGTGAAGGTCCGGCAGCGCCCGTCCGGGGAGACGATGCCGCCCTCGGTGTACTGGTACTCGGGCTGTGCGAGGGGATGGATGGTCGCGCCGCCCGCGATGGCGACGTCGCATTCGTAGGTCAACAGGCTGCGAACCGCCTGGTGCACCGCGACCAGCGAGGTGGAGCACGCCGTCTGCACGGTGATGCTCGGGCCCGTGAAGCCCAGCCGGTAGGAGAGCGCGGTCGCCAGGAAGTCCCGGGAGTTGCCGAGCTGGATCTGCTCGTGTCCCAGGGAACGCGTCACCTGTTCGTCGCTCAGCACGTTCGTGTGCAGGTAGGTGTCCGGTCCGCTACCGACGAAGACCCCCACTCGGTCGGTCGACCGCTGGGTGTCCAGCCCAGCGTCCTCCAGGGCCTGCCACACCAACTCCGTCAGGACGCGGTGCTGCGGGTCGGTCGCCGCGGCATGCGCGGGCTGCACACCGAACAGCTCCGCGTCGAACTCCGCCAGCCGGTCGATCTGACCGCCCAGCAGGCGGCTGTCGGTTCCGCCCAGGGCGGCGGGGAGGCTGACCCGGCCATCGGCCAGCATCGCCCAGAACGTCTGCGCATCGGCGGCGCCCGGCACCCGGACGGCCAACCCCACCACCGCTACCGCGGTGTCCAACTCGCTCATGCCGTCTCCTCTTTGCGTTCTGTGGCCGGCCGCTCACGGCTGCCGTGACTCAACCCGGTGTGGCTCGACTGCGTCGGCAGCCGTGCGGGAGGCGATGGCTGCGGCCAACCGGCGTGGTGTCGAATTACGGAAGATGTCCCGGAGCTGTACGGCGGGGAAGCCGTCCTTCCGCAGGGCCGCGTTGAGCCGCACGGCCAGCAGGGAGTTGCCCCCGAGGTCGAAGAAGTTGTCGTCAGGGCCGACCGCCACGCCCATGACCGACTGCCAGACCTCGGCCATCCTGGTGACGTGAGGCTCGTCCCGCGCCGCTCGGTCCGGCGTTGCCTCATTCCCCACCGCTCGGTCCGGCGTCGCTCCTGCGTCCTGGCTCGGGAAGACGGTCCCGCGGGCCCGTTCCGTCCCGACGACCGGGCTCGGCAGCCGGTCCGCGTCCAGCTTGCCGTTCGGGGTGAGCGGCAGTTCGGCCACCACCGTGAGAGTGGCGGGCAGCAGGTAGTCGGGCAGGCGATCGGCCAGCCGTCGCATGATCTCCCGGGTGTCGGTGCCGGGCTCGGCGACGATGTAGGCGTCCACCCGTGCCAGGGCGGCATCCCCCGCCCCGTGCACCACCACGGCCGCACCGATGACCGCGGGCTCCTCCAGCAGGACGCCGCGGATCTCGCCGAGTTCGATGCGGTGGCCGCGGATCTTCACCTGGTCGTCGAGGCGGCCGAGGTGTTCCAACTGTCCGTCCGGCCGGTAACGGCCCAGGTCACCGGTCCGGTAGAGCCTGGATCCCGGTTCACCCGTGAGGTGGTCCGGGATGAACCGCTCGGCGGTCAGCTCCGGCCGGCCGAGGTAGCCGAACGAGACACCGGCGCCCCCG